>JABXKU010000007.1 GCA_013619105.1 Desulfuromonadales bacterium
TGTTTACCTGCGGCTATCATGAGGTCCCATGCAGTATTCGTTTCCCTTTCATAGAAAACCCGGCGGTTTTACCCTGGTGGAAATGATCGTTGTGCTGGTGATAACCGGCATTATGGCGGCTTTGGGCGGCATGTTTATCGTTCAGCCGATTCAGGGTTTTCTTGATCTGTCCCGCCGCGCCGGTTTGGTAGATGGGGCGGAAACCGCTCTGCGGCGTATGCAGCGCGATGTTCGTCAAGCTTTGCCCAACAGTGTGCGGATTGACCCTGGCGGTCAGGTCCTGGAACTGCTGCATACCGTCGATGGCGGTCGTTATCGGTCTTATGGCCCTGGTAATGGTCTCGATTTCACCCGTATCGATACGGATGGCTTCGAGGTGCTCGGTAGTCTCGATACCGCGCCCACCATTGGCCAGAGCATTGTGGTCTATAATCTCAGTGCAACCGGCGCCAGCGGTAATGCCTATATGGGCGATAATCGTACCGGAGTCGGGGCCGGCAGCGCTGTCAATTTAGTTAACCTTAATCCGCCCATTCAGTTTCCCCGTTCCTCCCCCTTTCAACGGTTTTTCATTGTGGATCAGCCGGTCAGTTACGTTTGCAATCTGACGGCCAACACCCTGACGCGCTATGCCGGCTACGGTATTTCAGCAACCCAGTCCAACACTCCCGGAGGCTCCTCCGCCCTCATGGCCAGCAACGTCAGCGCCTGCAATTTCACCTATCAGCCCGGCATCTCTCAGCGCGCCGGGTTGGTGACACTGCAGTTGCAGCTCTCTGAGGCTGGTGAAACAGTGACTCTGTTGCAGCAGATCGCACTCTTTATTCTGGTGGTTCTGTCCGCCATCGGCGGTTACATGGTGCTGGTCGCCGGGGTGCAGAGCCAAACCACGGTCATGGCCCTGCAAGGGGGCCGTGCTTACCATGCGGCGCGCAGCGGTCTGGAGTGGGGTATCTTTCGTGATCTGGCTAGTGGCAATTGTACTACCGGCACCGGCAGTTTTGATGTTGGTGATTTCAGTGTTGCTGTCGATTGTCGCGAAACACCCTTTACCGAGGGGGGGCAGAGCTATAAGGTTTTCCGCATCAGCTCCTTGGCCGAGTGGGGCAGTTACGGTGACGAAAACTATGTTTCTCGCCAGCTCACCGTTCGAGTGACCGATGCCCAGCCCTGATCAGTTCCGATGATCTATGCGGATCAATGCACGGCGACCTTCGGCCACTACGGTTCGCCCGATGACATCTCACGCCGGGCCCTTGTGAAGGTTGGGGCTCCATGAGGTTTAAAATAATTTGTCTGAGACATGATTGTTAGAGGGACTGTTATGAATGCATTAAAAAGATACTCTGTTTTACGCCGATTCATTTGCTTGTTTCTCTTGCTCTTTGTTTCTTTTAATACTGCTCAAAACAGTTTCGGTGTAGTAGAAGAAGGACATTGCGACGATATAAACGAATTGGTTGGCTACGGCGTTATCGGGGAGACTTCTTTTCAGTATGGTAATAACAGTGAAATAAATAGTAATACGATCACTTACAGCGGAAATACTCCGACCCCTGACGGGAATTGTGAGACCATTGACTTCGATTTCCCGCCGATCGATCCTGAAATATTCCCAGAAACGGGAAGCACGGATCTGAAACCACCCAATAACCCGGTTGCAGCCGGGAAATATGGCACCATTGAGTTTGAGGCTAAGGGTAAAAACGATACGGTCACTTTCAGCGGCGGTGACTACTACATTAAGGAACTCATCGCCAAAAAAGGAGCAACGGTTCAACTTGCACCGGGGGATTATTTCATTGAAAAGATTTCTTTTGAAAATAAAAGCGAAATAACGATTGTACCATCCGGCCAGGTCAACCTTTATATCAAGGAATCTTTGCAGGGGGGCAATCAGTCTAAATTTAATTCGTTGGGCGATACGGGTGACTTTATTGTTTTTTTGTATGATTCTGCGTCGTTTCAGATAGGGAACGCAGACCAGGGTAGCTCTAATGCCGACTTTAACGGAATTATCTATTCACCCGGCGCTTCTTCCAGTATTCAATTCGGGAATAATACTAATATCACCGGCGCTATTTTGAGTGCGGGAAGCGTAGAGGTTGGCAATAACACGGAGTTCGACTACGCTACCGATGTACAGTCGGAGATCCTGGATGCGCTCGGTTGCGAAGTAATTGCCGGCCCGGATCATATCCGCATCGAACATACCGGAAGCGGACTGACCTGTCAGCGTTCTGATGTCGCTCTGCGGGCCTGTGCCGATGCCGATTGCACCAGTGAAACGACCTACTCGGTTACCCTGAGCATGACTCCTGCGTCCTCAAATTCGTTAACTTGGATCGGTGGTGATATCTACACCTTTACCGGCAATCGGACGATACAACTGCGGCAAACGGTTTTCGGGCCCGTGACCCTGGGGCTGACCAATGCGAATCCTGCGCCGACCAACGGTTATCGTTGTTACAATAGCGGCGTCGAGGGGGATTGCGGCATCGACTTTTACGATTCCGGTTTTTTGGTCAGCGTTCCGGATCTGACCTCTTGTCAGAGTTCAGAATTACCGTCTATTCAGGCGGTACGCAAGGGGGAAGTTGGCGAGGATGCCGAGGCTTGCGTTGCCGACGGCGGCTTTACCGGTCAACTCAAAACCGTCGGATTCTGGTTCGATTATTTGCAGCCGGACACTGGCTCCGAAGTTCCACGTCTCAACGGCACCGCGCTGGAGACCGCTACTCCCGGCACCGATGTTGAGCTGCGTTTCAACGACAAGGCACGCAGCACCTTTGCCTTGACCTACGATGACGCCGGTCAACTGCAGCTCAACGCCCGTTACCAAGGTAGCGGTGAGGAAGTGGGGCTGATCATGATCGGCAACGACTCTTTTGTAGTCGCACCCCATTCGCTGCGGGTGCAGGCCACCAGCGATGGCGCTACCCCCTTGGACAATACCACTTCTAGCGGTACCTCTCACTGGCCGGCCGGGAAGGACTTTGCCCTGGAGGTCGCCGGGGTGTGCAGCGACGGCACGGTGACCACGAACTTCGCCGCCGACACGAAACTGAGTGCTGTTGCTCCTTTTGCTCCCGTTAGCGGGGTTCTCGGCACTTTAAGTGACGGTTTGTTGGTAGCGGCTGATTACAGTTCCGGGGTGGCGCAGGATAGCAGCGTGTTCTATAGCGAGGTCGGCACTGTTACCGTCTCTGCATTGGCGACGGACTACCTTGACAGCGGGATTGATGTGA
Organism: Desulfuromonadales bacterium; assembly: GCA_013619105.1. GTDB lineage: Bacteria > Desulfobacterota > Desulfuromonadia > Desulfuromonadales > Syntrophotaleaceae > Syntrophotalea_A. The sequence goes on from JABXKU010000007.1 coordinate 3,249, forward strand.
TCGGCAGTAGCGTTCCCGTCGGTCGTTTCACCCCCCATCACTTTGCCGTCAGTCTTACTACGCCGCAGTTCGCCGCCGGTTGTGCCACCGGAAGCTTCAGCTATCTCGGCCAGCCTTTCGATTATGCTGTGGCTCCGGTCGTTACTGTCTTTGCTCAAAATAAGCAGAACGTCACCACCGTCAACTATAGCGGCGACTGGTGGAAAATCACCAGCGGTGCTGCCGGCAGCCTCACAGGGAAACTATATAGTGCCGCAGCAGGTACCGTTGAAATCTCCAACGTTTCTCTAGGCGATCCGGCGGTCAGTGTATTGGGGGGCGGGATAGGATTGTTGACTTTCGACGTTGGCGATGGCCTATTTTTTGAACGTAGCGATCCGCAGGCGCCCTTCGACGCCGAGATCAGTCTGGCAATCAATGTGCTGGACAGCGACGGTATTGCCTACACGGCCAATCCCGTACATTTCGGGGAGGCGACGGCCGGCAACGGCATGGCCTTTGATGCCGGCAAGGAGATGCGCTGGGGGCGGCTGATTATAAACAATGCCTTTGGCTCGGAACTGCTCGCCCTGGACATGCCCATGCGGGCCGAATACTTTGATGGTACCGCCTTTATCCCCAACAATGGAGACACTTGCACCAGCTTGCCTCTGACTCAATTAATTCTGAATAACGGCAGCACTGAGGTTGCAGGCAATATCTCTGTTGTTGTCGGTAGCGGTAGCGATACCACCAGCGTCTCGCTGTCCAATCCCTTTAGTGGGGGTGATGCCAACCTGAGGTTTAGTCCACCGGGTGCCGATGGCTTTGTCGATGTAACGGCCAACCTGAGCCTGCTCAACTGGCTTCGCTACGATTGGGATGGAGATGGAAACCACGATGACAATCCGCTGGGACGGGCCACCTTTGGTCTCTACAAGGGGCGGCCAGGCCTCATCTATCTGCGGGAAACCTACCGCTGAACCTTGTCCCGATTCAGAGCCTCTCTGTGAAAAATCTTTCCAGAAGGATGTTTAGTACCGTACACGTCGGGGATCAAATGCAGCTCGCTGCGATTTTGAATTTCTGAAATCGCACCATTTGGCAGTATCTACCGGAAACTCTGGACGGCCATAGTGTAGTTTCTGGATGAAAACTAGGTAGCAATAAAAAAGAGGCGAAGCCCGCGGGGCTTCGCCTCTTTTTATTGCTTATGCATTGAACAGAAGTCTGGCAGCCCAGGGTCGAAGGGCAGATTATTTTCCGAGGTAGGTGTAGGAAACCAGTGTCTTATCCAGTAGGGCCAGAAACTGACTGGTCTCTTCGAAGCTGATCTTGCCCGAGGCAACGCCTTTTTCCAGGGTGTCGCGGACATGTTTGAGGATCTCCGGACCCTTGTATTGCACGTATTTGAGGCTTTCCCAGGTGGCGTCGCCGTTGATCACCGTATCGATTTTGTAGTTGGTCTTGCGGTTGAAGCTGACATGGACGGCATTGGTGTCGCCGAAGAGGTTGTGCATGTCACCGAGAATCTCCTGGTAGGCACCGATTAGAAAAAAGCCGATATAGTAATCTTCGTCCGCTTCGATCTTGTGAATAGGCAGGTGTTCGGTGCGACCCTGCTCACCGACAAAGCTGGTAATCTCGCCGTCTGAATCGCAGGTTATGTCAGCGATGGAGGCCATGATCTCCGGCTTTTCGTTCAGGCGCTGAATCGGCACGATGGGAAACAGCTGATCGATAGCCCAGGAGTCGGGTAGCGACTGAAACAGGGAGAAGTTAGCGAAATAGGTCTGCCGCAGGCTCTGCTGAAACTCTTGCAGTTCGTCGGGTACCGTCTTCAGGCGTTCAACGATGCTGTTGATCTTGATGAAGATCTTACTGTGCAGCCATTCGGCCAGGGCACGGTCGTGCAGGTTCAGGTAGCCGAGATTAAACAGGCTGACCGCCTCTTGAATCAGTTGAATCGTGTCGTGATAATCGACTCGCAGGGAGTGACGGTCCAGACTTTTGTAGATGTCGACTAGCTTCTTGACCGTTGGTGACAGCTTCTCGGCATTCTCCAGAATTTCGTCGAAATCGGGTAAAGCATTCTGAGTATTGGTATTAAGGATGTTGGTGACCAGCACCGAATAGTGGGCCACGGTAGCCCGGCCCGACTCGGAGATGATATTCGGACAGGTGACGCCGGCCTCATCACAGATGTTCTTTACCTGATAGACGACGTCATTGGCGTATTCTTCAATGGTGTAATTGGCGCTGGAAAAGTCGCTAGATTTGGAACCGTCGTAATCGACACCCATGCCGCCGCCGATATCCAGGTACTCCAGGCCAACACCCATCTTGCGCATCTCGACATAAATCCGGCTGCCTTCGATCAGGGCGTTTTTGATCTTGTCAATTTTGGTGATCTGGCTGCCGATATGGAAATGCAGCAGCTTAACCGTATCGAGTAGTTCGTGCTCACGCAGGAGTTCCACGGCTGCCAGCAGTTCCGAAATCTTCAAACCGAACTTGGCGTCGTCACCGCCGGAAGTTGCCCATTTCCCGGTGCCCCGGGAGGAGAGCTTGACCCGAATCCCTAGTTTAGGGACGATGCCGGATTTTTTCGACAGTTCAAGGATCTTTTCCAGCTCAAAGAGTTTTTCTACCACGATGGTGATGTCGTAACCGATGCGTGTGGCATACAGGACCATCTCGATAAAATCGGTGTCCTTGTAGCCGTTGCAGATGATCGGTAATTTTTCCCCGGCAGCAAAGAAAAGGGCCGCGACCAGTTCTGGCTTGGAACCGACCTCCAGGCCCATGTTGTGCTTTTTGCCAAAGTGGGCGATGGCCTCAACTACTTGGCGCTGTTGATTGACCTTGATGGGAAAGAAGGTCTGGTAACCGGCCGGATAATCGTATTCGGTAATCGCGCTTTTAAAGGCTCGATTGATGGCAGCAATGCGTCCCTGCAGTACGTCCATGAAGCGCAGCAGAATCGGCGGCTGAATATTGCGCTTGATAAGATCGTCGACCAGGGAACGTAAGTCGATGGAGTACTTGGAACTCGGCGAGGGATGGACGCAGATGTGGCCCTTCTTGTTGATGGAGAAGAAGTCGTCCCCCCAGTTGGGCAGGTTGTAGATTTTTGCAGAGTCCCTGATCGACCAGCGTTTCATAAGCATCACTCGTTGAGTTGTTGTTAGGCAATTCGGCGGGCCCTTAAGCCCTGCGTAAACTAAATTGTCAATTCATGCCACGGGCGTCAGCCCAGTCGGCTTTTGAAATCCTGATAGTCAAAACTGCGCAAGGTCTTTAGCTCGCCGGTCTTTGGTTCGAAGGTGCAGATATGCGGGTGCTGAATGCCGTTGAAGGTGGTGGTCTTGACCATAGTGTAATGGGCCATGTCGAGAAAGGCTAACCGGTCACCGGGAGCCAGAGGCTGTTCAAAAGACCAGTCGCCGATTACATCTCCGGCCAGGCAGGATGGTCCGCCGAGTCGATAGGTGAAAGCCTTTTGGCCGGCATCCGATCCTTGATAAATCTCTGGCCGGTAGGGCATTTCCAGCACGTCCGGCATGTGGCAGGTACCCGAGATATCCAGAATAGCCGTGTCGACTTGATTATGTACCACATCCAAGACCTCGCTGACCAGCAGGCCGGTCCCGATGGCAATGGCTTCGCCCGGTTCGAGGTAGACCTGTAGGTCGTATTTGTCCTGAAAGTAGCGGATAAGCTCCACCAGGCCGTCTATGTCGTAGCCTTCACTGGTGATGTGGTGGCCACCGCCGAAGTTGAGCCATTTCATTTGTGGCAGGAATTCACCGAATTGTTCTTCAATGACCTTGGCCGTTCGAGCCAGCGGTTCAAACAGGTGTTCACAGAGAGTATGGAAATGCAGTCCCTCGACACCTTGCAACGATCGGTTGTCGAACTCGGCCCGGCAAATACCCAATCGGGAACCCGGCGCGCAAGGATCGTACAGGGCGGTATGGCCTTCGGAATGTTCCGGGTTGATTCGCAGTCCCACCGAAACCCGCCCTTGTTCCTTTTGCCACAGGGGCCGAAATCGCTCCAGCTGATTAAAGGAGTTGAATACCAGGTGGTTGGAGATTCCCAGCAGTTCGGCAATGTCCGTTTCTTTGAAAGCAGCGGCAAAACTGTGTACTTCGCGGTCGAACTCTTCGCGGCCTAGGCGGGCTTCCCAAGGGGAGCTGGCGCAGACCCCGTGTAGTGTTTCACGGATCAGGGGAAAGAGAGGCCATAGGGCAAAGGCTTTGAGGGCCAGCAGGATCTTCGCTCCGCTGCGTTGTTGTACCTGGTCGAGGATGGCAAGATTATGGCGTAGGCGACCGAGGTCGATGACGTAGGCCGGGGAGGGGGCGAGTTCAAGAATTTTCGAAATGTCGATGCCGGTCACTTATTGCCTCTGTTTAAGGTTTTGTCTAATCTGAAAACCTCACACCGCGGGGTTGCGCCCCCGCACGACGCCTTACTCTTTTTCTGCGCGGCAAAAGAGTAAGCAGAAAAACGCGCCCCACCTCCTTGCCCTTCGGGTACCCTGCGCAGCGCAGACGTTTTGCGGGCGGGAAAAAACTCGCTTCGCTCAAACAGTTTCCCCGCCTGTTTCGCAAAACGTCCACCCCGCTTCGGCGGCGTCACAGGGGGAGGGGAACAAAAACCTATTACAGCTCCGGCCAGTCGCCGCCGTCGATGACCTGGGTCTGTAGGCCCATGGTGGCGAGGGTGTCGAGGAACAGTTCGGGGTCGAACTGCTCCATGTTGAAGACCCCTTCGCCGCGCCATTTGCCGGTGAGCATCATCATGGCACCGACCGCCGCTGGTACGCCGGTCGTGTAGCTAATAGCTTGGGAGTTGACTTCTTGGTAGCAGGCTTCATGGTCACAGGTGTTGTAAACATAAACCTGTTTGCGTTTTCCATCCTTGATGCCACGGGCGATAACGCCAATGCACGTGCGGCCCTTGGTCAATGCTCCCAGGCTGCCGGGATCGGGAAGTACCGCTTTGAGAAACTGCAGCGGAACAATTTTTTGCCCTTGGAACTCCACTTCGTCAATACGGGTCATACCGATGTTCTGCATTACTTGCAGGTGGTTGAGGTAGTTGTCGGAAAAGGTCATCCAGAACTGAGCCTTTTTGATGGTCGGAATGTGTTTGACCAGCGACTCCATCTCCTCGTGGTACATGCGGTAGATGTTCATCGGCCCGATGCCCTCGGGGAAATCGAAGCTGTGTTTGGTGCTAAGAGGCGCTGTTTCGATCCAGTGACCATCTTGCCAATGGCGACAGGGGGCCGTCACCTCGCGGATATTGATCTCCGGGTTGAAATTGGTGGCAAAGGCCTGACCGTGATCGCCGGCGTTGGCGTCGATGATGTCGATCTCGTGGATCTCGTCGAGGTACTTCTTAGCTGCCAGGGCAGTATAGACGTTGGTCACGCCGGGGTCGAAACCGCTACCGAGTAGAGCCATCAGGCCCTGTTCCTTGAAGCGCTCGTGATAGGCCCACTGCCAGCTGTATTCGAACTTTGCGGTATCGAGAGGCTCGTAGTTGGCGGTGTCAAGGTAGTCGACGCCCGTCTCTAGGCAGGCATCCATGATGGTCAGGTCCTGGTAGGGCAGGGCAACGTTGAGTACCAGTTGGGGCTGCTCCTGCTTGATCAGGGCCACCAGCTCGGGGACATTGTCCGCATCGACTTGAGCCGTCTTTATAGGAAAATGGGGGATCTCCGCTGCAATAGCGTCGCATTTAGACTTGGTTCTGGAAGCCAGGGTGATCCCAGTAAAGACCTCTTTAGCCTGGGCGCATTTGTGGACCACCACCCGGCCAACGCCACCTGCACCGATAATCAGCACTTTGCTCATGGTTCTGTTCCTCTTTGTAGTGTGTCTGAAAGGTCGTACTAGCAATGTTTTCCCGCAACGGCAATGGTTGCCGAAAGAGCAAACAGCACGTTATTTGCCTTTGTAATCAAAGGTGGGTGGAGTCACCACCCACAAAATTTTTGCCGGGTCGTTGCCAATGTTTTTAACGGCATGGCGCTGGTCCGAGGGGAAAAAAAAGCATTCGTTCTTTTTCACCACATAAGTTTTGTCGTCTAGGGTGAGTTCGATGCGGCCCCTGAGTAAATAGCCAAACTCTTCGCCTTCGTGAAGGGACTGTTCGTCCATGGCTTCGCCGGCTTGAAGTGTCATCAGGGCTGGGTCCATGGTGCGGTTCTGTGCCCCGGGAACCAGCAGCTCGACACGAATGCCGTCTTCATCTGTAGCGATGACTGTGGCTTCTTTGCCAAATACCACCTGGTTTTCTTGGGGCTCATCGAAGAATTCGGAGATCGATACGCCGAAAACATCAAGGATGTCTTTAAGGGTACTGATTGCCGGTGAAGTGGCGTCGTTTTCCAGTTGCGAAATATAGCCCTTGGTCAGATCGGAGCGGCTGGCTAATTCTTCCTGAGTCAGGGAGTCGGCCATGCGCAATTTTTTGAGTTTTTGTCCGATCTTCACGAAAATCTCCAACATGATTGCAGCCAGGGAAGGGTGTTCAAAGTTTACCAATGGTAAACAGTCTGTTTAGTAGCTCTTGTGTCGAGGTTGCTATATACTCTTCAAAGGCTAAGGGTGTCAACAAAAAAAGCATCGACGAAATAACTTCCTTAGAAAAGGCTTATTCTCGTAAAAGGAACTCTGTATCCCTCTGAAGGAGGGTCTTCTTGACATGGGCCGAATAATTATATTTACTTGCCTGCAGTAGAAGTCTCAAATAACTGTTTTCAGCAGCCTTTTAGGAAAGGATTCACGCGTTATGATATCCATCGAAAAAATCGGTTTCATTGGCGGTGGCAACATGGGGGAAGCCGTGATTAAGGGCCTTATCAAGGGAGCTTTTCCGGCCGCCAATATCTTGGTTGCCGAACCTGTCGAAGCCCGCCGGGTACAGTTGGTCGAGTGCTATGGTATCGACGCGAGAGCCGACGTTGCCGAGGTGGTGGCTGCCAGCGAAGTTGTAGTGCTCGCGATTAAGCCGCAGCTTGTACCGCTGGTAATGCCTGGAATTGCCGCAGCCTTTGATCCGAGCAAATTGCTGGTCTCTATTGCTGCCGGCGTGACCAGCCAGACCTTGGAGGGTTACTTAAGTGGCGAACCTCGGGTTATTCGGGTGATGCCCAACACGCCGGCCCTGGTCAGCGCTGCCGCCACGGCGATCTGTCGTGGGACTCACGCCAGCGAAGACGATCTGTTGACGGCTCGACAGTTGTTTGAGGCGGTAGGAATGGTACGGGTAGTCAGCGAAGGGCAGATGGACGCGGTGACCGGTGTTTCCGGTTCGGGACCAGCCTATATCTACACCGTGATTGAAGCTATGGCGGCGGGTGGCGTGCAGCAGGGGCTGACCATGGATGTGGCCCTGGACCTGGCAGCTCAGACCGTGTTTGGCGCCGCCAAGTTGGTAATGGAGAGCGGCGAACATCCGGCAATTCTTAGGGATAAGGTCTGTTCTCCGGGGGGCACGACTATCGAGGCGGTCAAGACCTTGGAGAAAAAAGGCTTGCGAGCGGCTCTAATGGAGGCAGTGAGCCGAGCGGCGCAACGCTCTCAGGAGTTAGGCCGCAAATAGTTTTCATCCGGAATCGACCCTTTTCCCATATGAAAACTGCACTGTGTCCATTCATAGTTTCCGAATGGACACGAACTAAAAAACGCCACCCTTCCTGGGTGGCGTTTTTTTTGCGCAGAGTCGTTTAGTAGCTCAGGTAGAGGTCCGCGGCGATCGCCAGGCCCGAAAGGACAAAAATAATCAAATAATTGAGCCCCTCCTTACTGTGATCGATGGAGGAGAGGATATAGCTGACGGCCTTCTGATCTTCCGCTTTAAGGTTGTTTTGATTCACCTTGGAGATCAGGTCCATGCCGCGGATGGCGTTCTTGCGCTTGCGGGTGATGCGATAGCGGTGCAGAAAGAATCCGCAATAGCCCAGCACTCCTGCATACCAGATGGGGCGAAACAGGGGGGGGTAGAGGGAGTCGGCGATGAGCAGTACGCGGAAGCAGATGGAGGAAAAAAGGCCAAGAACAAAAATAGCGTTAATGATGGACGCGGGTAATTCCTTAGGAGCATTCATGATGGAGGTCGTTACCGAAGTTGAGGCTGCCTGTCCGGTTTGAAGCCGCTGCCAAAGGGGCGCTTTTGAAAACCGTAACGTTTAAGGCTGCCGGGTTATTGGTGGGCCATTCGTTGGCGGAAGAACTCACTCAGCTGCTGACGGAGGCTGTCTCGGGTCTTACGGAAGTCTGTCATGATCTCTTCTGCACTGCCTTGAGTCTGACTCGGATCGGTAAAACCCATAGAGTGTCGTCTAACGCCGCCGAAATAGAGGGGACAATTCTTTTCCGCCTCGGCGCTCAAGGTGATGACGTAATCGAAGGGCTCCCGTTCATAGTGGCTGAGGCCGTTGGAAGCCTGAGAGCCGAGGTCGATCCCCAGTTCGGCCATAACCGCTATGGCCTGCGGATTAAGGCTCTGGGTTGTCAATCCTGCGGAAACGGCTTCTAGGCAGTCGCCAAAGTCAAAACTCACCAGGGCTGCAGCCATAGGGCTAAGGCAGGAGTTGTCGGTGCAAAGAAACAGGGCGCGCTGTTTCATGCGGCCCTCCATTTTTTGCTGTTGGTGAGCGCGGTTGATACTTTCGTAAAGGGCGATCTGTTCCGCCTGGGAAAGTTTACGCTGACAGGGTTTCGACTCACGCAGGCAGACGGAACAGCGGGTGTCAGTGCACCACAGGCAATGCCGACAGTCGGGACAAGGATGTTTTTTTGGCATGGCTTACTCCTGCGATATTGTAGGCAGACACAAATTGTTATGCAAGAAATTTTAAACGGCTACGCAGATACCAGGCCTCGCATAGCTCACAGGACAGGAGTAGAAAGATCGCCAGGGCAACACCGGGAATAGTCGGTGTTTTGAACATCAGAAATAGCCAGCAGGTGCATAGATAGGTGACTTTGCAGAGGGTGGCCCAGCTGAGAAAGGCAGTGCGGTGTTTGGCAGAATAGGCGCCGCGGTATAGATAGATGACTCCTGAAATCGCAGGATAGAGGGCACAGATAGCCAGAGGCAGTGCGATGTAGTGACGTAGCTCGACGTTCAGGCCCATTGCCTGACCCAACACCATGCGATTGAAAGGGTAGGCAATGGCCAGGGTGATCAGCCCCATACCAAGGGCGACCCGCCGGTAAAATATCGTCAAGGTTTGAAAATCCTCCCGACCCTTGATCAAAGTTAAATAGGCCTGCTGCAGATTACGCATCGGGCCGGCTAGTAAAAAGATAAAACCGCGAATAATGCCAAATGCAGCCAAAGCTGAAGCGCTGTCGGGCAGGCGGCTGATGATGGCACTGATCATAAGCGGTACGGTCTGCTGCATAGCCGAAGAAAAGGACAGGGGGAAGGCATAACGAAAGATAGCCCCCAGACTTTTTTCAACCTCCGCCGCACAGGGGATATAGGTTTTCCAGGCAAACCAGACCATGAAGATCGTTTCCACAACGATACAACCCAGCAGGCCAAAGGCGCCGATGGCGGCTCCATTGAACCACTGTTGGCCAAGCAGTAGAAAGCCAAGCAGTGACAGGATTCGGATCAAGGTGGCTAAAGAAACCAAGCCGGTACGTCGGGCGCGAATCACGATGCCTTGGCACAGGCCCCGCAGTCCGGTGAAGAAGGGCAGAAAGGTCAAAATGGCTAGAGCCGAAAGGGCTTCATCAGCAATGGCCGGACTGACTCCAATCCATTGTTCAAATACTAACTTGCCGAAGGGAGTATAGGCGACTAGGGCCAGCAGCACAGAAACATAAAGAGCCACAGCCACAACGTAGAGGCCGACCCCCAGCAGGGAACGCCGCCCGCGAATCAAAGCGATGGCAATGGTGTGGTTCTGGTACGCCGGGGAGGCCAGGCACAGGTGCAACACGATCGCGACGGAAAAACCGGCCAGGGTGAGGACCGGTTGGGCGAGACGGGCCAGGGCGGCATTGATGAGGGAATGGGATAGGCTCATCAACTGTACGTTGAGTAGCAGCGGAAAGAAAAAGAAGGCGATCTCCCGCTGGGAGAGACGATGATCGGAATTTACCAAGGGTTCTCCGCAGGGAACAGGCGTAGCAAGTCGTCGGTTGTCTCTGCCAAATAATCATACGTTAAACCATCATCGTTGCCGTAGCCGAAGGCGCAGAAACAGGTTTTGACGCCGGCGGCCTGCCCGGCTCGTAAATCGGTATGGTGGTCGCCGATCATCACCGCGGTTTCTGGAGTACTCTCCAGTTCACGCAGGGCCTGTAATACCGGTTGTGGATCGGGCTTTTTGGGCAGTCTTCCGTTGCTGGCGATGATGGCGCAGAAAAAGGCATCGAGGCCAAGTTCGCAGAGGAGGGCCAAGGTGAGGTCGTAGGGTTTATTGGTTACTATCGCCATTTTTTCGCCCTGATGCTTCATGAGAAAATTATCGACGCCGGGCATAATACGGGTTTCATCCAACAGGTGGGTTCGATAAAGAACCAAAAAACGCTGCACCTGTTGAGCTGAAAAGGCCTTTTTGGGCAATGTTCGGCGGACCAGCATGGTGGCACCGTCCCCGACCTGTTGGGAAATTGTCTTGTGCGGTAATGGGGGCAGGGACAATTCACTACGCAATAGATTGACAGCCGTCGCTAGATCGGGCAGGGAATCGATCAGTGTGCCATCGAGGTCAAACAGAAACGTGTCGGTCTTCATGGCTCCCTCCTGCGTTTGCAATTATCCTTTGAACCACGATCCCAGCCAGGCGAAAACGCCGGTCTCTTCTATCTTGTAATAAAGAATAACCGCTACGGCCAAGGGCGCCAGATAGCGAATCAAGAAATGCCAGATCGGATAGACCCAGCCGGCGCCGCCGGCAAGAAGTTCTTTTTTCTCCTCGGAACCCTTCCAGAACCAGCCGACATAGACGGCGATGAGCAGGCCGCTGATGGGCAGCAGGTAGTTGGAGGCGATAAGGTCGACGGAGTCAAAGAAATTGCGCTCGCCGATCAGGTGCCAGTCGGACAAGGTATTGTAGGAAAGGGCGGTAGGAATACCGACCACAAAGGCCAATCCCGCCAGAAAACTGGTGGCTTTTTTGCGCCCCCAGTCCCGCTCGTCGATGAGATAAGCAACTTGGGATTCGAGGAGAGAGATGGCGCTGGTCAGAGCGGCAAAAGACAACAGCAGGAAAAACAAAATGGCTAGTAGGTAGCCGCCCGGCAGTTGGGAAAAAACCACCGGAATAGTTTTGAAAATAAGACCCGGACCGGCGGCCGGTTCCAGGCCGACGGCAAAGACTATTGGGAAAATCGCCAGGCCGGCCATTAGAGCGATGCCCGTGTCGAGCAGGGCCACTCGCAGGCTGGCTGCAAAAAGGTTCTCCTGTTGGCTCAGATAGGAGCCGTAGGTGATCATGGCTGCCATGCCCAAGGAGAGGGTGAAGAAGGCATGTCCCAAAGCCTCTAATACGGAGCCGGGGGTCAACTTGGCAAAGTCAGGGCGAAACATGAAGGCCAGACCGGCGCGGGCCCCTTCGCTGAGCAGACCGTTAATAAACAGCAGCAATAGCAGGACGAACAGCAGGGGCATGAGGATCTTGCTCCAGCGTTCAATGCCTTTTTGTACTCCGCCAATGACGATTCCCAGACATAAGACGATAAACAACAGATGCCAGGCGATCTGCCGTGGTCCGTTAGCAATCAGGCCGCTGAACAGCCCTTCGACCACCTCTGGGGATTGGCCGCTGAAACTGCCGGCCAAGGCCCGATAAACATAATCGAGGGTCCAGCCTGCAACCACCGAATAGTAGGAAAGAATAATAAAGGCCGCACCGACACTGACCCAGCCGGCGCTTAGCCAGAAGGAGCGCCGGCCTTCCAGTTTGATGAAGGCGCCGACTGCATCGCGCCGGGTATGGCGACCGATCATCAGCTCGGCCATCATGATCGGCAGCCCGACCAAGGCAATGCAGATCAGGTAAACGAGGACGAAGGCGCCGCCGCCGTTGAGGCCGGTGATGTAGGGGAATTTCCAGATATTGCCGAGGCCGACGGCACTGCCGGCGGCGGCCAAAATAAATCCAAGACGGGAAGCCCACAGGGCCCGGGGTTGCTGATCGCTCATGGTTTACTTTCCAGGAGGGTGTCGGACTTAGCGGGCCGAAACGAAAAATTGGCTGTTCGAGTTCAGGTTTCCGAGAATTTGAGAGCGAATAGCAGGGCTATTTGTCGAGAATTGTCGGAAGCTTGGACCGGTCAGATAATTTTGCAGTCGGTTCATGGCAAGTTCGATAGCCTCCTAAATGCGGGTACCGAAGATCGCTGAGCCGACACGAACCAGGGTCGCACCCTCTTCAATGGCCACCTCAAAGTCATGACTCATGCCCATGGAAAGTTCCTGCAGTTCGACGCCCGGAATCTGGCGGCTTTTCATGATTTCGGCCAGTTGCCGAAGTCGTCGGAAATAGGGCCGGACCTCTTCAGGATCGTCAAGATAGGGGGGCAGAGCCATCAAACCGCGAATATGCAGGTTGGGAAGCTCCGCCACCTGTCTTAGCAGTTGCTCTAGTTCCGCCTCGCCGGCACCCGACTTAGTCGACTCAGCGCCGAGGTTGAGCTGAATGAGAATATTGGCAACCTGGTCGATCTTGGCCCACTGTCGATTGATCTCTTGGGCGAGTGACAGCCGGTCGACGGAGTGGATCAGGTTGACCTTGCCCCGCAGGTATTTGACCTTGTTGGTCTGCAATCCGCCGATGAAATGCCAATCGACAGAAGTGCCGAGTTGGTCGACTTTGGCGCTGAATTCCTGGGCGTAACTTTCGCCAAACAGTTGCTGTCCCACCGCGGCTGCTTCCTCGATCATGGTCGCTGGTTTGGTTTTAGACACCGCCACCAGACGAACCTCCGTGGGGTCACGATCGACCCGTTGGCAGGCTTGCAGGATTCGTCCATTGATGGCGGCAAGATTGTCCTGAATGCTCATAGTCTATTCCGGGTCTGTGAAGCAAAAGATGGGGTCGTTCTGGCGAAGTCTGGTTTGTTCATTCTGCTTCCGCCGTTGTCTCGGCAAACAGGCGCAGGGCGCCGAGGCGTTCCAAGGCGCCCACCACTTCGCACAAAGGGAGACCGACGACGTTGCTGTAGCTGCCCTCAATGGCCGGTATCATAAATGCGCCAATGCCCTGAATCGCGTAGGAACCGGCCTTGCCAAAGGGCTCGCCGGTGGCAATGTACCCCGCTATCTCTTGGTCTGTCAACTCCTTGAACCGGACCCGGGTGGTTACCGCTTCGACCTCCATCGTCTCGCTGCTGCGGTCATAGATGGCGTAGCCTGACAGCACCTGATGGCTGCGTCCCGAAAGGGAGTGGAGCATGGCCGAGGCATCGGCGTCGTCGGTCGGTTTGCCGAGGATCGTCTCATCCCGTAGCACCACGGTGTCGCTGCCGAGAAACCAGCGTCCTGTTACTTCCTTGCGCCGGGCAACTTCCAGGGCCTTTTCTCGGCTTAAACGCATCACGTGCTGCCGGGGCGATTCGTTGGGCAACAAAATTTCTGCGGCCTGGCTGGGCACAACCTGAAAGTCGATTCCGAGGGAGGCCAAGAGTTCTTTCCGTCGCGGCGAGGCCGAGGCCAGGACCAGCAGGGAGGTTTCAGGGCAATGAAGAGACGGTTCGTTAACAGAGGACATGGTGATCTTTCTGAAAAAGCACAAAAGAGAGTTGGTAGGCTATCACTGTCGGCCATTGAAGGCCTTTATAGCAGAGGCAATTCTGCAAGAAAAAGGGGGGCGATTGCGATGGGCAGAAGTTAGTTACAGGGAGGGCTGGAGGTTGATGTAGGCTATTTTAAAGAATCTTTTTTTGTTAGAGAAAAACTATCTTGTCGTTTCTGGCCGAGCCTTGACAGAGCGTTGCCCTGTTGCCGCCCTGTTGGTGGGCTTTTGTCAGAGCGGTTTTTGCGGATTTCAGCAGTGGGTCGAAAGACACGCCGTTGCAGGGATAGAGGGCGATACCACAGGAAACGCTCGGTAGGTCATTTCCTGCATCGTCCTGTTGATTATGCAGGCGGTTAGCAATGGTTAGTGCCACCTCGCTGGCGGTGTCGGGCAGTAGTACTGCAAATAGATTTTTGTCGAGACGGCCGACGGCATCCATTTTGCGAACCAAGTCTTTCAAACGAGTAGCCAGATTAATGGCTTGCTGGTGACTTGCTTCGTCAGGCTGGTCGGTCTTAAACAGCAAGAGTGCCAGGCCTTGTTGCAGGCGGGTAGCGCGACTGGCTTCTTCGGTAAAGCGGCGTTTGAACATACTTGCGCTGTAGACCTCTGTTGCCGGATCAAGGGCGGCTTGCCCGAGCAATTTACTGACCTGTTGACGATTACATAATCGTTCGATGAGCAGAGCGCTCGGTCCGGTCAGCTTGGTCAGCAGGTCCAAGTCCTGTTGATTGAAAGGTTGACCATCTTGGCGATCGGCCAGGCTGATGACGCCGTGATGTTTATCCCCTGTTGTTAGAGGCAAACACAGGAAAGTTTTTGATTCAAAGCGGGGGCGTGGCACGCTGCTGATACGGGGGTCCTGTTCCAGGTCTTCGACCAAAAGGGCCTGACCGCTTTGCAGCACCTGCCCGGCGATTCCCTGATCGGAAGGGATGCACAGATCAGCGGCCATAGCCTGGTTCATGCCGATGTTGGCCAGCAGATGGAGTTTGCTGCCGTTGCTGTTGAGCAACATAAGCGAAGCCTTGCTCGCAGGGACCTGGGCGACGGCATCCTCAAGAATGCGTTGGCAGAGTTCCTGCGGTGTGGTCAAGGTTAGTAAGTGGTTAAAATCACAATCAGGTGGCGTAGAATTTTTTGGGGCAGTTTGGAGATTTCTCAGTTGTTGCAGTCGGCAGGTGATGCGTTCAGAAATCATGTTCAGTAATAGCATGTCCCGGGATGATAGCGCCGGGCTATTGCAAAGCAGGCTGCCGAGAAATTCTTTGTCTCCCTGTAAGGGCAAGCAGGTCATTTGTGCGTCGCAGGTCTGTGGCGTTTTGTTGCTGCCTACTCCTGACGATAAAAACTCCGGGTTCTCTGCAGGAGAAGCAGAATCTCTGCCGAGACAAAGCAGGTCGGGGTCGCTCTCTCCTGGCGCCATAAAGGAAATTGAACGGGGGCCAAAGGCCGGTTCCATGAGCGTATTTATCGCTTCTCTCAGGGTTTGCTGATCCGTTGCAGAGGCCAGTACGGTATCTGCCTGAAGCAGGGCGTCGATCAATGCTTCGCTTAGGGCAGAGGAGTCATTACGGGGCTTGGGAGATGGGGCCGAAAAGGAGAGGAACAGTGATTGGGCTGTTCGGCCGGCCTCTAGTAGCTCCGAGGCCTTGAACTGTTGCAACTGATTCCATTGTTTCAACAGGGGAAAAGCCTCCACCTGATTGAGACAGGCCAATTCCTCAAGGTAGGGAAGATTGTTCTGCGGTTCCCGGCCGCCGCCGATGAGCAGATAGATGCGTTGGCCGTTTGTGTTCCGGCACGGTACCAAGCAGTGCTGAAGGCTGCCAGGGCATTGAATCAGACGTGCTTCGTTATCTGCTTCAACTATTGCCATCTTTGCTGCCCTTCGGGCGTGGCAGGCGGGATTGCAAAAGGGACTAGTCGGGTTGCCGCACAAGGCTGCCTTGGATGAGCTAATGGCCAATAACAGAAATTGACGGTCATAGAGCGCCAGCTCAAAAGGCTCAAGTTCCGGTGCGGCGGCGAACCGTTTCAGTAGCGTCTCTGGGGACTCTGATGTGGCCAAAGGGGTAGACATTTAATCCCTAATTAAAATACAGGGGACCAGGCGGCATCCCATCTAAAGGGAGTTCAGCCGGGCAGCCAAAACTGCTGGCTAGTATAGAGCCTTCTCCAACGATAGTGAAGGTATCCGAGAATACCAGAGCGCTGCAAAAAAAACAAACCGCTTTAGAATCGGCCATTTTAAGTAGTCTACTGTGGGGCTCAGGGTAAAACTACCGACATCTTTTGCCACCAGGGGGTAATAGCTGCCAGCGCTCGCTCGGCCATGGCCAGCCTCCGTTCACTGCGTTTCATCCGCCCTCCCTCAAGGGGGGGGAATAGTCCGTAGTTGACATTCATGGGCTGGAAACCTTCTGGGCTGGAGGCATCCAGATGGTGCAGCAGTGCACCGAGGGCGGTCGTGGCTGGTGGCTGCGGAAGGGTTTGGTCCTTGAGCTGTGCCGCAGCATAAAGACCAGCCAGCAGTCCGGTGGCTGCTGATTCTACGTAGCCTTCAACGCCGGTGATCTGACCGGCAAAAAACAGCCTTGAGTCGTCTTTGAATTGCAATCCGTTGTGTAGACAGCGGGGGGCGTTGATAAAGGTGTTGCGATGCATGCTGCCAAGACGGGCGAAACGGGCCTGTTCCAGGCCCGGTATGGTGCGGAAGATGCGCCGCTGCTCTGGATAGGTCAGCTTGGTTTGAAATCCGACCATATTGTACAGGGAGGCGTGCAAATTATCTTGGCGCAATTGAACCACGGCAAAGGGGTCGCGGCCGGTGCGAGGATCGGGCAGACCCACCGGTTTCATCGGGCCAAAGGCCAGGGTCAGGTCCCCCCGAGCGGCCATCTCTTCGACAGGCATACAGCCTTCGAAGTGGACAATTTTCTCAAAATCCCGGCCCGGCACTTTGTCAGCCTCTTTAAGAGCGGCTACAAACGCCATGTATTGGTCCCGATTGAGAGGGCAGTTGAGGTAATCAGCGCCGCCTCGACCGTAGCGGGAGGCCCGCCAGGCAATCGAAGAATCGATGGAATCGGCCTCGATAATGGGCGCAATGGCATCGTAAAAGTAAAGATGCTCGCTGCCGGTCAGGCGCGCGATTTCGCTAGAGAGCCCAGCAGAGGTCAGGGGGCCCGAGGCGATAATAACCAAACCCTCAGCAGGAACCTCGCTCAGCTCTTGGCGCTGTACGTTGATTAGGGGGTGGCTTGCGATACGCTCGGTAATATAGGCGGAAAAGCCTTCCCGGTCGACGGCCAGAGCACCGCCGGCAGGCACTGCTGTGGCATCCGCCGCTTCCATAAACAGGGTATTGCAACGGCGCAGTTCTTCTTTCAGACAACCGACTGCGTTATTCATGCCGGCACCACGAAAGCTGTTGGAGCAGACTAGCTCCGCCAAATCGGCGGACTGGTGAGCTTCGGAAAAGCGCTGGGGTTTCATTTCAAACAGGGTGACAGAACAGCCGGCACGGGCGGCTTGCCAGGCTGCTTCACAGCCGGCCAGACCGGCGCCGATAACGGTAATCTTTGGAGTGCTGGACACGGTGGAATCCTTATGCCGGCGCCAACGCATGGTGCCGGTCCGTAAAGCAAAACCGACCGGACTTTGCAGTCCGGTCGGTTGGAAGTTAGTCCTCTTTGGTTTTAGTCGCCGCCGTTTTTTTTGTCTTGCTGGCGGCTGGCTTTTTCTTGGGTGGAGCCTTTTCCGCTGCGACCTTTGTGTCGGAGGCCTTTTTTGGGGCCGCCTTCTTGGCCGCTGGCTTCTTAGCCGCTGGCTTCTTAGCCGCTGGCTTCTTAGCCGCTGGCTTCTTAGCCGCTGGCTTCTTGGCCGCTGGCTTCTTGGCGGGTTTTTTCTCCGGTGGCACCAGCACCAACTTCCAGTCGCACTCTTCTTGCGGGCATTTGCGATAGGTTCCGTCCCGCTTGGTCACTTTTTCCACAATCAACGGAAAGTCACATTTTGGGCAGGCCTCTTCAATGGGCAGATCCCACAGGGCGTACTTGCATTTGGGGTAGAGATTGCAGGAGTAGAAGATCTTGCCGTAGCGGCTCTTTTTCTCCTGGAGCTCACCCTCTTTGCAGCCCGGGCAGGTGATGCCTAGAGCCTTGGGCTTGACCAGCGGCTGAATGTTTTTGCAGGCCGGATAGGCCGAGCAAGCGTAAAACTTGCCGTAACGGCCTTCCTTGATGAGCATCGGCGCGTCGCATTTTTCGCACTTTTGGTCCGAAATCACCGGCTCTTCCTTGGCGTCGCCGTTCAAGGCCTCGGTATAGCGGCACTCGGGAAAACCGCTGCAGGCTAGAAAACGACCGGCGCGACCGAGTTTAATAACCAGCGGTTTCTTGCATTCAGGGCATTCCCGATCGGTCTTTTCAGTGGTGACATCCTGTTTGGAGATTTCGGTTTCTTTTTGTTTTAGTAGGGTAATGAAGGGTTCCCAGAATTCTTTGAGTAGTGGTCTCCACTGGGCTTCGCCGCGAGAAATGGCATCGAGGTTCTCTTCGAGTTGCGCGGTGAAGTTGTAGTCTACGTACTGTGCAAAATGATTGGACAACAGATCGCTAACCACCATGCCGACGTCTTCCGGGTAGAAGACCCGTTTTTCCAAACGCACATATTTACGGGCAGTCAGGGTGTTGATAATGGAGGCGTAGGTAGATGGCCGGCCGATACCGAATTCTTCTAGGGTTTTGACCAGGCGCGCTTCGCTGAAGCGTGGCGGCGGCTGGGTAAAGTGCTGCTCCGGTAGCAACTCCTGGCAACTGACGATCTCTTCTTGCTGGAGCTGAGGCAGGGTGGCTTCATCCTTCTCCTCGGCATCGTCGCTGCTTTCGATATACAGCTTCATGAAACCGGCGAAACGGATCACCTGGCCGGAGGCACGCAGCATAAATCGGTCGCCGGCACTAAGGTCGACGCTGGTGGCATCGAGCTGGGCTGCGGCCATCTGTGATGCGACGGTACGCATCCAGATCAATCGGTAGAGCCGGTATTGGTCGGAGCTGACGTGGGGCTTAACCTTATCCGGGGTATTGGCGATGATGGTCGGCCGCACTGCTTCGTGAGCTTCCTGGGCGTTTTTTGATTTATTCTTAAAGGTGCGCGGCTTTTCCAGAGCGTAGTCCGGACCGTACAGGCTGGTGATAACCTCTTTGGCCTCTTGCAGGGCAACATCCGCCAAGGCCACCGAGTCGGTACGCATATAGGTGATCAGGCCTTCGGCACCGTCGCCAAGGTCGATTCCCTCGTAGAGCTTCTGTGCCAGGCTCATGGTCTTGCGGGCAGAAAATCCCAGCTTGCGGCTGGCTTCCTGTTGCAGGGTGCTGGTCGTAAACGGGGCCGACGGTTGGCGCTTTTTTTCTGTACGTTTGATGCTCGCAACTTGGATGGTCTGATCGGTCAGGGCTTGGACGAGAGCTGCGGCATCGGATTCGCTGGCGATGTCGAATTTTTTCAACGACTGCCCGTCGACGCTCTGGAGTCGGGCGCGAAAGTTCGTGCCTGTCTCGGTCTGCAGGTCGGCTTCGATGGTCCAGTACTCTTCGGGTTTAAAGGCCTGGACCTCTTTTTCCCGTTCGCAGATCATGCGCAGAGCGACGGATTGCACGCGGCCGGCAGAGAGGCCGTAGCGAATCTTTTTCCATAAAAATGGCGACAGATTAAAACCGACCAGATAGTCGAGGATGGAGCGGGCCTGCTGGGCATCGACCATATCCCGTGCGATGTGTCCCGGGTTGGCCACTGCTTCTTGAACCGCAACTTTGGTGATTTCTTGAAAGGTCACCCTCTTAACCGTAGGGGATTTACTGTTTTCGTCGATGCCTAGAGCTTCTAGCAAATGCCAGGCAATCGCTTCACCTTCACGGTCGGGGTCAGTGGCGAGGATTATTTCATCGCTCTTGTCGGCTTCCTTTTTCAGCAGTGCAATTTGCTTTTCGCTTTCCGGCAACACGTGATACAGCGGCTGGAAGTCGGCCTCAATATCGACGGAACCCTGTTTGCTCGGCAGCGCCCGCACGTGACCATAGGAAGCCAGTACCTTGTAGTTCGGGCCAAGGAATTTTTCGATGGTTTTGGCTTTTGCGGGAGACTCGACGATCACCAATGATTTAGCCATGAACGCCTCAATTGGTTGTTGGCAATTAATTGCCAGGCCATAAGAAGATTGCGAGCAAGGCTCTAATCGAAACGGGCCACGGAGTCCGCAGCCCATCTGTCGATGTCAATGGTAGAGCCGCGTCCAGTCGTCGTCCATGAAGCAATCGACCTCTCGCAACCATTCGTTGTGAGACCTGGTCAGCAGGGTCAGGGCGGTCAAATTCTTCATGTCGGCGAGGGTTACTTCGTCCTCGTCCAACTGAACGGCTTTTTGTATGATGTCCTCCTGGGAGGCATCATCGAGAATACCCAGTCCGCGTATCTGCGTCAAAAAGCCCCGTCCTTCGCAGGAAATGGCTTGGCACTCTTCAGCAGTAAAAATACGTTGGCTGGGAATGGTCAGTTCGGTGTGTGAAGAAGTGCCACCCTGGTAGGAAAAGCTTTCCATCCAGAGAAATGCGGCATCAATTTCTTCGGCGTTGAAACCTGAAGCCAGTAATTCTTCAACAATGTCGCTACTGGAGGGGAGCCGATTCTCTTCGGCGACATACTGGGCGATGATGCTGACAATGGCCAGCACTCGTTCTTTTGGTGGGTTCCCGGTCATAAACCTCCGTGTTGCTTGGGGGGTCTTTTACGGATGTATCGCATTCCGGGGAGCTGTTCTGCTCCGCCTTCGAGTTCTAGGTGCAGTAAAATAGCCGAAAGCTCCATGGCTGTCAAGGAGCATTTCCTGGACAGTTGGTCGACATGGAGAGGTTCCTCGCCGAGGTTTCGATAGACCCTCAACTGTTCATTGTTTAGCTGCTCCGGTAGCGGGTCGTTGGTCAGAATCGACAAGTTGGCAGAGGTTCCGGGCCAGAGTACTTCGAGGATGTCTCGCGCTTCGGTTACCAAATGGGCACCATCTTTGAGCAGGCGATTGACCCCGCTACCCGTTTGCGAGTAGACCGGGCCGGGCACGGCAAAGACCTCCCGTCCTTGTTCAAGGGCGAATTCAGCCGTAAGTAGAGAACCGCTTTTCTCCGCAGCTTCAACGATTAGCACCCCTTTGCTCAAGCCACTGATGATGCGGTTGCGGCCCGGAAAATGTCCGGCCAGCGGCGGTGTGCCGGGCGGGTATTCGGAGAGGATGGCACCCTGTGCGATAATGTCCTGGGCCAGGCACGAGTTCTCCGGCGGATAGACCACGTCGATGCCGCAACCAAGCACCGCGACGGTGTGACCTGTCTCCAGGGCGCCCTTGTGAGCTGCACTGTCGATACCTCGTGCCAAGCCGCTGACCACTGTAACATTGTGAGCTGCCAGTTCGGCGCAGATTTCCGTCGTTAGTTGCCGACCGGAACGAGATGCTCGGCGAGCGCCGACAACGGCAAACGCCTGCTGTTTGGGTAGGGAGCCAAGGATATAGAGCAGGGCTGGGGGATCGTAGATGGTACGCAGTGCTGCGGGGTATTGCTGCTGATCCCAGAGGGTGACGATAGTAACGCCCAACTCATCAAGGAGCTGTGTGGTCTTCAGCAGTTGTGGGTCTTGCGGGCCTGGCAGTGCTGCAGCTACCGCCGGCCGAATGTGGGCCTTTTGCCGCCAAGCGTTCGCGTTGGCAGCAAGAACCGCCGATACCGAGCCGAAGGCTTCCATCAGGCGGATCAATCCAACGCGGCCGAGACCGCTGGTCAGATGCAGGCGTAGCCAATCCTGTTGTTCTCTGGTCATGATAGTTGGTTTCCGTCCGGAAACTCGCCTGGTGTTCATTCGGAGTTCCCGGATAAACAGTCGTCGCCTGTGAGTAAAACAAAAGGGATTGAACGGCTATTCAATCCCTTTTGCGGTAATAGATCTTTTTGCACCCTGGGGTGCGTAGTCGTCGCTGGCCGCCTATTCAGGTGGAGTGATAACGCGGTCACCGGCGTAGATAGCATCGGTCGACTTAAGAACCAGGGCGGCTGCCGTCTCGGCATGGGTGCTCACTACCACGGCGGCCCCAAGCAGAACGTCCGGCAGGGGCAAGTGGTGACCCTGCAGGGCCGCTTTGGTTTTCTTGCGGGGGCGGGTGATATAGAGCATGTTGCCTTCCTGCAAGCCATCTTCATGGCCGATATCGATGAAGATGATATCGTGCTGGCTGAGAGCCAGTTTCTCGTTTTCGCCGCTGATTATGTAGCCGCTCAAAGGCTGTTCAGCCCTGTGCAAGGTAATCTCCTGCTGCGGCAGTTGGCTAGGAATGAGTCGCGCGCCGCGGAGGATTTCCTTGTCGCTGCGCACGATAACGGCAGTGGCTATTGGCGGCGTGCTCTGCAAAATGCGAACCTGCCCCACCACAGAGGTCTGGTGGCCGAGGGCTTTGCCTGTTACCGGGTGCTCGATCTTCTTGCCGACCTGGATCAATGTATAAAGGTCGCCCGGCTGCAGGCCCTTGGGGGCTTCGATTTCAACAAACACCAGATCCTCTGCGACCATCAGCAGGCGGTTGTCGGTGGCGTCGACTAAGGTGCCGGCAGTCTCCAGCTGGCCGAGGCTAATGAAGCCTTCTGTGCTGCTGAAAGCTTTAACGGTGAGTTCTGGTTGCGGTTCGGGTAGGGCCGTCTCTGCTACGGTTTCGGGTTGTTCACCTTCGCCTGGCTCAACGAACTCCGGCAGAAAAACGATGCGACCGTCGTAAATGGCTACTTTCTGGCCTGGGTAGATCAGGTGAGGATTGGTCACGAAGGGGTTGTGAGACCAGAGGTTGGGCCAATAATAGGGGTCCTTGATGAAGCGCTGTGAAATGCCCCACAGGGTGTCCCCTTGCTTTATCGTGTAGATTTGCGGTTTAGTCTGAGCTGCAGCAGAAAGGGGCAGCAATAGCAGGCAGCAGAGCAACAGTGCTTTTTGAAAGATGGACATGGGGACCCCCTATATTATTAACAAATGTAAGATGTCTCTGGTAAGCGGATGGCTGCGGGTTTGGAGTCGTTTCAGTTGCCAGACTTTGCCCTAGCCGCCGCCGGACTGTTCGGGTAGCGCCGCAGCAGTAGCTGCTGTGCCTCCCGAGCCTGCTCGAACTGATTGACCCGGCGCAGTGCCGGAACCATTTTCAGCAAGGCCTCGGGGGCTTTGCCGCTATCGGGATACTGAGAGGCCGCTTTTTCAAATTCGACCACCGCTTGTTGGTAGTCTGCAAGAGCGTAATAGCATTCTCCGAGCCAATATTGGGCATTCCCTGCATAGTCGTTGCCGGAATAGTTGTCGATAAAGGTGTTAAAGCCTTTAATGGCCGGCTGGTAGCGGCCGGCAGCGTAATCGGCAAAGGCTCGCAGATAAAGTTCCGTTGGGGAGCTTTGGGGGGTCGTTGAGGGGTAAGTTGGGAGGGTTGATTCGGTCTTTTGCCAGCCCGTGGTGCCCTTTTCCGCAGCTCTCTGCTGTAACTGGTCGGTTACGGCCTGTTGTTTGTCCAGCCGGGTTTCTAGCAACAGCAACTGTTCTTGCATCTGGTCGATGCGTTGATCCAGTTGCTGTTGAGTGCTGTTCAATCGGGCCATATCCTTCAGCGCCTTGGAGCTGTTTGGATTCTGAGCCGGGACAGCGCAACCGCCGAGAAAAGAGCCTGCAAGTAGCATCACTATGAAGTGTAGTTCAAAGCGCATTGTAATCCTGTTCGGGCTGCCAGTTCATCGCCTGGGCCTAAAGGGTGGGTAACTGGTTAGAAAATTATAGGCTTTTTAGACACTTGTCAAGGGGCAATGGGGTTGCGAAGGGTATCCGTCACCTTTTCCCAGAGGCTGTTTTTATGTTACCTTGCATGACAATGACAAGTCTTTCTCGAAAAGGATAAAGCCGCCTGGGAAAGCGTTGGTTCCTCAATGGTTTTTGAAGGAGAAGTACAGCATATGCGTCAACCTGAATTACTGGCCCCGGCAGGGGACTTGGAAAAACTGGAAGCGGCTCTGGCTTACGGGGCCGATGCGGTGTATCTAGGCGGGGATCACTTTGGCCTGCGAGCCTTGGCCAGCAACTTCAGCCTGCCCCAGTTGAAGCAAGCCAAGGATTTGGTACATGCTGCCGGCAAAAAAATCTACCTGACTTTAAATGCCTCTCTTCGCCCGGCAGAACTCGCTGCGTTGAACGGCTATCTGGAAGAGTTGCGACCCCTTGAGCTTGATGCCTATATTGTGGCGGATCCCGGGGTGTTTGCGACGGTTCGGCGTGTGGATCCCGCCCGCGAGATACATCTGTCGACCCAGGTCAACACAACCAATGGCGCTTCCGCTGAGTTTTGGCGGGCGGCGGGGGGCAAGCGCGTTAACCTGGCTCGGGAGTTATCGCTGGAAGAAATCAGGGCGGTCCGTGCGACGACCACCGCAGAGATTGAGGTATTTGTCCACGGCGCCCAATGTGTGGCTTATTCCGGGCGCTGCCTACTGTCGGCGGCTCTGGTTGATCGTAGCGCCAACAGTGGTCTGTGTGCTCAATCCTGTCGTTGGCGATATGCCTTGATGGAGGAAAAACGCCCTGGTCAGTACTTGTCCATCGAAGAGGATTCCCGGGGTAGCTATATAATGAATAGTCGCGATCTCTGTTTGGTCGACTATCTGCCCCAGCTAGTTGAAGCCGGAGTTGACAGTTTTAAAATCGAAGGACGGATGAAGGGGCGCTACTATGTGGCGGCCGTTACCCGCGTCTATCGGGCCGCCCTCGATTGCTACCTGGCCGATCCTGAGGGTTACCGTTGTGACCCTGTGTGGCGGCAGGAACTGGAAAAGATCAGTCATCGGCCCTATGGCAACGGGTTTTTGACCGAGGCCCAGGACGCTCAGGTCCATAGCGGCGATTCTATCTATCGCCGCAGTTACGATTTTGTTGGCGTTGTATTGTCGCTCGGTGAAAATGGGCGAGGGCTTGTCGAGGGACGCAATCGTTTTTTCCCAGGCGAGGATCTGGAGTTGATCGGTCCGGGAATGCGTCAGGTGACTTTTCCCGTCGGTTCTATGGCGTCCGAAAAAGAGCAGCCTTTGACTGTCGCGCAACCCAATGCTCGCATTCTTATGCAGTTGCCGCCTGGCAGCCAGCCTGGTGACTTGCTGCGTCGGCAGGTGGCATCGCCGGACTGATGCTTGGCTGAGTGGCTTATTTAATAGGGCGGTGTTGTTTCTCTCCTGGGGGCGCCGCTCTTAGTCAAGATTTGTCAGAAATGGCCGTGCTTTGACCTGGCAGCAGCTTTGGTTGGGCGCGGCTGTGGTTTAAATGCCACACTTTTTGTGAGTGGTCGGGGCGGGACATTGACGATTTTTTGTCCGTAACCTCGCCATATAAAAGGCCTGCAGTTGTTTTTCCCTTGAGCACTGCTTGTGTTGGCATCTTTGTTGAATAAAACAACGGCAAAGAAGCAATGCAGCCGCTGTAAGTAATTAGTGTGGCTCGGCGGGAAAGGAAAGATCGATGAGGCAAATTGTAATAATGATCCAGGTAATGTTGCTGCTGGTTATGGCTGCTGGTATTGTCTCAGCGACCGAACTGAGCCTCTCTGCAGCGGATGGCCGCCACTCGGCTTTCGCAGCGGCCAAGAAGGTTGAGTTGACTCTTGTTGCCGTGCCTGCCGCTGTGGGAAGTCACACACCGGATACCCAAAACGAACTACCTCCCGAGTTGGAACCGGCTCTTCTTAGGGAGCGAGCCTTTACCGAGGCGAATGCTTTTGCCGGTGTGCAAATTGCTTTGCCGACCAGTCCTTTGAGTATCGTTTTGGCGGCTGACGAGTTGTTGAATCCGACCTGTGGTCTCAAACTGCATCTGGTCTGGTAACCCCCGCCAGTCTCGGATGCTGTCGTTCCTTTCTGTTGAAAATAGCTAAGAATCTGATAGGTTGAATCGCCCATTTAAATAATGAGGCGATTTTTTTGTTTGATGCCCTTGGTTCCCATGCTTTTGAGTCGTATTAGATTCACCTCGGCAGATTGTTGTAAGGTCGAGGTTCTCTGGGGAATAGGTCACGTTAGATTGGTATTCTAAAAGTAAAACGAGCTTTTCGATTGGCTCCAGCCTGTCCTCTGACAATAAGTGAGAAGCGTTAGTCTGGGCTTAGAGAGCTGTTGCGAGCTATGGAAAAGCTCTTGCAGGCCTATGTCGAAACCGGCATATTGGATTTGCTGGTCAGCCTCTTCGGTTTCCAGTGGGTCCATAACTGCTGTACCTTGCTTGCGGTTTGGGGAGAGTAATGAAAATTAAACTGATTGCCAACCCGGTGGCCGGTGGTGATGCTCGAAGCAAAATAGATAGAGCTGTGGCCTGGCTGCAAGCTGCCGGTGCCACTGTTGACTTAACCATAACCAAAAAGCGCGGCGACGCCATGCAGGCGGCCGCTGCTTCCAAGCAGGACGATTTCGACCGCATTATTGCCGCCGGTGGCGACGGTACTCTCAATGAAGTGATCAACGGCCTGGCGCCGTCGGCCATTCCCCTGGCATTCATTCCCTTTGGGACCACCAACGTATTCGCCCTCGAGGTGGGCATCCCTTTCGATGTGGAGCAGGCCTGTGCCGTGGCGCTGCAAGGTCGGCCTTGTTCGGTTTGTCTCGGCCTGGCGGGAGATACCCGCTTTTTGCTCATGGCCGGTATCGGCTTTGACGCTGAGGTGGTGGCCGGGGTTAGTCTGCCGTTGAAGCGTCGACTTGGTAAGTTGGCCTATCTGGTGAGTTCCTTGCGGGTTTTGCTGTGTTCTGTTCCTGATATCGTCGAGGTGGTCGATGAGCAGGGCCGCCGCTATCAGGGCTATTCTGCCATTATCGGTAACGGCCGTTATTATGGTGGTCGTTTTTCCATTACCCCGAAAGCCTCGCTGCAAGACGATACCTTAGAGGTCTGTCTGTTTCGTCGCCGGGGGCGCATTGGGTTTTTGTGCAGCATGGTCAAGGTGGCTCTTGGCCGGCCTCTGGCCGAAAGCGAGGCCTGGCGATTTAAGGGGCGGAAGCTCACGGTCAGTGGATCAAAGGCAGCGGTTCAGCTCGATGGCGACTATCAGGGCCGTCTACCTGAGACGTTTTGTGCTGTTTTCGGCGAGCTGACTCTAGTGTATCCGAAGGAGTAATAGTTAAGAAATTACATGCTTGGACTCCTAATTTATGGGGTTCCCACTCGAAGTCGCGTCTCTCCCGATTTTATTGCCATTGAAAAGGAAGGCATATTGTAATGACTCTGTTGCCCGATTCTTATCTGTCGCCCTTACATCTCCCCTTTAACACCGCTTGTCTGCAGCAGCGTTTTGAACTGCAGTCCCCCGATTCTGACCCCGGCGGTGAGCAGGGCGTCTGGTTATTACTGTCCAATGGCGAATTGTGGATGCAGGGTTCAGTGGAACACCCGGTTTTACCCGACTACCTGCCGAGCGGTATTCTGCGTAAAGGGTGTGAGCCGTTGTATATTGGGACCTGGGACGGGCAACCCTGCCGTTTGCTGGAACTGGAGGAGACGGCAGTCTTGCCGGATGAGTGGATTGCCGTGGAGCTGTCGGACTGGTATGGCCAGATCCCCATCGAGCCCCTGTCCCTCGGTGGGGCCGCATTGCAGATTCTGCATTGGGAGAAAAGCAGTCGCTGCTGCCCCCAGTGTGGTGGCAACGTGCAGCGGTTGTCCGGCGAGTGGGGCAAGCGTTGTCCCCAGTGCGGTTGGGTGTTTTTCCCTAATGTGCATCCCTGCGCTATTATTCTGGTCAAGCGGCCGGGCGAAGTGTTGCTGACCCGCAAGGCCGAGTGGCCTGCCGGGCATTACAGTCTCATTTCGGGTTTCGTGCATTTTGGCGAGTGTCTGGAGGAGGCCGCTGCACGGGAGGTTCGGGAAGAGACGGGAGTTGAAATCGCCAACCTGCGCTACGTTGGCAGCCAGTGCTGGCCCTTTCCTAGCCAATTGATGGCCGGATTCGTAGCCGATTATGCCGGTGGTGAACTGCAGGTAGACTATCAGGAATTGGAGGATGCACGCTGGTTTCCAGTCGATGCCTTGCCGGCGATGCCGCCGATGCGGAGCATCTCTCGATTTATCCTGGATAATTGCCTGTTTGCTTGAGGCCTGGTTTTCGGATCTGCGGCATCTCGATCGGTCGTTCGGCAGTATCCATCGTCTACCCTGTTCCCCAGTGCATTGTTTGTATTAAATTTCACTGGAGAAGTTGTGTTACAACTCCGGACTGATTACTTGCTTCCAACAGTGATTCAAAGTATAAGGTGCTGTTGCAGAAATAGCTGATCTGGTTTCCTGTTCCAAGCTGCAACATTGCGCGGAGCAGAGTATCGATCTGATCGAGGAATATGCGAAACGCATCCAGCTTCTGAATTCGATGCAAACCTGAGATGTTGACTTGAACAGTGAGCAAAATCGCCAATACGTGCAGCCCCTGAAACAGGTTCATGCCGGTCTCGAAAACATAAAACTGTAAACACATTATATCCAAGGCCTTGAAATAGCTCGAATAGCGGAGGTTTGCTTTGAAAAGTGAAGATGTACCTCAGGATAAGGCCCTTTTCGGCGAGTGGCACGAGATCTGTTACGCCCTAGACCGGGACGGGAATTATATGCTGGCTCCCAGTGCCGGCTGGGACCCCGCCAATGTAGCCAATCTGCAGGCTTGGGAGACGATTTCAGAAGATATCAGCCGGGCGATGAAGGCCGTGTGGGCCGGTGAGGCCAGTCCCTTGGCCTTTCACCTAGCCCGCTGCCAGATGGATGTCGGCCTGCTGGCTAGCTACGTGCAACTGGCGCGCTGGCGGGTGAAGCGCCACCTGCGCCCTAAAGTCTACGCCCGGCTCAAACCAGATTTGCGCGAACGCTATGCGCGGGTCTTCGATGTGACCGCCGAAACACTCGATTCTCTTCCCGACAAGCCGGAAATCCCTGTGCCTCTGGAAGACAACGATAAGGACTGAAACCTGTGAATATCGATTTTGCCCATCGCCAGTCGGCCCATTGCGAAAGCGGGGTTACGGCAAACCTGTTTATGCACCACGGTATTGAAATGTCCGAAGCGATGGCCTTTGGCCTCGGGGCGGGGCTGTTTTTTGGGTATCTGCCCTTTGTGCGGATCAACCACCTGCCACTGGTGACTTATCGCTGCGCCCCGGGCGCGATTTTCAAGAAAGTGACCAAGCGTCTTGGTGTGGAGGTTGTTCGGCGCAAATTTCGCGATCCTGAGCAGTCAATGAAGGCGCTTGATGCAGCCCTAGAGCAGCAGATACCGGTGGGGCTGCAGACCGGAGTTTTCTGGTTGCCCTATTTTCCGCCGGCTTTGCGTTTTCATTTTAATGCCCACAATCTGGTGGTTTGCGGTCGCGAAGGAGATCATTACCGCATCAGCGATCCGGTTCTCGATCAGCCGGTTCTCTGCCCCAGCGAAGACCTGATGCGGGCACGTTTCGCCAAAGGTGCCTTGGCGCCGAAGGGGGCGATGTATTACCTCAAAAACGTGCCGGCGCAGATCGATCTGCGGCCGGCTATCAGAAGCGGAATCCGTGATGTGGGGCGGAGCATGGTCAAGGCGCCAGTGCCGATAATCGGCGTTCGCGGCATGCGTTTTCTGGCCCGGCAGGTCGAAGGATGGCCGCAAAAGCTCGGTCAGAAACGGGCCATACAGTATCTTGGACACCTTATCCGCATGCAGGAAGAAATTGGCACCGGAGGCGGAGGGTTTCGCTTCATTTACGCGGCCTTCTTGCAGGAGGCGGCCGAGTTGCTGGAACTGCCGCGATTGGCTGAACTCTCCCGTGAGCTGACCGAAATCGGCGATCGCTGGCGAGAGTTGGCCCTGTTCGCTGCCCGTCGCTGCAAGGGGCGGGGTGAAGAAGAGACCTCCTTTCCTGCTTTGGCCGCTATTCTGCGTGATTGTGCCGACCGCGAGGAAAAATTGTTCCGCTGTCTGCTGGCCGAAATATGATCGTTTTTATGCCTGGTTTTTACGGTGAGACAAGATGACCGTCAGGCCACCGGGGGGGCAGGGTGAGTCTGCTTCGGAGATCGTTGCGGCGACGGGTCTAGTATATCGATATCCGGGCAGTGCGCAGCCGGCTGTGGTCGATTTGTCTCTGTCGGTCCCTGAAGGAGAGGTGTTCGGTCTGCTCGGGCCCAACGGCGCGGGTAAAACCACCACCATCGCCATGCTGACAACTCTGCTGCGTCCCGCCGGGGGTAGCTTGCGGGTATGCGGTGTCGACCTCTTGCGCAAACCGCACCAGGTACGGCGGCTGATCGGCCTGGTTCCCCAGGACGTCGCTCTTTATCCGACCTTGACCGTCAGGGAAAACCTGCGCTATTTCGGGCGTTTGTTCGGCATGGGGGGTAAGGACTTAAATCGGCGGGTAGAGGAATGTCTCGATTTGGTCGGATTGCGGGACCACGGCGCGCTGCGCATCGAAACCTGTTCCGGTGGCATGAAACGTCGCGCCAACCTGGCGGCGGGGATTGTCCATCGCCCGCGGCTGCTATTTCTCGACGAGCCGACCGTGGGCATTGACCCCCAGTCTCGCAACACCATTCTGGAAAACCTGGCCCGTCTGAGACAACAGGGGATGACCCTGATTTATACCACCCATCATATGGAAGAAGCGCAGCAACTGTGCTCCCGGCTGGCAATTATCGACGGCGGTAGAGTGATCGCCGCAGGCCTTCCCGAGGAACTGATAGCCGCCGGTGAAGGCTGCCGGAATCTGGAAGATCTTTTCTTGCAATTGACCGGACGCCAGTTGCGGGATTAGCCCGGATCGGACCGGGCAGGGAAGGCACCTTTTAGCGATGAAACAATTCTGGGCGACATTCTGCAAAGATCTGCTAGTTCTGAGCCGTGACCGTACCGGCCTGCTGGTTCTGTTCTTCATGCCTGCGGTACTGGTGCTGGTGGTCTCTTTGGTGCAGAACAATATCCTTGAAACCACCGGTGCGAGCGGCATGCGTGTCCTTTTTGTCGACGAAGACGGGGATATGGTCGCAGCAAAGGTGCGGGAACGCCTCGGTGCGGTGGATTCGTTGAAGTTGGTGGAGCGGGTAGGCGACGCTCCGCTGACCGAGGCGACAGCCCGTCGGCTGGTGGCCAAAGGGGATTATCAATTTGGCATCGTCATCCCCGCCGGGGCGAGTCGGATTTTTCGAGTACGGTCCCGGCAGCAGGCTAGAAATGCTTTCGGCAAAAAGCAAAGGAATGCATCGCAGGTCGCGACAGAGCCTATGCCGCAGCTATTGGTCTTTTTTGACCCGACGGTGCAGGGTATTTTTCGCACCGCTGTGACCGGTTCTCTTAGCCAGGTGTTGTTGGGAATCGAAACCGAAGAAAAAGGCCAGGAATTGAGTCGGGCTCTTAATACTGTTCTTGCCGCCCGAAGCCGTGGCTTCCTGATGGGCGGGACGATCCTCGGCGAGAAAGAATTGCACCGTTTGCTGGTTGTGGACAGCCTGCTTTCCGTGCGAGAACAACCTGCCTCCGATAGACCCGATCGGCCGATGCCCAATGCCGTGCAGCAGAATGTTCCGGCCTGGGCGCTGTTCGGCATGTTTTTCATCGTCGTGCCCCTTTCGGGAGCCCTGCTCCGTGAACGACAAGAAGGGACTCTGCTGCGGTTGCGTACCCTGCCGGTTTCCTACGGCGTCATTCTGCTTGGCAAGATCGCTGCTTTTGCCTTAGTGTGCATGGTGCAATTTGGCCTTATGTTGGCAGTTGGTAAGTTCTTGTTGCCGCTCTTTGGCACCCCGGTCCTCGACCTTCATGGCCGACTTCCGTCTCTCTGCCTGCTTGCTCTGTGCGCTGCCTTGGCTGCTACCGGTTTCGGTCTGTTGGTTGGAACCGCTGCCCGCAGTTTTGAGCAGGCCTCCATGTTTGGCGCGGTTTCGGTGGTGGTGGCTGCCGCCCTGGGAGGGGTCATGGTGCCGGTTTACGTGATGCCCCGTGAGATGCAGGCGATTAGTGCCTTTTCTCCTTTGTCCTGGGGGCTCGACGGATTTTTAGAAATTTTTGTGCGCGGCGAGGGCCTGTCGGCGGTGGCGGATAATATCTTTTTTCTGCTGGCCTTTTTTGTCGTAACCTTGGGGTTGTCTTGGTGGGTATTCCACCGCCAGGGACGAACCGGCTGTTAATCCCTGGGTATCTGCAATCCGATTTTGCCTGTTATTATCGTTTCTCCGGAAACGGCCATTTCTCTCAATCCTGGCGTTAATCTGTCCACTTGTTTCGATGGCGTAGGCGTCTTCGTTTCCGCGCAAGCGCTCGACGTCCTTAACCCAGGGAAAAGTGGTTCGTTGCCCATATAGGTGCTACGCTGTGTCCATCTGGGGTTCCGGATAGACACTGTTTAATAGTTTGAATTGTAAATAGCTATCAGGAGTGGATAAGTAATGGTTCAGACACTTGAATTGACATTGGAAAAAGAGCTAAAAGAGTTGATTATTGATGCCTGCAACGTGCCCGACGCACCGGAGGATTTTCCGGATACTGCGCCGCTGATCGGACCGGATTCCCCCTTGGGACTCGATTCTCTTGATGCTGTGGAGCTGGTAGTAGCGGTGCAGAAACGCTTCGGTGTTCGTATCGGTGGGGAAGACAGCAGTCGGGAAGTGCTTGAGTCGATCGAAACTCTGGCGGCTTTCATCCGTACAGAGAAGTCATAAGAGTAGCTGGAGCTTGAAGCAACAGAAAGTGGTTGTTCGACTGGTCTTGCTGGTCGGGGCTCTTTAGGCATAAGCCTATGTTCAATATCTTGCCGAGCCAGTGGTACGCCTATTCTTGCCCCGGGCCGAAAACGGATCGCACGTTACGTCCCCCCGTGGATGGAGTAGGTCAGGGGGGGCGGAAAAGTTGTTAACGGCAAGGTCACGTATAAAAATCCTGTGTAGGAAAAATGACCGCATGAAATAAAAAAGGGAGCGACGCCTAACGGGTCGCTCCCTTTTTTTATTCGTATCGATGGAACAATGGCTCGGATTATACAGCTGTCAACAGCATGTAACACATTGAAAAGCGACCGCTTTCTGGGATGAAACAGAGAATCTTCTGTCCCTTTTTGATTTTGCCAGAGCGAAAGAACTCCTCGAGGATAATGAAGATAGAGGCGGCGCCGGTGTTGCCTTTTTCGCTCAGGTTGGTGAACCATCGTTCCAGAGGAATTTCGAACCCCATATCCTTCATTCTTTCGAACAGTTGCAGGCGGAAATAGTCCGATGAGTAGTGGGGCAGAAACCAGTCGATTTCATCCGCCTTGAGGCCGTATCGGTCCATCAAGCGAGGCAAGGTGCGGTCGGCGGCGGTGATGACGATCTCTCGGTTGAGTAGTTTGACGTCTTGTTTGATCAGGAAGGCGCCCTTTTTTTCGGCCTCAGACTGAGAAGGCTGGTCCCGCCAGCCGGTCAAGGAGCCGTCTTCATTTTTTGTCGCCCCGGCATACATGCAGGTTTCCAGTTCGTTGGCGAAGGAAACCAGATCGATCCAGTCGATGCGCAAGGACAGCCGATCTGCTGCCGGTTGATCTGTGAGGAAAGCGGCCCCGGCGCCGTCAGAGAGCATCCAGCGCAGAAAGTCGGCCTCAAAGGCCAATACTGGTTGGGTTTCCAGGGCTTCGGCCTTGCGCGTATCCACCTGGTCACACAGTTCCGAGCGTAGAAAGGTAGAGGCCAGTTCCGATCCGGTCGCTACAGCATTACGGGTCAGGCCGAGGGCGACATTCATGTAGGCATACTTCATTGCCGCCATGCCCGACATGCAGATCCCCGCAGCGCTTACCACTTCACAGGGAGATCCGCCGATTTCTCCATGAACCATCTGCCCGTGCCCGGGCATGACTTGATCGGGGGAGGATGTTCCACAACCGAGACATTCGATGTCTTTTGCGGAAAAACCGGGAAAAGGCTGCAGCTGGCGAATTGCCTCGGCGGTCATCCCGGCATTGGTGTGAGTGGTTTTTCCCGATTGCGGATCGATAGCATAGTGGCGGGTCTTTATCCGGTTGTTGCGCAGGATGATCCGCCTGGTTCGTGAGGGAACCTGGTTTACCATACCCAGGACCTGTTCCATCTGATCGTTGGAAACCGGGGCGTTTGGCAAAAAGGTTGCCAGGTCGGTGATATAAACGGCCATTTCAGTATTCCTTTTACTACAGTCTGGCACCGTCGTGACCAGTTTTGATCAGGGCGGCGAACTTCTCGTAAAACGTCCTCTCCTCAAGGAAGGTCGGGACGACGGCATTGGTCAGGGTATAGTAATCGAGGTCGTGGTTGGAGATCTGGTCCTTCATGGTTGCATACAGGGCGGTGCCAGGCAAAGGGGTTAGAACCGTGTACATGGGCAGGTCGATAGGGTTCTCTTCGGTCCAGGCGGCCAGGGTGTCGAACCGGCGTTCGTCGTAATCTGGCGAAATGATGAAGTCGCCGACGATGGTCAAGCCGATCTGGCGCAAAATCCGGATGGCCTCCCGGTTGACGGCGGCGTTGCACGCCTTGTTCATCCCTTCGAGAGCCGAGTCGCTTACCTCTTCCAGACCGATAATCACAGCCCGCAGACCGATTCCCTTCCATAGCTGCAGCAATTCGGGGTAGCGCACAACGGTATCGGAGCGGACGTCGGCCACGAAATGCTTGCGGATGCCTTCATCCCGGATCGCCTCCGCCAAAAGCCGTGCGTGTTCGGGGTCACCGAAGGTGTTGGCGTCGACTAGACGGATAACCGGGGTGTGCTCCAGACAGCGGATATCACGCAGCACAGTTTTGACGCTGCAGGTCAGGTAACGCCCGCCGGTTATCGGGGCGATGCAACAGAAGGAACAGTTGAAGGGGCAGCCGCAGGCTGAGGCGACAAAGCCCATCTCCAGGCCCAGGGCCCGCAGAGTGTAATCGGGGCGGTATTTTTCAACCAGGTCGTAGCGGGGGGCCTGTTCCTCTACCAGGTCTTCTGGACCGTAGCTTCTGACCCGCCAGTTTAGCGGTCGGTTGGGGTTGGTGGCCGCGATTCCTGCGATATCAGCCACTTCTGCGCCTTTTCCCAAACGATCTACCAGTTCACGTAGGGATTTTTTTCCCAAGCCGACGACCACGAAGTCAATTTCCGGCCGGTTGAAGAATTCTGGGTCATTGGAAGCGTGTACCCCCCCAACGACCACCCTGGCGCTGCAACTTTCCCTGACTTCTTGCGCCATGCGCAGTACCGTGTTGGCTTCGCAGGTCATGGCAGTAAAGCCGACCAGGTCGGGGGCAAAGCCGGCCAGTTCGGCAGCCAGGGCGCCCGGTTCCACCTTTAGGTCGAGGATGCGCACCTCATGCCCCGTCAGGTTTCCGGCCAGTACCTCTAGGGCGAGGGGTTCTCCGCGGAAAATTTGTTTCAGCGAATCGATGCCGTAGCGTTCTTCTGGGATGCTACGGCCGCAGTTGGGGGGATTGATCAGAAGAATTCGCATTATTCCTGAAGTGGTTGTCTGCTGGTGGCCGAGGTTGATGGTTTTACTGATAAAAAACAAAAAGACAGAGCATTAGAACGACCTTGGATAGTAGCGATATGCGCTGGCGATGTCAATTTTAGGAGACGGAAAAATGAAAAGAAGATGCTGAAGCAACGGGAACAGGACATGCGAGTGCCAGCTGGGAAGGAATTACCTTTGGCGTTTGCCTAGTTCGGCCAGGGGACGTACCTCTGAGATGCGGCAGATGGCCAGTTGGCGGATGGAACGGGCAGCGAACCGGCCAGCCGTGGTCCTGATACGTTCGACCATCTGGTCGAAACGCTCTCCCTGGGTTTCCATGGCCGTCAGTTCTAGGGTAAGACGCCCCCCCTTCCAGTCCAGCACCGTGCTTCCCGGTCGGCAGGCCAGTAGCATCGCCTTGGGATTGGTCGCCAGGTTGGCCCCGGTTCGGTTGTCGGCCAGGCCGATCCAGATGTGGTCTTCGTCAGCCATGAAAGCCGAGCCGATGACTGCGGAATTGGGGGTGCCATCAGAGCCGGCGGTGCTGAGGGTGGTAATCCGGTCCGGGGAATTGATTAATTCAGCAAGGTCTTGATGATTCACAAAGCTAACCTCCAGGTCAGTGTGCCTTTTGTTGTTCGGCCATAGGATTAGGACCTGTTGCCCATTCTGCCAGCAATCCATGTCGCCGATGCACGACAGCCTATTATGCCTGTCTTTGGGCATGAAGTGCAAGGTTTCCGGTTCTGGATCCAGGTGTAGAGGGTGTGTTTCAATAAAGTCGGACATAGTTGGATTTGGGGGTTGTGGGCAGTAGGCCGAGCCCGGACATGAGGGCTTTTTCGTTGACCGGTCTAATGAAGGGGTGATAGCTTAATCCGCCCAAGGAAAGGTTATGGGTTGGCAGAAACGTGTGTGGGTGCCACAGGACCTCGATTGAAGGTGTCTGCGGCGGCGACCCTGGAAAACATCTTCTCACCATCTCACCGATATCACCCCCACAAGGAGAGAGTCTTGCTAAACAAATCATTACTGTTCGGCCTTTTGGTCCTGTTTATTACTTTGGCCTCTGGTTGCGTAACCACAAAGGCTCCCAATCAATCAACTGAGGCAGTAACGTCGGATGGAATGATTTCGGTTCTGTCTCTCCGTGGTGACACCAGCAGTATGACTGAGGATCAAGTTGTTGAGTTGCAACGGGTAGGAACCTGGATGGATCGCGACATAATCAAGCAATTGAAGCGAGCCGGTTATTCAGCAAAACTACTCAAGTCCCGAGGGGATTTCAGTCGTGCCGGTCATCTGCTAGTCATTAGCGTTGATAATTTTAATCCCGGTAACCGGGCGGCCAGAGTTTTCGTCGGTTTTGGTGCTGGTGCCGCTTCTCTGGATTTGGATTACCAACTTATCAATAGTCGGAACAAAAGAGTGGCACGGTGGAAAGATGGAGTAGGGTCAAGCAAAGGGGGCACCTATTGCGCTCAAACCCTCAATCGCAATACCATCAAGCAGCTAAAAGAAAAATTATAAGAGAAGCCGTAAAAAAGTATTGTTTTAATGTATGTTGCAGAATCCCCGTTTTTACGGGGATTTTGTCTTTTTAGGCCATTTCCCCGGCGCCTGATCCTTTTCGCAGACCGGGTCCGTTATTGCCTCTATATTTTCTGTATTAGACCGTTGAAGGGTTCCACGGTCGCATCCACGGTTTCTTCCTGATGAACTATCATATTCATCTCATCCAGTGAGGGCAGGAATAAGCTCAGCTCCGGAGGAGCATCTCTGGAGCGAGCATCTCTGGAGCGAGCATCGGGCCTCTGTCGGCATGGAACATCTTCCCTGGCTTACATCCGATGGGGTTCTGGCCTTTTTTTCAGGAAAGGCAGAAGCGGCCGAAAGAAGAATCAGGCTTTTGTGGTGGAGGTATTGGGAGCGGCAGGAGAGTCGAATACCATAATGGAGATTGCGAAGTTCTGGTGCTCGATGATGGCAGTTTCGCCCGCGGCGCTTTGAAGTGGGCCACTTGCGCCGACAGCCCGAATTTACCCTAGCCGATGCCGCAGTTAGGGAGTATCTCCCGTTATGTTCTGGATAATTATTTGTTCGATTAAGCCGCTTGCAGAAGGGGGGAAGGCGCTCAGCTAGCGGCCAGTCGGTCGAGAAAGGCGCTGATCAGGGGAGTGAATTTTTCTGGTTCGATCAAGAAAGAGTCGTGACCGTAGTCCGAATCGATCAGGTGATATTCCACCGGCTTGTCGAGCTTTTTAAGAAGGGCCACCATCTCTTCGCTCTGGTTCGGCGGATAGAGCCAGTCGGAGCTGAAGGCGAACCACAGGGACGGGCACGTGATGCGGGACAGAGCCTCTTGGCGATTGGCGAAATTCCAGGAGACATCGTAGAGGTCGAGGGCCTTGGCCAGGTAGAGAAAGGCGTTGGTGTCAAAGCGGTCGATAAAGTTCTGGCCGTTGTATTCAAGGTAACGTTCTACCTCGAATTGGCCGAAAAAGTCGAACATGCCATCCCGCGCCGAAAAGCGCCGGCCAAACTTGAGGTTCATCGAGGCGTCGGACAAAAACGAAATGTGACCGATGGCTCGGCCCAGAGCCAGCCCGTCCGCCGGTGGATGTCCTGGCTTGTAATTGCCCTTTTTCCAGAGAGGGTCGTTATAGATGGCCTGTCGGGCCAGGGCGTTGAGGGAGATGGCCATGGGCGAGGTGCGGCCAGTGCCGGCAATGGGGATGATGGAGCGCACCCGTTGGGGATAGAGCACGCCCCATTCCAGGGCTTGCATGGCCCCCATACTGCCGCCGATGACGGTCAGCAGGGAGTCGATGCCCAGATAGTCGATGAGCAGTTTCTGGGCGCGCACCATGTCGCGAACCATGATGACCGGAAACGATAAATTGTAGGGGCGGTCGGTGCGGGGATTGATGCTGGTTGGCCCCGTTGAACCACCACAGGAACCGATGACGTTGCTGCAGATGACGAAATAGCGGTCGGTATCGAGGACCTTGCCCGGCCCGATCATGTCGTCCCACCAGCCCGGCTTGCGATCGTCCGGCGTATGACGGCCGGCCGCGTGGGCATCGCCTGTCCAGGCATGGGTGACCAGGATGGCGTTAGAGCGGTCCGGGTTGAGACGGCCATAGGTTTCGTAGGCGAGTTTCAGCGGTGAGGCGAGCAGGCGACCACTTTCCAGGGGCAGCTCGACATCGAAGCTTGCGTATTCGGTTGTGACGATTCCTACCGATTGATTCAAGGCTTTGTCGGCCTCCAACAAAAAAAGGCCCCTTTGCGGATTGCAGGAAGGGGCCGTTTTTGTCGTGCATGATATCTATGCAAGATCTCGGCTCCATCCTCATCTCTCCCCATGCGGGGCAGGAATTAGCACCTGACATTCGCCGGCGGCGAATCGGTTGCTGTGGTTTCACAGGGCCTTCCCCTCCACCACTCGCGATAAAGATGTTGCTTGATATTAAATTGTTTGGTGCGTAACTTTAAAGGAGCACTGGCAGAAAGTCAATCTCCTTTCCCGTAGCTCCATAGCAGGCTGATTCTACGTCAGGGCAGGGGTAGGGGCTGTCCCTGACCGTTCATTTTAGCCAAGCGGGCAAATGTGTAGTTGTCCAGGGTTTCCACCAGGCCGTCGCGGGCTTCTTGCCAAACCTTCTGCACCGAGCAGTAGGCTTCTCGTTGGCAGGAACCGGCTTCTTCGAGGCAGAGATTGAGGTGTATATCCCCTTCTTCAGCCTTGATTACGTCAAGTAGGGTGATGCTGTCGGCGCTTTTGCTCAGGTAGAATCCGCCTCGAACTCCCCGGTGCGAGCCTACAATGCCGCTCTTGATCAAGGGTTGTAGAATCTTGGTAAGAAAGGCCGGGGTGATTTCCTGCTCCCGGCAGATGTCTTTTTTCAGTACTGTCGTGCCAGATGGCTGCATCGCCATATACAGCACTGCACGGATGGCATATTCCGTCGCCCTTGTGATAACCACGCATCCTCCGTAACGGTTTGTTGAATAAGAGACTTTCGTGGTAAGCAATAACCTGGCGGGGCGATCCTTGTCAAGGCAAAGAGGGCCGTGAGCCGATTTGTGGTCCGATAAGACCTGGCCCAGCAGTGCCTTTTGAAGCCGCTTGGGGGGAGTTTGCTCACGGCTTATGCTTGATGGCGTCGCAAAGGTCCGCCCTGCTGTGTTTCGGCTTTTTTCAGGAACCCGACATGCTTGAGATATGCCTTCGTTCCTGAAACGCCACCAGGTCTTACAGGACGAAATCTTTGCTTAGCCAACCTGGAAGGTTTTTGCGAAGCATCAAGCTTGGCAGTGAGGACGTAAGGACGACATATTTCGAAAACTTGTCAAGAAAGGAAGCGGTTGCGATTGATGTTTTATGTACAGAAAAATTCCTTGGTGGTCGGGCGCTTCGCGCCGAGTCCCAGTGGGCCCCTGCATTTTGGTTCATTGGTTGCGGCGGTCGGCAGTTACTGTCTGGCGCGTCAGAGCGGTGGGGCCTGGCTGGTGCGCATCGAGGATCTTGATACTCCACGGGTAGTGTCGGGCGCAGCAGACGCTATTTTGCAGACCCTCGAGTCTTGCGGCCTGGAGTGGGATGGGCCGGTACTTTACCAGAGCCGTCGGACCGACCGTTATCAGGCTGCATTGGACCGATTACAGCGGGGCGGTCTGCTCTTTGATTGCGGTTGTTCCCGCAAAGAAGTATTGGCCAGCGCTCCCCATGTCAGTGAGGAAGGCCCAATCTATGCGGGTGTCTGCCGAGCCGGCCTGGCTCAAGGCCGCCGACCGCGTTCTGTACGGATTCGCGTGCCGCAGCAGCAGGTCTGTTTTGCCGATGGCGTATTCGGGGCCCGGGAGCAACGTTTGGATAGTGTGGTGGGGGATTTTGTCTTGCGCCGAGCGGACGGTTTGTTCGCCTATCAGCTGGCGGTGGTGGTGGACGATGCCGAATCTGGGGTCAACCAGGTGGTGCGAGGGGCCGACCTGCTGAGTTCAACCCCGCGCCAGATCTTTTTGCAGAGTTGCCTCGGCTATTCTCCACCGGATTATATTCATTTGCCGCTGGCGTTGGCGCAGGACGGTGAAAAGATCAGCAAGCGTCATGGCGCGGTAGCCATCGCCACAGGCCCTGGAAGGGCGCCGGACCTGTGGCGGGCTTTGCGTTTTCTTGGTCAGTCTGTGCCGGAAGAATTACAAAACGGCCCAGTGGCCGAGGTAGTGGCCTGGGGGGTAAAGCATTTTGACTTGCAACAGGTTCCGAGCCTCTCCCAGGTGGCCGATGGTTAAGATTACCAGTTGGCAGAGAGATTAAAGGGGATGGTCAGGCCGCTACGCAGGCTCCAATCCTCGCTTTTGCTGGTGAGTCCAACGCTGCCGCCTAAGTCCCATAGCCAGTCGCCAACGGGTATTTGTATCCCGGCGCGCATCGCACTGCGCCTGTTGATGGAATCGTCTCCCTCCATGCCTTCGATAGAGAGCAGGCCGACCAGGCTATTGTCCATCAACGGCGCCTTAATGCCGAGGGCATAGCGGAAGGCGTCGTCCTGGCTATCGGCGTACGACCGTGGGTCGCCAAGAATGGCTAGACCAAGATTGAGGTAAGTTGAAAAGAGCGGGAAGTTTCGGGAGGCCAGCAGGTCGATGAAGACGTCGGCTTCGTCGGTGCCAAAATCGTCTTTGTTGTCGGCGTTGGGTAGTTTGGTGGCGAGACGTAGAGCCAGGGCCGGAATGCGAAGCGATTCTTGCCATAGTCGCACCTTGAGGCCAATCGTAAGGTCACCGCTGCCCCACTGGTCGCCTTGACCATTTTCTCGCAGATGCAGGTAGCTGTAGAGTAGTTGGCATTCAACGCGTTCACCAAGTCCGAGATTGAGGGTCAAGCTTGGTAGTTCGGCCAAGCGACGGTCTTTGTCCTGTTCTTGGAACAGGTTGTGCAGTCCGTCGTAGTATGCTAGGCCGATGCGGAATTCAGCATGGTTTTTCGGTAATAATTGAGCGTCCTGCAGGCCAAGGGGTTCAAGGTTTTCGGCCAAAACCGGAGAGGTCAAAAACAACAAAAGCAAAATGGCCATAACGGTGTGAACTGAAGAAGAAAATCGCAAGGGCTACCTCCTGAGGGCGTATTGATAGGATTCCATTGTAGGATGTTGTAATCTTTGCAAATTTATACCCCATGTAAGTTGTCTGTCAACAGGGTGGACCTTAATCGAGCAATTTGATGCTTGGAGAGTCACGGCCTATTGCAGGGGCTATGGTATAATAATTTCCAGTTTAAAAAAGGGGAGGGATGGTTCATGCTCAAGACTCTATGTTTGGTGGTTTTGACCGTTGCTTTGACAGCCTGTGGTGCTGGCAGCTTCAAGGTGGACAAAGAAGAATATCGGCAGCGAGTTCGCACCTTGGGTGTTGTTCCTCTGCTGGTTGACGGTAGTTCGCACTTGAACCATCCACGGTCTCAGGAGATCACAGCCTTGCTGCGGCGGAGCAGCGCCAGCCAGCATAAACAGCTGGTCGAAATGCTTAAAGAGAAAAAAGGTTACTTTGATGTTCGCCCGGTGGTTGGTGATACGGGTGCCTTATTCGGCCGCCTGGTCCAGGGTCGCGTTTGGCAGGAGGGGGAACGCGGTCCTCATCATAGCTATAGCTTCAATGCTCAAGCGATCGCTGAATTGACTCAGCAGAGCAGCACGGATGCCTTACTTGTGATTGTCCTCAATGGAGCGGTGCGTAATGCTAAACGCTGGGATAGGACACGTTTGAGCTACCTGGAGGCACCATTCAACAGTATTTTGGCTTCGGCTTCTGTGGTCTTGCCCTCCGGGGAGGTCCTGTGGGAATACCAGCCTTCGGAGTCGTTTCTTGATCTTCAGTACCCGGCATTCGATGAGGCCTATTACAACCATGAAGATGAGGTTGCGATTCGTTTCATTACTCTGGCGGGCCTAGAGAGGCATATTCAGGAGCCCGGGCGCAAATGGCTGCAGGATACGGTATTGGCAAGTCCCTATCGGGATCTTTTTGACAGGTTGAACGCAGAATTGAAGCCCGGACTGTTGAATCCCTTTACGAGTAATGGTGCCAGTCAGTGATCCTGCCCTGAACCAAATTGCAGAGGTTGTGGCGGCCCCGCGCTGCAAATAATTCATTGACATGAGCTCTTGAACTGGGGTAGATAGGGGGCAGTATCGGATTGCCGCTCAGCCTTTCGCGGCCCTTGCCTTAGCCCCCTCAAAGAATTTATTCCAGACAATCCAATTATTCATAAGTAGTTTTATACATAGAGACTGAGTATTCTGAACGCCGATATCGGCAGCACCTCTGGGTGCCGACCGAGATTGGCAAGGAATAATCTCCCTCCCTTTAGCATCAAGAATTCCATTATCGATAGCCAATTGACAATCAAGACCGAGAACTCCATGTTGCCGAAAAAGGGTGGCCGGAAATGCAGCGCGGTACGCACCGCGACAAAATCGGTTTCCCGCTCGCTACACCCCATGTCGGGTGAGGAGAACGTATGAACCTGAAAGAACTGAAAGAAAAGAAAATCGCTGATCTGGTCCAGATTGGCAAGGACCTGAAGCTGGAGGGAGCTTCAGGGATGCGCAAACAGGATCTTGTTTTCGCTATTCTCAATGCTACGGCGGAGAAAAACGGTGCCATTTACGGCGAAGGTGTGTTGGAAATCCTGCCTGATGGTTTCGGTTTTCTGCGAGCCCCTGACGCTAATTATCTCCCCGGCCCCGACGATATTTATGTATCGCCCTCGCAGATTCGCCGTTTCAATCTGCGTACCGGCGATACGGTAGCAGGTCAGATTCGACCACCCAAGGAAGGGGAACGTTACTTTGCGTTGCTCAAGGTGGCGGAAGTCAACTTCGAGAACCCGGCGGTGGCTCGGGACAAGACCCTGTTCGACAACCTGACACCTCTGTATCCGGAAGAGCGTATTATGCTGGAGACCGAGCCGGAC
Organism: Desulfuromonadales bacterium; assembly: GCA_013619105.1. Classification (GTDB taxonomy): domain Bacteria; phylum Desulfobacterota; class Desulfuromonadia; order Desulfuromonadales; family Syntrophotaleaceae; genus Syntrophotalea_A. The sequence goes on from JABXKU010000007.1 coordinate 46,537, forward strand.
AATCTCTCCATGCGAGTGATGGACCTGGCGGCTCCGATTGGCAAGGGCCAGCGCGGTTTAATCGTGGCTCCGCCCCGTACCGGCAAGACCATGTTGCTGCAGAATATCGCCAACTCCATCACCACCAACCATCCGGAAGTCTACCTTATCGTGCTGCTCATCGATGAGCGTCCAGAAGAGGTGACCGACATGCAGCGTTCGGTCAACGGCGAAGTCATCTCCTCGACCTTCGATGAGCCAGCGACCCGCCACGTCCAAGTGGCAGAGATGGTTATTGAAAAGGCCCGTCGATTGGTGGAGCACAAGCGGGATGTGGTTATTCTGCTCGATTCCATAACCCGTCTGGCCCGCGCCTATAATACCGTGGTGCCGCCAAGTGGCAAGATACTCTCCGGCGGTGTCGATTCCAATGCCTTGCACAAACCGAAGCGCTTCTTCGGCGCGGCGCGCAACATCGAGGAAGGCGGCAGTCTGACCATTATTGCCACCGCCCTGATCGACACGGGCAGCAAGATGGACGAGGTTATCTTTGAAGAATTCAAAGGTACCGGCAATATGGAGTTGCAGCTTGACCGGCGTCTGGTCGAAAAGCGGACCTTTCCGGCCATCGACATCAATAAATCGGGTACCCGTCGCGAAGAATTGCTGCTCGATACGACTACCCTGCAGCGCACGTGGCTGCTGCGTAAGGTGCTGTCCAATATGAATGTGGTCGATGGCATGGACTTTATGCTGGAAAAACTTTCGGCCTGCAAGGGGAATCAGGAGTTTCTCGATTCCATGAATCAGTAACCGTTCAGGCAAGAAAGTGCTTGCAGGATTTGTGCGAAGATGGTAACAAGTAGGCTTCGCTTTTTAGCCCTTTGGAACAATGATTAGCCCTGTACAAAGCCAGGGCATCAAGGAGAACAAATAGTTATGAAAGACGGAATTCATCCTGCCTACGATAAAGTCACCGTCAAGTGTCACTGCGGATTTACCTTTGAGACTTGCTCTACCAAAAAAGACGAAATCACCACGGAGGTCTGCTCCGCTTGCCATCCCTTCTATACCGGCAAGCAGAAGCTGATGGACACCGCGGGTCGCATTGAGCGGTTCCGTAAAAAATACGGCACGAAATAGTAACTGCTGGGGACGGCCCTTCAGGGCCGTTTCTTTTTTATTGAGCCGCAGCGCCTAGGCGCTGCGGCTTGTCCAGTTTTTTCGCCGCATCAGCTATTTACCTGTTGCGGAGTGACTCCGGCCCATTAGGCCGGGAATTGAGCGAGGGGGCCATGTTCGTTCAGCTATTGCAGCATACTCCCGAACCCGAACGTGTGGTCGCCGCCGCGGCTCGTCTTTGTTATTCGGCCTCTTCTGTTGAGAAGTTGCTGGAACAGGGGCCGCAGGAACGTGCTCGGCTGCTGGAAAAGATCCTCTCCCTGGGGCATCTGTCGGTACTAGAGCATGCCTCTTTTTCCTTTGCTGTCGAAGGAATCAGCCGCGCTTGTTCCCATCAACTGGTTCGTCATCGCCTGGCCTCCTTTTCTCAACAGAGCCAACGTTATGTTTCACATCAGGAGCGCTTCGCTGCCGTGGTGCCGCCGACTATTGCTGGTCGCCCCGAGTTGCTGCAGCGATATGAACAGCTCTTCGATGAGGTGCATGTCCTGTATCGTGAACTTCTGGAGGCTGGTGTTCCAGCTGAAGACGCTCGTTTTGTGCTGCCAAATGCCGCTGAAACCAAATTGGTTCTAACTATGAACGCGCGGGAGTTGCTGCACTTTTTCGGTTTGCGCTGTTGCCGTCGCGCCCAGTGGGAGATCCGTGCCCTGGCTATCGAAATGCTGCGTTTGGCACGGGGGGCTGCCCCCCTGCTCTTTGCCGGCGCCGGTCCCGGTTGTCTGGCTGGTCCCTGTCCCGAAGGCTCTATGGCCTGTGGCGCCGTCGACCAAGTGCGGCGTGAATTTTCTGAGCTTTGAACAGGTCTTTAGGCGGTAGGTAAGGAGTAGTAACTAGTGGATCCCATCTTTAATAAGCTGGAAGAGGTCGTCGATCGTTTGCGTGAGGTCGAGGGTTTGCTTTCCGATCCGCAGGTGGCCTCCAATCAGGATCGCTTTCGGGGCCTGACCAAGGAACATGCCGAATTGTCTCCCGTGGTGGAGGCTTTCAATAGTTATCGACAGCTGTGCGAGGAAATTGCCGGACATCGGGAACTGCTGCAGGACAGCGACGCTGAACTTAAAGAGATGGCGAAGGCGGAATTGCCGGCGTTAGAAGAGCGGCGCGGCGAGATGGAGCAGGGACTCAAACTGCTGCTCTTGCCCAAGGATCCCAACGACGAAAAGAACGTTATTCTGGAGATTCGCGCTGGTACCGGCGGCGACGAAGCGGCCCTGTTTGCTGGAAATTTGTTTCGCATGTACGGTCGGTATGCCGAACGCCAGGGATGGCGGGTCGAGATACTGAGTTGTTCCGATTCCGATGCTGGCGGTATGAAGGAAGTGATCGCCATGGTCAGCGGCCAGCGAGTCTATTCCCGTCTCAAGTACGAGAGCGGTACTCACCGGGTACAGCGGGTTCCGGAAACGGAAACCCAGGGCCGCATCCATACTTCGGCCTGTACCGTGGCGGTGCTGCCAGAGGCTGAAGACGTCGATGTCGACATTGATCCGACCGATCTGCGCATAGATGTCTACCGCGCTTCCGGGGCTGGTGGCCAGCACGTCAACAAGACCGAATCGGCGGTGCGTATCACCCATCTACCGACCGGAGTGGTGGTCTCCTGCCAGGACGAAAAGTCGCAGCATAAAAACAAGGCCAAGGCTATGAAGGTGCTCAAGTCCCGCATCCTCGACAGTCTGATGGCCGAGCAGCATGCGCAGATGGCTGCCGATCGCAAGACCCAGGTCGGTAGTGGCGATCGCTCCCAGCGGATTCGCACCTATAACTTTCCTCAGGGGCGTTGCACCGATCATCGCATTGGCCTGACCCTCTACCGTTTGGATAGTATTATGCAGGGTGATCTCGACGAGCTGGTCAATGCTATCAGTACCTATTTCCAGAGTGAGGCTCTGGCCGGTCAGGAAACCTGATCTTGGCCGAGTCGTGGACGGTGCTCAAGGTTTTACAATGGACGGCCGCTTATCTGCAAGAACAGGGTATCGAAGGGGCACGGCTCGATGCCGAACTGTTGCTCACCGAGGTGCTGCAGCTTGATCGGGTCGGACTGTATGTCAATTACGACCGGCCCCTTGAGACGACAGAATTAGCAACCTATCGGCAACTCGTTGGGCGGCGTGCCCGCCGGGAACCAGTCGCTTATATTCTCGGCCGTAGTGAGTTTTGGTCCTTGCCCCTGTTGGTGCGGCCCGATGTGTTGATACCTCGCCCAGATACCGAGGTGCTGGTCGAAGAGGCTTTGCAGAGGGCTGGCGACGAGTGCCGTATCCTCGACGTCGGTACCGGCAGTGGCGCGATAGCCATTGCCCTCGCCCATGAGTTGCCCAACGCTCAGCTGGTCGCTATCGATATTTCCGAGGCGGCTCTGATGGTGGCGAAAGAAAATGCCTGCAGCAACGGCGTGGCCGAGCGGATTGCCTTTCAGGCGGGGGACCTGCAGCAATTGCCAACGGGCCCCTTTGAGCTGATCGTGGCTAACCCCCCCTATATTCCTCAGGGGGATCTGGCTGCCTTGCAGCCCGAAGTGCGCGAATACGAACCGCAGCTCGCCCTGGCCGGTGGTAAGGATGGCCTTGACTGTTATCGAGCCTTGGCTGCTCAGTCGCCACAGTGCTTGTCCTCTGGTGGGTGGATGCTGCTGGAGGTTGGTATTGGTCAGGCCGAGTTTGTACAACAATTGTTGACAGAGGTGGGACTAGTTGAAGTCTTCTGCCGTAACGATTATGCCGGCGTGGCACGGGTAGTCGGGGGCCGCCGCGCGGTTGCCGCTTAAGCATAAACCTCCTTTACGACAGGTAAGTAAGCTTTGGAAAAAATCATTATTCATGGTGGCCGGAAACTATCGGGAAGTGTTCAGGTCAGTGGCGCAAAGAATTCCGCTCTGCCCCTACTTTTTGCTACCTTACTTGCTCCTGGAGTTCATCGTCTTGGCAATGTGCCGAACCTGAGGGACATTACCACCACCGAGCGCCTGTTGGGGGTTTTTGGTGCGCAGGTTGAACGCCAAGATCATTTATGTACCATCGATGCGACGGCGATTCAGAGCGTTGAAGCACCTTATGAACTGGTTCGTACCATGCGCGCATCGGTCCTGGCTCTGGGACCCTTGCTGACTCGACTTGGACACGCCCGGGTTAGCTTGCCCGGAGGCTGTGCCATTGGCGCCCGGCCGATCAATCTGCACCTCAAGGGGCTAGAGGCCATGGGCGCGCGGATCGAACTCGACCACGGCTATGTCGAAGCTCGCGCTAAGCGCCTTAAGGGCGCACACATCTATCTCGATTTTCCCACTGTGGGCGGTACCGAAAACCTGATGATGGCGGCGGTGCTGGCCAAGGGCACCACGGTCTTAGAAAACGCGGCTTGTGAGCCTGAAATCGTAGATCTGGCCAATGCTCTGATTACCATGGGCGCCCAGATCCATGGTGCTGGCAGTGATCGAATCACCATCGAAGGGGTGGATGAACTTCAGCCCATGGATTTTTCGGTCATGGGCGACCGTATCGAAGCCGGCACCTTCATGGTCGCTTCCGCTCTGACTCGGGGCAATGTTCTGGTTGCTGGTGCTCGGATCGAGCATCTTGAAGCACTGGTTTGCAAATTACGCGAAGCCGGCGTTGAGGTTCTCGAAGAAGCCGATGGCTTGCGGGTCAAAGGGCCGCGTCGTCTTGCCCCCGTTGATATCAAAACCCAGCCCCATCCGGGCTTTCCCACCGACATGCAGGCTCAGTTTATGGCGCTGATGGTCTTGGCCAATGGCACCAGCATGATCAGTGAAAATGTTTTTGAGAATCGCTTTATGCATGTCTCCGAATTGCAGCGTATGGGGGCCGATATCTCCATCGAAGGCGGCCAGGCGACTGTCAAGGGAGTCAAAGAATTACTCGGCGCGCCGGTTATGGCCACCGATCTGCGGGCCAGCGCTTGTCTGATATTGGCCGGACTGGCGGCGGACAACACCACCGAGGTGCGACGTATTTATCATCTCGACCGGGGTTACGAGTGTATCGAAGAGAAGTTTCGTCAGCTTGGTGCCCGTATCGAGCGGGTCAAGGAAGAGTCCTAAGCGAATAGTCTGTGTCGGCGAAGAAGTCATCAGAAGCTTCGCGCTGATTGGTGCTTTGTTCTTATTACTGTCCACGATTCACCAGGGGTCAACCTATGAGTGATTTTATTACCTTTGCCTTGCCTAAAGGGCGCATCATGCAGGATTCGATGGAGCTCTTCGGCAAAATCGGCATCACCTGCCCGGAAATGGCTGGAGATAGCCGCAAGCTGGTTTTTGAAAATCGCGAAAGCAAATTTCGCTTTATGGCGGTACGGGCTACCGACGTGCCGACCTATGTAGAGTATGGTTGCGCCGATATTGGCGTGGTCGGCAAGGACACCCTGCTTGAGCAGGGTAAAGATTTGTACGAGCCCCTCGATCTCAAGTTTGGCTATTGTCGGCTGATGGTTGCCGAGCCCAAAGCCCTGCGCGAGGAAGAGGATCCGAGCAGTTGGTCCAATATTCGCGTGGCCACCAAATATCCCAACATCACCGAACGCTACTTTGCAGCCCGTGGTGTGCAGGTGGAACTCATCAAGTTGTATGGCTCCATCGAGTTGGCACCGTTAGTGGGTCTGTCCGAGCGCATCGTTGACCTGGTTTCCACCGGCGCCACCCTGCGTGATAACGGCATGGTCGAAGTCGAAACCATCGCCGAAATTACCAGTCGCTTGATCGTTAATCGGGCCAGCCTGAAGACCAAACATCAGCGGATCAGCCGTATTCTCGCCGACTTAGAAGAGGTGATCGGCAGCGAGCCGACCATCTCCGGTTAATGGTTTTGAGCATGGCACTGTATCGTCTGGAGAAAAAGCATGATTGAATTTCTGCGTTTTGACGATGCCGGTTTTGAGGCCGCCCTGCAGCGCATCGTGGCTCGTGGCGAGGATTCGCCGGCTGGGGTTGAAGACATCGTTGGGGAGATCATCGCGCGGGTACGCAAAGAAGGGGATCAAGCTCTCTTTGACTACACCGCCCGTTTTGACGCCCTGCAGCTCAGTGCTGCAACGATGGAGGTTACAACGGCCGAAATAGACCAGGCCTTGGCCTCGATCAGCGCCGAATCCTTGGCCTGCCTGCAACTGGCTGCTGATCGCATTGAATCTTTTCATCGTAAGCAAAAACAGGAATCGTGGCTATCCACCGATGAGCCGGACATGCTGCTTGGGCAATTGGTGCGCCCCCTCGACCGGGTCGGTATCTATGTCCCTGGTGGTAAGGCCAGCTATCCCTCGTCAGTGCTGATGAACGCCCTGCCGGCCAAGGTTGCCGGGGTCGGCGAGGTTATCATGGTGGTGCCCATGCCCGGTGGTGAAATCAACCCCCATGTGCTTGCTGCAGCTCGCCTGGCCGGGGTTGATCGGATTTTCAAAGTGGGCGGAGCTCAAGCGGTTGCGGCGCTGGCTTTTGGTACTGAAAGCGTGCCACGGGTCGACAAGATTACCGGCCCCGGCAACATCTATGTAGCTACGGCCAAGAAGCAGGTCTTTGGTCAGGTCGACATTGACATGATCGCTGGGCCTAGCGAGATTCTGGTGATCAACGACGGCAGCGGCGACCCGCAACATGTGGCTGCTGACCTGCTGTCCCAAGCGGAACACGACGAGTTGGCCTCCAGTATTTTGGTGACCACCGACGAGTCTTTTGCTGGTGCGGTTCAGCAGGCCCTTGGTGAACAGTTGACAGCCCTGCCGCGACGGGATATCGCCAGCCGTGCTCTGGCTCGTTACGGTGCCATTATCGTGGCCGGAGACCTGGACGAGGCCATCGCCTTCAGTAATAGCATTGCTCCGGAGCATCTGGAACTGGCGGTAGCCGATCCTTTCGCTTTGTTGCCGCTGATTCGCCATGCCGGCGCGATCTTTATGGGGCATAATACCCCGGAAGCCGCTGGTGATTACCTGGCCGGTCCCAACCATACCTTGCCGACGGGGGGCACAGCACGGTTCTTTTCGCCTCTCGGGGTAGAGGATTTTGTGAAAAAGTCGAGTCTGATTTCTTTGAGTAGCGCCGGTCTGCAACGGGTCGGCGATGCCATCGTCCACCTGGCGGAACTAGAGGGCCTTACCGCTCACGGTCGCTCGGTGGCTATTCGTCTCAATAAGTAACTCAGCGGCGTCTGCCGTACTCTGGCGGCCACAACCGGAAATAGGGGGAAGGATATGCCACGCAGCGCGACGATCGATCGGCACACCGCAGAAACCCAGATTCATCTGACTTTGTCCCTGGACGGCTCCGGCCAAGGAGACATCGCCACGTCGGTTCCCTTTCTCGATCACATGCTGGTCCTGTTGACCCGCCATGGCTTTTTCGATCTCACAGTGCAGGCCCAAGGGGATGTGCAGGTTGATGCTCATCACACCGTCGAAGATCTCGGCATTTGTCTTGGTGAAGCTTTTAAAAAGGCGATCGGTGATAAACAGGGGATGCGTCGTTATGGTCGCTGTACCATGCCCATGCACGAAGCTCTGGCCACGGTTGACATCGATTTTTCTGGGCGCCCCTGTTTGGTATTCAATGTCGAGTTGCCCAAGGCCAAGGTCGGCGATTTCGATGTAGAACTGACTGAAGAATTTTTCGTTGCCTTTTGCAACCATGCTGGGATTAACCTACATATTAACCTGGCTTACGGAAGCAACCTACATCATATCATCGAGGCGATCTTCAAGGCCTTTGGCCGCGCTCTCGATGAGGCTACCGGCTGCGACGAGCGCGTCATCGGAGTTATGTCGAGCAAAGGAAAGCTGGAATAATATGATCACCATCATTGACTATGGTATGGGCAATCTGCGCAGCGTGCAGAAGGGCTTTGAAAAGGTCGGCTTTAGTGCCGAGGTGACCGATGATCCGCGGGTGGTAGAGCGGGCCGACCGACTGGTCCTGCCCGGAGTCGGGGCTTTCAAGGATTGTATGGACAATCTGCGTCAGGGAGATTTCATTGACGCCATTCATAACCATATCGCCAGCGAGCGGCCCTTTCTCGGTATCTGTCTCGGACTGCAACTGCTGTTTAGCGAAAGCGAAGAGTTCGGCTGCCATCAGGGCCTTGGGATCATTCCCGGCAAGGTGCGGCGTTTTGCCGATGACCTGCAGTGGGAGGGAGAGCGCCTCAAGGTTCCCCATATGGGCTGGAACCAGGTCGCCATTGAGCGTCCCTCGCCGCTGATGCGCGGGATCGACAAAGGCGCGTCGGTTTACTTTGTTCACTCTTACTATGTCGACCCTGTTGATGATTCTGTGGTGGCTACTACCACCGACTACGGTCAGCCTTTCTGTTCCAGTATCTGGCGCGACAACGTTATGGCTACCCAATTTCATCCGGAAAAGAGTCAGCAGGTGGGTCTGCATATTTTGAAGAATTTTGGAGAATTGTAAATGATTGTTATTCCTGCCATCGATTTAAAGGAAGGGCGCTGTGTTCGTCTCGAACAGGGCCTTATGGACAAGGATACTGTCTATAGCGACGATCCTGCCGGTCAGGCTCTGTCCTGGCAAGAGCAAGGGGGAGAGTTGCTGCATATCGTCGATCTCGACGGCGCTTTTGCCGGTGTGCCCCGTAATCGCGAGGCGATTCGGGCCATTGTCGAGGCGGTATCCATGCCCACAGAACTGGGCGGTGGTATCCGCGACTTGGCCACCATCGAGGCTTACCTTGAGCTGGGTGTCAGCCGAGTGATTCTCGGTACCGTAGCCAAGGAAAATCCGGCTTTGGTGGCCGAGGCCTGTCGCCTCTTTCCGGGTCAAATTGTGGTTGGCATCGATGCCAAAGACGGTCTGGTGGCGGTACGGGGCTGGGCCGATGTGACCGAAAAGTTGGCCACAGAAATGGCTAAAGAGATGGAAGGTTTCGGTGTTGAGGCCATCATCTACACCGATATCGCCCGCGACGGCATGATGCAGGGGCCGAATATTGAGGCGACCCGTCAGCTAGCCGAAGCCATTAGTGTGCCGGTCATCGCTTCCGGAGGGGTTTCGTCTCTCGATGACATCGCCCGCCTGATGACTGTTGAAGCGTCCGGGGTGACCGGGGTGATCACCGGTAAGGCGATTTATACCGGTAGCCTCGATCTGCGCGAAGCGGTCACGTTGACGCGTCGCGGACGTTGATTAAAAAATAAGCTACGCGCCCTTGTAATGGCGAAGAACCATTCTTATCTTTGCAGGATAACCAATGCTGAGTAAACGAATCATACCTTGTCTTGACGTTAAGGACGGCCGGGTGGTCAAGGGAGTCCAGTTTGTCGGCTTGCGCGATGCTGGCGATCCGGTGGAGGCGGCCGAGATTTATTGCGCCCAAGGCGCTGATGAGTTGACCTTCCTCGATATCACCGCTTCAAGTGACAAGCGTAATATCATTCTCGACGTGGTGTCCCGTACCGCTGAGCGGGTATTTATGCCCCTCACTGTGGGCGGCGGCATTCGCGAAATCGCCGATATCCGCAATCTGCTTAATGCCGGGGCGGATAAGGTCACTATCAACACGGCTGCTGTTTACCGTCCCGAATTTGTTCGCGAAGCTGCCGAGCGGTTTGGCTCTCAATGTATTGTGGTGGCCATCGACGCGCGCCGGGTGCCAGGGTCCGATCCTCAACGCTGGGAAGTCTATACCCACGGTGGTCGCACACCGACAGACATCGACGCCATCGACTGGGCAGAACGCATGCAGGCCTACGGCGCCGGCGAGATCATGCTTACTAGCATGGATTGCGATGGCACCAAGGACGGCTACGACCTGCCGTTGACCCGTGCGGTCAGTGACCGGGTGCGAATTCCGGTTATCGCCTCTGGTGGTGTCGGCAACCTCGAGCATATCCACGAGGGACTGACCGAAGGCGGGGCCAGTGCCGCATTGGCGGCGAGTATCTTTCATTTCCGTGAATACACCATCCGCGAGTGCAAAGAATATTTGCTCAAGCGGGGCGTTCCAGCCCGATTATAAGGGCTCGGGGAGGAACCATGGCTCTTGTGGAACAAGTTCAATTCGATAAGGACGGTCTGGTGCCGGCCGTGGTGCGCGATGCCGCCAGCGGCGCGGTGCTGATGCTGTCGCACCTCAACGCCGAAGCCTTAGCCAAAACTGAATCCAGCGGTGTGCTACATCGGTATTCTCGCTCCAAGGGGACGGTAGTGGCGCCCGATGAGGATGCGCCTGAGGTGGTTTGTGAAGCACGTATGAGTTGTTCCGGTGACTGTCTGCTGCTGTCCATTAAAGTGCAGGATAAGACTCCCGACTGCTTCTCCACCGTGCTCTGGCAGGATCAAGAGGGGATGCCCGCTAAGGCGAATATCCTGGATGACGTCTATCGCATTGTGCAGCAACGGCGAAGCCAGCCCGCTGACCAGTCGTATGTCGCCTCCCTGTTTGCCAAGGGGCTCGACAAGATTCTCGGCAAGATCGGTGAAGAAGCGACAGAAACGGCCGTAGCCGGCAAGGGTGGCGATCCTGAAGAAGTGGTCTCTGAAACGGCGGACCTGTTTTTTCACGTGTTGGTGCTGCTCGGCTATTACGATCTGCCTCCGCAGCGTGTTTATGATGAACTGAACCGCCGCTTCGGGGTCTCTGGACTGACCGAAAAGGCGAGTCGCAGCCAGCAGAGTGACGTCACTCAGTAGGCTGGATTTCGGTGTTTTATTCATTACGAGGGGACCGGTTGACCGGTCGCCTCTTTGTGCTTTTCCTACCCAGTGAGGATTAACGGGCTGATGAGTCTCAAACAACAATTGACCGATGCCATGAAAGAGGCCATGAAGGCCAAGGCCAGCGAACGCCTAAGCACCATTCGGCTGATTCGCTCTGCTATCAAAAACCGCGAGATCGACACCCGCGAGGAACTCGGCGATCCGGAAGTCATCGCCATTCTCGGTACCTTGGTTAAGCAACGCAAGGAGTCGGCTCAGATCTATCGCGACAACGAGCGTTTGGATCTGGCCGGAAAAGAAGAATCCGAGCTGTTGATACTGCAGGAGTTTCTGCCCGAACCTCTGAATGACGAGGAATTGGTAGCCTTGATCGATGAAATCGTCAGCGAACTTGGAGCCACCTCCATGCGCGATATGGGGCCGGTGATGAAGTTAGTTGGCGAGCGAGCCCAAGGCCGCGCTGATGGCAAGAAGGCCAGCGGTTTAGTAAAGGCACGACTGGCCGGTTGATCGAAGCACTATTGGCATTATTATGAATCTAATTGATATCGCTATTCTGCTCTTGCTGGCCTGCTTCACTCTCAAGGGATTGTTGCGCGGTCTTTTGCGGGAGCTATGCTCCCTCTGCGGACTGTTTGGCGGTCTCTTTTTGGCCGTGCGTTATCATGCTCCATTGGCAGAGCTATTAATAGAACGCGTGACCTGGCCAAGCCAGTTGTGTGTGGTGATTGCCTTTGTTGCGCTGCTGTTGCTGACGGTGATTTTTTTTGGATTGCTAGGCTTTGTACTGTCCCGTTTCATCAAGTTGCTGTTCCTCGGCGGTTTCAACCGGGTGGCCGGTGCTTTGTTCGGTTTGGTTCAAGGCGGTCTGTTGCTGACCCTGGTTCTTTACGGCTTGAGTCTCAGTCCTTTGCCGCCGCAAGTTGGTGATTTGTTTAAACAGTCTCAGTTAGCGCCGCCGCTAGTTCGGTTTGGCGATACCCTGCTACATCAAGGCGGCCAAGTGTTGCAGCAACAAACGGCGGCGAAACCCGTAGCTGCCGGTAACACCTTGCAATCGCCAGGGAACCGATGAGTATAGAAACTCTGCGGGTACTTGAGTACGATAAGGTTCGTAGCCTGCTGGCTCGTTTTACCTCTACCGTACCAGGGCGTGAATTGGCTCTGGAACTTCAACCGTTGTCTGAAAAGACAGCAGTTTCCGAGGCCTTGGCTGAAGTGGGTGAGATGTGTCAGTTGCTGGAGCAGGTCGGCCGGCCGCCCGTAGGGGCTTGTCGCGACCTGGTGCCGGCGCTGCGTCAGCTAAGTACCGAGGGGGTTTGGCTGCCAGCTGAGCAGTTGCTTGAGGTACAAAGTAGTCTAGATGCGGCTCACGACTGTCGTCGGTATCTGGCCGAACGGCCGCAGTGGCCACTGCTTTCGAGTCTGGCCCTCGGTCTGCAACCCTGCGCGGCATTGCGGCGTGAAATTGCCGAAAGCATCGGCTCGCGAGGAGAAATTCTCGATAGCGCGTCCTTTGAGCTGGGAGATTTACGTTATCAGTTGCGCCGTTTGCGGGAACGGATTCGCAAGGTTCTCGAAGAACTGCTGTTGTCCGATCGCTACGAGGGGGTTTTTCAGGACCGGTTGGTGACTGAGCGCAACGGACGTTATGTGGTGCCTGTAAAGGCAGATCATCGTGGCCGGCTCAAAGGGTTCGTTCACGACGAATCATCCAGCGGTCAGACCCTGTTCGTTGAACCGACCGCGGTGCTCGACAAAAACAATGAACTGCAGGCCTTGCAGCGAGCTGAACAGCGAGAGCTGGAACGCATTCTGCGCCGATTGGCAGACGGTGTGCGCCGCCATAGTGAAGCGCTGAGGGACAATCAGCGAATTCTGGCACGTCTTGATTTACGCGCTGCTGCGGCCCGCTTTTCCCGCTTTAGCGACGGGGCTGCGCCCCAGTTAGTAGACATACCGCTCATCGAACTGAAGGGCGCCCGTCATCCCCTGCTGCTATTTGAGGCTGATGGCACTCCGGTCCCAGATCAGGCGGTGGCCATCGATGTGCTGTTGTCTGCCGATAAAGATACCCTGGTCATCAGTGGTCCCAATACCGGCGGCAAGAGCGTTGCGTTAAAAACCGCTGGTCTGTTGGTGTTGATGGTTCGGTCCGGACTGCATGTGCCCTGTCGACCCGAAAGCCGCCTCTTTTTGTTCGAAGAGGTTTTCGCCGATATCGGTGATGAGCAGAGTATTGAGCAGGGCCTGTCGACTTTTTCTGGCCATTTGAGCCGCATGCGCCAGATTCTGGAGCAGGCTAATCGTTGCTCGCTGGTACTCCTCGACGAGGCCGGCACCGGCACCGATCCGACTGAAGGCGCGGCTCTGGCCATGGCGGTACTCGACGAATTACGTGGTGTTGGCGCCAAGACCTTAGTGACCACCCATCTGAATCTGGTCAAGGGTTATGCTCTACTGGAATCGCGGGTGGAGAATGCTGCCGTCGAGTTTGACGAACAGACCCTGCAGCCGACCTATCGCTTGCATTACGGTATTCCCGGTGCGAGTAAGGCGTTTACCATCGCCCGCAGGCTCGGTTTGCCCGAGACTTTACTGACCCGTGCCGAAGGTTATCTTGGCGAGGGCGAAAAGGCAGGGCTGGATCTGATCGAAAAGATCAATCAACAGCAACAGGATCTGTCCCGGCGGCTCGAAGATGCCGAGCAATTGCAAAAGTTAGCACGTCTTGAACGGGCCAAGCGCAAGCAGTTGCTGGAAGAACTTGAAGGGCAGCGCCAGGCACTGCTCGATAAAGCTCGTCGGCGTGGTGAAGGACTGGTCCGAGAGGCTGAAGATAATATTAAGCGCCTGTTCAAGGATTTGCGGCAGGAAGCACCCGATGTTGCTGGCCAAGCGCGAGTGACCGGGGAACTGCGTCAGGTTCGTGAGGCGATGCGGCCCGCTTCGATAGCTAAACCGCAGTCCACTTCGGCCCCCAAAGAAGTAGCTGTGGGCGAATTACTGCACATACCCGCTCTGGCCAGCGAAGGCGAGGTGGTGCGGGTTGCCGGCGGACAGGTCGAACTTTCGGTGCAAGGCAAAAAGCTTCGCTTGTCGCTGAGTTCTTTGGAACAGTTTCAGCCGCGCCGTTTTGCCCGGCGCAAAAGTGACGGTGGTCAGGTGCGCAACCGAGTAGAACGGGAGGCCGCCCATAGCCGTCTGCTGTTGATCGGTAAGCGGGTCGATGAAGCTATGGCGTTACTCGATCGTTTTGTCGATGATGCCCTGCTACAAGGGCTCTCTGAGCTGGAAGTTGTACACGGTTGTGGTGAAGGCATTCTGCGGCGAGCCGTACGGGAGTTTCTGGCCGGCCATCGCGAGGTGGTTGCTTTTCATGCGGCCGATCTGGCAGGGGGCGGCAACAATGTGACCATTGTCCAGTTGAGAAGTGTATGACAGGACTAATTGGTGAAGACAAGATTCAGGAAATCCGCGAGCGCATCGACATTGTCGAGCTGGTCTCCTCTTATCTGCCGCTGAAGCGTTCGGGGGCTAACCATTTAGGGTTGTGTCCTTTTCACAGCGAAAAGACCCCGTCCTTTAATGTCAACGCGCCGCGGCAGATATTTCACTGTTTCGGCTGCGGAGTCGGCGGCGACGCCTTCTCTTTCGTCATGCGCATGGAAGGGTTAAGTTTTCCCGAAGCGTTACGGCGTCTCGCCGAACGAGCTGGGGTGGAGATCGAAGAAGAGCAACTGACACCGGCCGAAGAGCAGCAGCGCCAAGAGAAGGAGCGGCTGCTGCGGGTCAGCGAGGTCGCTGCTACCTTCTATCATCAGCAGCTGCTTGACGGTCCCAAGGGAGCCGAAGGCCGTCACTATTTACGACAGCGCGGGTATGAAGGGGAAACCGTTCGAGAATTTGGCCTGGGGTATGCCCCCGATGGCTGGCAGGCTCTGACTGAGCATTTGGCCGGCAAGGGTTTTGAGCCAAAATGGGCCCGAGATATACTTGGGCTGGTGCGGGTCGGTAACGATGGGCGGAGAGATTACGATCTGTTTCGCCGTCGGCTATTGTTTCCTATTCAGGATAGCCGCGGTCGGGTGGTGGCTTTCGGTGGTCGTGTACTTGACGACAGCTTGCCCAAATATATTAATTCGCCCGAGTCGCCCATCTATCACAAGGGGCAGATTCTCTATGGTCTTTATCAGGCCAAAGAGGCGATGCGACATAGTGAGACAGGAATTGTGGTCGAAGGATACTTCGATCAGCTGGCCCTCTATCGGGCTGGTTTTCAGAATGCCGTGGCGACTTGCGGTACGTCCCTGACCGCCGAACATGCGCGGCTGCTCAAGCGTTATTGTAAAAAACTGCTGCTGTTCTTTGACCAAGACAAAGCCGGTCGTAAGGCGACCTTTCGCGCCATGGAAGTCCTTTTGGCCGAGGGGTTATCCGCATCGGTGGTCGAACTATCAGCCGATGAGGATCCTGATTCTTATTTGGCTGGTCATTCTGCCGAGGACCTACAGGTTGTTTTCGATCGGGCGCGGCCAGTATTGAAAGTATTTCTCGATCACTGCCTAGAGCTCCATGGTGACAGTATAGAAGGTAAGGTTCGGGCGGCCGAGGAGATGCTCGGAAAATTGCAACTGCTTCCGAGCGAACTGGAGCGGGATCTATATCTTAAGGAATTGGCCCAGCGTACGGGACTCGATGAAGAATTGCTTAAAAAGAAAGCGGGTTCTCGGCCAAAGGTGGTCACGTCCAAACCCAAGGTCGCTCAACCGCAGGTTGTTCCGCAGCCACAGAGGCCTCTAATGCGACCGACTGCCACCAAGGGTGGAGAATATAAGATCCAGGAATGCCTGTTGCATCTAATGAAGGTCAATAAAGAGATCCGCAGCAAGGTGGCAGCGGCGACCCCGGAGGCACTGTTTGGCGACGACGACCGGCGAGCCATCGCTGCTGGCCTAATTAATAGCAGCTCTGATGAAGGCAAGTTGGATGAAGACCGGTTGCTGAATGGTTTAAACCAAGCCCAAAAGGCGATTCTATCGGGTATTATTGTAAAGGACGATGAGGCACTGGCTGAAGAGGGTGCTCGAATTTTTGAAGATTGTAAAAAAGCGATGGGCCGTCACCAGCTAAAAGAGCGCTACCGGATCCTGCAAGAACAGATTCAGCAGGCTGAAAAGGCTGGTGATAGCGCGGCGTTGGCGACCTTACAGCGCGAGTCACTGGATGTATCGAAAAGGATCAAAAAACGGTAAATAACGACATTTTGTTCAGATATGAAACAACCCTATTTCCGGTCAACGGAAATCGAGAGGAGAAAAAACGCACATGTCCAAGAAACCCGGCATGGAAGAGGTCCAGCAACTTATCGACCTCGGTAGAGAAAAGGGTTACCTAACCTACGATGAAGTCAACGACATCCTGCCTGAAGGGATGGTGTCCTCTGACCAGCTCGACGACGTGATGAGCATGTTCGGCGAGATGGATATCGAAGTGGTCGACTCGGAAAGCAAAGCCTCTGTCAGCATCAAAAAAAAGGCTAGCAGTACTAGCGACGATGACGACGATGATGATAGCGAAGACGAAACCGAATATGCGGCGGGTGTGCTCGGGCGGACCAGCGATCCGGTGCGCATGTATCTGCGGGAGATGGGCCAGGTCTCGTTGCTGACTCGCGAAGGCGAAGTAGAGATCGCCAAGCGGATCGAAGCCGGAGAAGCTCAGGTGACCCGGGTCATTATGAAGACTCCGATTGCCTTTAAGGACGTGCTGGTTCTCGGCGACAAACTGGCCAAAGACCAGATTGGTGTGGCCGAGATCACCAAAGAATTTGAAGTTGAAGAGGGCGCTGAGGTCGAAGAGAAGCAACGTAACCGCACCCTTGATCTGATGGCTGGAATTCGCGAGAAAAATGAGCAGCTCATGGCTTTGCGCGAGCAGCAGGCCGAGGCCACCAAAGAACAGAAGCAGGCTTTGCTGGCTGAGGAGCAGGAACTGAATATTGCCACCGGCGAGTTGATGCGCGAGATTCGTTTAAAGGATTATCAGGTCGATAAAATCGTCGATCGCCTGAAGGAATTGGCAAAACAGGTCAAAAAGGGCTTGGCTGAAGTCAGCGCTTGCGAAGAAGAGCTAGGCCGTCCCTACCGTGATATCAAGCGTCTGTTGCGCCGCATGCGCAAAAGCGATGACGATGCCCTGCAGGTCTCCGAGGAGCTCAATGCCCCCATCGATACACTGCTGGTGGTGGAAAAGAGGCTTAAGAGCGCCCAGCGCAAGTTCAAGCGGGTTGAAGAAGAGTCCGGATTTGCTCCCGAGGAGTTGCTCGACTCTCTAAAAGAGGTGCAGAAGGGCGAATGGAGAGCCAAGGCTGCCAAGTCCGAACTGGTAGAGGCCAATCTGCGGCTGGTGGTATCCATTGCCAAAAAATACACCAACCGTGGTCTGCAGTTTCTTGATCTGATTCAGGAAGGCAACATCGGCCTGATGAAAGCCGTCGATAAATTTGAATATCAGCGGGGCTACAAGTTTTCCACCTATGCGACTTGGTGGATTCGTCAGGCAATCACCCGTGCTATTGCCGATCAGGCCCGCACCATTCGCATCCCGGTGCATATGATCGAAACCATCAACAAGCTGATCCGCACCAGCCGGCAACTGGTACAGGAAATCGGCCGCGAACCGCTGCCCGAGGAGATTGCCGAGCGAATGGAGCTGCCCTTGGAG
>JABXKU010000045.1 GCA_013619105.1 Desulfuromonadales bacterium
ATCTTATCTAATCAGGAAGTTTCGCCCGATTATTACCGAATGAAAATTCTGGCACCGGGGATTGCAGATTTAGCTCAGCCGGGTCAATTTGTCATGTTTCGGTCTCAAACTACCGATGAGCCCTTATTGCGTCGGCCCTTCGGTATTTTTCAGACCGGGACGCTGCCTTCAGACTGTGACGGACTGCCGGATAAGGAGTTTGTCGAAATCCTCTATAAGGTTGTCGGCAGAGGAACCTCTATTATGCGAGAGTTGCATGAGGGAGACCGGGTCGAATTGCTTGGACCTCTTGGACGTGGCTTTGAGCTGACTGCCGATGGAAGGGAACAAGTTCTGGTTGGTGGTGGTATCGGGCTGGTGCCCCTGTATATGCTGGCCTGCGAACTGGTAAAAACGAATAAAGTTCGTTTGCTTATCGGTGGGCGTTCTCGCAAGGACGTGCTGATGGTAACTGAATTTGAGCGTCTTGGAGTGGAAACCTATGTGTCGACAGATGATGGTACTCTAGGAGAGGAAGGGCCAGTTACGCAAGTGTTGGAGCGCAAATTGAACAAATTCCCCGAGGCAGCGGTATATGCTTGCGGACCAATGCCTATGCTGGAGGCTGTACACCGGATCTGTCAACCTCGGAAAGCGACGTTGCAGGTTTCTCTGGAAGCTTTTATGGCATGTGGGGTAGGGGCCTGCCTCGGTTGTGTGGTCAAGGGAGTTGGCCATAGCGAGGAACAGCCCCGTTATCTTTGTACCTGCAAAGAAGGTCCCGTATTTTATTCTGATGATCTCGACTGGGAACTGTTGGAGAAACGAGTGAACGAGGAGGGACACAGCCATGAGTGAGATGCCACTATCAAAACGACCATCGGCTGATACCCCCGATCTGGCAGTAGAGTTCGCAGGCTTGCGGTTGAAGAATCCAGTAATGCCTGCCTCTGGAACCTTCGGCTACGGCGAAGAATATAGTCCTTATATGGACCTCAATCGTCTCGGCGCCATTGTCACCAAGGGTCTTTCTCTGCGTCCTAAAGCTGGGAATCCGACCCCGCGCATCGCCGAAACCAAAGGCGGTATGCTCAATGCGATCGGTCTGCAAAATGTTGGAATGGATGCTTTTGTCGAGGAGAAGCTACCCTTTTTGAAAGAGGTGCAGACGCCGGTTATTGTCAATTTCTTTGGCAACAGTCTGGAAGAGTACGGTCAGGCGGCGCAGCGCCTGTCGCAGATCGATGGTATTGATGCGGTCGAACTCAATATCTCTTGTCCCAATGTCAAGCAGGGCGGCATTGTTTTTGGTACTGATCCCGCTGCCGCTGCCGAAGTGGTAGGCTTGGTACGTCGGCACCTCAACGTGCCACTTATCGTCAAATTGACTCCCAATGTCACCGACATTACCGTTATCGCTCGGGCTGTCGAGGAGGCAGGGGCCGACGTTATCAGTTGCATCAATACTCTGACTGGTATGGCCGTTGATATCCGCCGTCGCCGTCCCCGCCTGGCTAATGGCACCGGGGGCCTTTCAGGACCGGCGCTGCGGCCGCTGGCGGTGCGTATGGTGTATCAGGTAGTGCAGGCGGTCAAGCTGCCGGTAATCGGTGTTGGTGGTATTACGTCAGCCGAGGATGCCTTGGAGTTCCTTATCGCCGGCGCTCACGCGGTGCAGGTCGGTACGGCCAATTTTGTCGATCCGGCGGCAATGATTGCTATTATCGATGGCCTGCAGCGGTTTTGTCAGGAAGAAGGGGTAGCAAGCATTAAAGAGTTGATCGGTACCCTGCGTTGCTGACCCGATCAATCTAGTCTCAGCCCGTTTGTGCGAAAGTCGCTATGGATGTCATAACTACTCACATAAATGCCGATTTCGACTGTCTTGGCAGCATGATTGCGGCTAAAAAGCTCTATCCGCAGGCTGAAATGGTCTTTGCCGGCGCTCAAGAGCGAAGCCTGCGGGAGTATCTGCTTAAAAATCCTGAGAATGCCTCACTGTTCAAACGCATCCGTAATATCGACCTGGCCGACATCCGCCGATTGATTCTGGTCGATGTCTGCCAGGCCGAACGGATCGGTCCTTTTGCCAAAGTTCTTGAGCAGCCAGGGATCGAAGTCCATGTCTACGATCATCATCCGGTCTGCCAACTTAGTGTTAAGCCCACCCTTGAGATTATCGAGGCGGTTGGTTCGACGGTCACCATCTTTGCTCACCTGTTTAGGGAACAGGGGGTTGAACTCAGTTCCGCCGAAGCGACCATGATGCTCCTTGGCCTCTATGAGGACACGGGTAAGTTGCTGTTCAATTCCACCACCAGCAGGGATTATCAGGCGGCTGCCTATCTGCTGGAACAGGGAGGCGATCTGAACCTGGTGGCCGATGCTCTGACGCAGGAATTGACAGCCAAGCAGGTAGCCCTGCTGCATCAACTTATCGAAAATCGGTCCATTCTCAACGTCAACGGCATCGATATTGCCGTTGCTCATGCCTCTATCGACCAATATGTCGGCGACCTAGCTGTCTTGGCCCATAAACTAAAGGATATGGAGAGCCATGACGCTCTGATTGTGGCCGTACGCATGGGGGACCGGGTGTTTTTGGTCGGTCGGTCCCGAATTCCTGAGGTTCATGTCGGTGAAATTCTCAATGAATTCGGTGGCGGTGGGCACAGTTTTGCCGCCTCGGGGGTGTTGCGGGAGATGACCCTGGTGCAGTTTCTTGACCGCTTGACGGAGGTGCTACAGCGCCACGTCAATCCCCATTGGGAGGCCCGCCATCTGCTCTTTACAGCGATTAAGACGGTACCCCGGTCGACAAGTATCAAAGAGGTGCGAGAACAGCTTACCCGGTATAATATTAATGCTCTGCCGGTCATGGATGGCCTGCAAGTGGTGGGCATTATCACCCGCCAGGTAGTTGAAAAGGCTGCTCATCACCAACTTGATGAACTGCCGGTGGGCGAATTCATGAACAGCGACTTTATCGCGGTGGAGCCTAGTACCTCGGTAGAAGAATTGCAGGAATTGATCGTCACTGGCAATCAGCGTTTTGTGCCAGTGGTGGATGAGGGCACCTTGGTAGGGGCGATTACCCGCACCGATCTATTGCGGCATATGGTCTCCGGCGCGGTCTCCCGTCCCATGAGTGATACCCCAGCCCTTGGCAGCAGTCTTGGGTTGCGGAAGCGTTATGTCCTGCGACTGTTGCGAACGCGATTCGAGCCGCGTATCGAAGAGATTCTCAATCGGTTGGGACAGGTCGCTGAGGATTTGGGACTCGATGTCTTTGCGGTTGGCGGTTTTGTCCGTGATTTGTTGCTGAACAAGCAAAATCTCGATATTGATATCGTTGTAGAAGGTGACGGTATCGTCTTCGCCGCGGAATATGCCCGACGCTTTGATTGCCGCATTCGTACCCATCGAAAGTTCGGCACGGCGGTACTGATTTTTCCCGATCAGTTCAAGATCGATGTGGTATCAGCCCGAACCGAGTATTATCTCGAACCGGGCGCTCTACCCACGGTGGAGCATGCGCCCATCAAGCTTGATCTTTACCGTCGCGACTTTACCATCAATACCCTGGCCATCGCTCTCAACGGCAGTCATTATGGAGAACTCTACGATTTTTTCAGTGCCCAACGGGATCTGCAGGAAAAAGCCATTCGTGTCTTGCACAATCTCAGCTTTGTGGAAGATCCGACTCGGGTTTTCCGGGCCATTCGTTTCGAACAGCGCCTAGGCTTCCGTATTGGGGTGCACACCGAACAGTTGCTGCGTAGTGCCGTGCGTATGGGGTTTCTGGATAAAATTGGCGGACAGCGGGTTTTGAACGAATTGGTTCTTATTTTCAAAGAAGCCAATCCTCTGCCTGCAGTACTTCGTATGGCTGATCTTGACCTCCTCGAATATTTGCACCCCGATCTGCTGCTGGAGAATCGGGTGAAGAAGCTTTTTGGCAGTGCCCGTCAGGCTATTGACTGGCATCGTTTGCTGTTTACCGGTGAGTCCTGTCGTCATTGGCTGGTCTATTTCTTGTGTCTGTTGGCGGACCTTGATGACCGAGCAGTGGACAGCCTCTGTCAGCGTCTATCGATAGCGCCTCGTCTGCAGCACATCTTTACGATGGAGCGGGAGGCGGTTCATCGGGCGACCAACCTGATTTTTTGGCGACGCATGCACACGGCCCCGCCCCGGCCCAGCGAAATCTACGGTTGGTTCCAGCCTCTATCAACCGAGGTGCTGTTGTATGCCATGGCCCGCAGTGCTAACGAGCAGGTGCAGCGTTGCCTTTCCACTTATTTCACCCATCTGCGCTCTGTTCAGTGTGAGTTGGTTGGCAACGATATCAAGCAACTTGGGATTTCTCCGGGACCCATCTATAAAGAAATTTTTCAACATCTTCTTACGGCCCGCCTCGACGGAGAGTTGCTGACCCGGCAGGACGAAGTCGATTTTGTCTGTAAGCATTATCTTCAGGGCAGTCATTGCAGTAAATAATCGGGCCGAATCGGTGTAGGCTTGATTCAGGGTTAAATTGACTTAGTTGTTGCTATCTGTTATTAAGAACGGTCAAGCTCTTTTCAAGGAATGTTATGGAAATATTGCTAGTTAAAATTTCGGTTATGCTGGTTCCTGGCTTATTCGCCATTGTCCTGCATGAAGTTGCTCACGGTTATGTTGCGGAGCGTCTCGGCGACCCGACCGCCCGTATGTTAGGCCGCCTGACACTTAATCCCCTTAAACATATCGACCCCTTTGGGCTTGTGGTGCTGTTCTTGGTTGGATTCGGCTGGGCACGTCCGGTACCGGTCAATTCCCTTAATTTCAAACGACCTCGCCAAGACATGCTATGGGTCGCTTTGGCTGGGCCGGTCACCAATCTGATTCTGGCCGGTATTTCCGCTGTCGTGCTGCGCCTTTTGCTTATGCTGCCCCAGGCCGAGTCGCAGCTCGGGGGGGGAGCCTTATCCCTCGGTCAGCCGTTAATTCTGATGGCGGGTTTCAGTTTGTATATTAATCTGTTACTGGCCGCACTGAACCTGCTGCCTGTTCCTCCCCTAGATGGCGGACGAGTTGTCATGGGGCTGCTTCCTGAAACCCAAGCCAAATGGCTGGCGCGGGTTGAACCCTTTGGCTTTTTTGTTTTGATCGTGTTGATCTTTGTTACACCGCTCTGGGATAAAGCTCTGCTGCCGGCAGTCTCTTTTGCGGCTCATTGGCTAGCCGGACCTCAGGCTTCAACTGTTCAGCATTTCATTCCCTTGGTTGGCTCTTGATGAGCATGTTATGCCTTATCAGATAGATCTCGATAGTTTCAAAGGACCTCTTGACCTCCTGCTCCATCTCATCCAGAAGCATGAGATGGATATTTATGATATCCCCATCGCGAAGATTACCGCCCAATACCTGGCGACTATCGAGGTTATGAAAAGTCTTAACCTCGACATGGCCGGCGAATTTCTGGTGATGGCGGCCACCCTGTTGCACATCAAGTCACGGATGCTGTTGCCTCGAGATGAAGAAGAGGCGCTAGAGGAGGCTGATCCCGACCCCCGGACCGAGCTGGTAAAACGACTTCTGGAGTACCAGAGGTATCGGGATGCCGCTATTTCCCTTGATGCCTTGCCCCTGCTGGGAAGGGATGTTTTTTTGAGCAGCTCTCTTGAGGTTGAAGGCGATGAGAACCAGGATGCAGAATGGGAGCCAGTCGGACTTTTTGAGCTGGTCGCTGCTTTTCGTCAATTAATTCAGGGCAATGATGAGGAAAGCGTGCATGAGATAAGCCGTGAGCGGTTGTCTGTAACGGATAGGATCAATCAGATCCTTGTGTCTTTGAGCGAACGTGGAAGTTTGGCTTTTGGAGATTTGTTGCCCAGTATCGTTGATCGTAACGAAGTGGTCGTGACGTTTCTGGCGATGTTGGAACTGGTTAAAATGCGTCTTGCCCGATTGATGCAGAACGGTCGGGACAGTTCCATCTGGCTTTACGCTGTTGAAGATGTCGAAGACTCAAACTTGCAGCAGGATGAAACCCTTGGTTACAGTTGATTTCAAAGCGGTTATAGAAGGGTTGTTGCTCGTTGCTGATGGGCCGATACGGTCTGATCGTATTGCTTTGGTTCTCGAAATCGAGGAGAGGCAGGCCAAAACCCTTTTGCAACAATTGCAAGAGGACTATGAACGCAGCAGTCGTGGATTCGCTTTGCAGTCGGTTGATGGTGGTTTTCAGTTGCGAACGCGGCCTGAACATGCAGAATGGATTAGGGCGTTTCGTAAAAGTAGGCCATTTCGGTTTTCACGAGCTGCCTTGGAAACTCTAGCGATTGTTGCCTATCGGCAGCCTGTTACCCGTGCAGAAATAGACTATCTGCGAGGGGTCGATTCGGGGGGAGTGATAAGAACTCTTCTCGACAAACGTCTAATTCGTATTCTTGGCAAAAAAGATATCCCTGGGAAACCTCTTATTTATGGAACCAGTAGAGAGTTTCTTGAATTGTTCGGCTTGCGCGACTTGGCCGGTTTACCGACTCTTAAGGAATTTAACGACCTGCCCTCGGACATGCTCGCCGATATGGAATTGCCTGTCGAAGAGCCTATTTCTCTCGAAGATGATTCTCTTGAATAAGGTTGAATCTCTTCTTTAAAACCGGATGTGATAAATGAAAGAACGATTACAAAAATTGATTGCTGCGGCTGGTCTCGCCTCTAGGCGGGAGGCAGAGCGTTGGATCTCCGCCGAACGGGTAACTGTGAACGGACGGGTGGCTGGCCTTGGTGATCAAGCCGATGTCGACGAGGATCGAATAGAAGTAGATGGTCGACCTTTAAGAGTAGAGCAGGCGAAAGTCTACCTGTTGCTTAATAAGCCGGCTGGCTATGTTACTACGGCTAGTGACCCTCAGGGCCGTAAGGTGGTTACCGATCTGCTGCGGGATGTTAAGGTGCGGGTTTTTTCCGTCGGGCGCCTGGACCTCAATACCGAAGGTTTGCTGCTGCTGACCAACGACGGAGACCTGGCAGCACGGTTAACCCACCCACGCCATCAGGTTGCCAAGACCTACCTGGTGCGGATGCGTGGTGCGTTGAATCCTGCCGCACGGAAGCAACTCGAAGAGGGTGTGAAGCTTGAAGATGGTCTTACCGCTCCGGCTAAGGTCGCCAATGTTCGATCGTCCGGTAGTCATACCTGGTTGGAGTTGACTATTAATGAGGGGCGCAATCGTCAGGTCCGAAGAATGTGTGAAGCGGTGGGCTGCTCTGTAAGCCGCCTCAAACGTATTGGCTTGGCCTTTTTGCTTCAAGAGGGGTTGCGGTTAGGGAAATATCGGCATTTAACCACCGGCGAGGTGAGGCGTCTTAAAAAACTATAGTTTTTTAAGCGCTGACCATGGAAGGGCTAAAGCCCGATGCTATGGCCGAGAAGGTTTTTCCTCAACGGCTTTTATTGTGGGATCGTATTCATCTAAAGGGGCTTCGCTGCAGGGGAAAGGCCCGTTCCCGTTCTTGACAGGGTGCTCATTTTTAGTTTATCTTAGCAAAGATATTTAATCACTTTAACCGTGTGGGTGAAGGCATTGTTAAAAAAAGAAAAACTTTTAGCTGCGGCGCAGAAAAGTCTGCTTAAAGGCCAAATCGGCAAGGCTATCAAGGATTACGAGAAGATAGTTGAAGGCGATGCCAAGGACATTCGCAACCGGCAGAAACTCGCTGAACTTTACAGCCGTAACCAGATGCCGGAAAAGGCCCTAGGAACCTATGAAGGGGTGGCTAAGCATTACGTTGAAAACGGTTTTATTCTCAAGGCCCTGGCTGTATACAAACAGATGCAGAAGGTCGATGCTACTCAGCCTGAACTCTATCATCATCTTGCAGAACTCAATATCAAACAGGGATTGGTTGGAAATGCCCTGACCGAATATCGAAACCTGCTCAATCTTCATCGCAAACAAGGTGAAATAGATGCTGCAGTCAAGGTGTTGGGGCAAATGCAAGACCTGGACCCTAGTAATTTAGACATCTCTCTGCAGGTGGCCGAAGCGTTCAGCCAGACCCATCAGACGGAACGGGCGGCCGAAAGCTTGGTGCAGACCCTGCAGCGCTTTATAATAAACGCCGATTTAGGTGCTGTTGAAAAGATTCAAGCAGTAGGACTCGCCGGTTGCCCGACTTCCGTTCCCCTTAAGGTCGAATTGTCCAGGGGATTTCTTGCCTGTGGCCAGGCGGGACGTAGTGTCGAAGGGTTGCAAGAAGTTTTAAAGGAAGATCCTCAGCATAGCCAGGCACTGTTGTTGCTAGCCAATAGCTATCGCGCTCTGGACGATCATGCGAGTGAAATATCGACCTATGGTCAGCTGCTGGAGATAGATGCCGATAACCTCGATTGGCGCAAGGATTACGCCTGGGCTCTTTTGGCCGACCAAAAGGCGGAGCATGCGCTAGCTGAACTGGAACAGCTCAAGGAAGGTTTTTTTGCCGAAGGGCGAGCGACAGACCTTAAAGATGTCTACGAATTGGTCACGGAACAGTTGCCTGATAACGAACAGGCCATTGCCTCGCTGCAGGCTATTTATGAACAAACCGGTGAAGGCGGCAAGTTATTTGACTTGATGTCTTCCCAGCAGGACGAAGAGTCCATAGCGAAAGAGGTTGATCCCGACGCTATGGACGGTACGGCTGAGCCGGCAAGTTTTGGTGACCTGGACCTGGCTGATGAACAACCATCCTCGTCAGGCGATGACGATCAGCTCTTTGAAGTAGAATTGGATCAGGAACCACTGCAGGACCTGCCTCAAGAAGGTGGCCTTGAATTCGACGATCTGGACTTGGATGGTATCGAGTTTGGTCTTGATACGGGGAGTGTGGATGAAGCTGTCGGGCCTGACGATGCCCCATTAAATACGACGGCCAATGAGCAGTCCGTCCAGCCCACCATAGACGTGTCCGGCGAAGTGGAAGAAGCTGAGTTTTATTTCCAACAGGGGCTGTTGGCCGAGGCCTCCCAAAAGTGTCAATCTTTGCTCGACCGCTTGGGGGATTGTCCTCAAGCTCAGCAATTGCTAGAGAGAATTACCACCTCTGGTGGTGCCGCGGCTGCTGACGATGTAGGCCAGATGAAACCGGCTTTGGCAGTCGGTGGCGGTAACGCCGTCTTGGAGAGCATGGAAGATCGGGAGCGCTCGCGTCTGGACGGTTCTTTGAACGATTTTAGAAAGGGTTTAGAAAGTCAGGTTTCCGCAGAGGATTTTGAAACCCACTATAATCTTGGAATCGCTTACAAGGAGATGGGCCTGCTTGATGACGCCATCGATCAGTTCGACAAGGTGGTGGGCGATCCCCAGCGGCGCATCGATTGCCTGACTCTCAAAGGGGTTTGCCTGGTTCAGAAGGGAGCCTTTGACCAAGCGGTTTTAACTTTCAAGGAAGGTCTGGCTTACGAAGCCCTCAAAGATGGCGAACGTATCAGCCTCTATTACGAGTTGGGCCTCTTGTATGTGGAGTGGGGACAGCCCTTGGAGGCTCTCGATAGCTTTCAATGTGTGGCCGATGTTGACCCATTTTTCCGCAATGTTGACGAACAGATACGTCAGTTGCGGACGGAACTCGGTCTTGATGACGACAATGGTGGAAGTCCTTCCGGTAACGGTTCGGATAAGAATCGGGTTTCTTACATCTAAGTTCAACCATGTTGGATTTGTTTCCCTATCTGGAACGCTTCAGTCTGAGGGGGGCAAAGGGTGTTAGCAAAGAATGACAGTCTGTTTTGTAAGGGAATTGGTCGATGAGTTACGCTCAGCATTTTGGCTTCGAGAGGGAGCCTTTTTCCAACGCTCCTGACGCCCGTTTTTATTTCAACAGTGAACAACACCGTCAATCGCTGCAGCGGTTGATGTACGCTGTCGACTCCAATAAGGGTTTGGCCGTTCTGATCGGTGGCATTGGTACGGGGAAAACGACCTTGGCGCGGCGCATGCTTGACTGTCTGCCTGAGGATCGGTATGAGTCTTCTTTGCTGGTAATGGTGCACTCTGGGATCACTCCCGAATGGATTCTAACCCGCATTGCCATGCAGTTCGGCGTTGAGGCACCGGCATCCGACCGACTTAGCCTTCTTAAGCAGCTCTATGACCGGTTGCTGCAGATCGACGAGTCTGGACGTCGGGCCGTGGTCTTGATCGATGAGGCCCAGATGCTGCAAACCCGAGAGCTTATGGAAGAGTTCCGGGGGTTGCTTAATCTGGAGATTCCATCCAAAAAGCTACTCAATATCGTCTTCTTCGGTTTACCCGAAGTCGAGGATTGTCTGCGTCTTGACGAACCACTGGCCCAGCGCGTGGCGGTCAAATATCAGCTACATTCTTTCACCGTTGAGACCACGACCAGTTACATTAATCATCGACTGCGTATTGCCGGTGCTGAACGGACTATCTTTGTCGACGATGCTATTCCTGCCATTCATCGCTTTACCGGTGGTGTGCCGCGCCTGATCAATACCATCTGCGATAACTGCTTGTTTGAATCCTTTATGCGCAAGATGGATCAGGTCGATGTCCCTGTTGTGCATAGTGTCGCCGGAGACTTTGGTTTACTCAAGGAGCCCTTGACCCATTTGGCTCAATCGGAAAACCACTCCGATTTGGAGGAGATCGAGAACCTTCTCGATTCCCTTGAGCATAAGCTATAAAGCTTTCCTGCATATTCGAGTTCATGGAGCGGTCGAAATATTGACCGCTCTCTTTTTTAAGCTTAGTTGTTATATCGTAGTAGAAGGTTCGCATGAAGGAACAAATCCGCATACTGCCGGAACAACTCTGCAACCAGATTGCTGCAGGCGAGGTAGTTGAGCGCCCGGCATCGGTGGTTAAGGAGTTGATTGAAAATGCCCTTGACGCCCATGCCACTAAAATTGTTGTGGAAATCGAAGCGGGCGGCAAGCGGCTGATTCGTATTACCGATAACGGCTGCGGTATGAATCGGGAAGATGCATTTCTCTGCCTGGAGCGGCACGCGACCAGCAAGCTGCGTAGCGAGGCCGACCTTTTTCATCTGCAGACTCTCGGTTTTCGTGGCGAAGCGCTGCCTTCGATTGCTGCTATTTCCCGCTTGCGGCTTCGTACGCGAATCGGCGAAGCCCTCGAGGGCTGGGAAATTCAGGTCGATGGAGGAACCGTGCGCCATGCCGAGGCCACAGGTATGCCCGTCGGTACTCTTATCGAAGTCAGAAACCTGTTTTTCAATACTCCCGCCCGCCGTAAATTTTTGCGCAGGGATGAGACGGAAGCCGGGCATATCAGTGACACAATTACCAAGTTGGCCCTGGCCTGCCCGCAGGTTCAGTTTCAGCTGGTTAATAACGGTCGCCGGCAGATCGACCTCAATCGGCAGAAAAATCTAGCTGAGAGGGTCGCCGGTCTGCTCGGTCGGGCAGTGCTGAAAGACCTGGTGCCGGTAGAAGGAAAGCTGGAGGGCATGCGTTTGCATGGGCTGATCAGTCAACCGTCCCTCAACCGTTCTGCAACCGGCAGCCAGTTCACCTTTATTAACGGCCGATATATTCGAGACCGATTAGTGCAACATGCTCTGCGGGAGGGGTATCGTCACCTGTTGCTAAAAGGGCGGCATCCGATCGTGGTGTTGTTTCTAGAGATGGCACCGGAGCAGGTCGATGTTAACGTGCATCCGACCAAACATGAGGTGCGGTTTCGCGATCAATCCGTGGTGCATGATTTTATTGTTCAGACCTTGCAAAACACCCTGCGCTCTGCCGATTCTCAGTCGCCTACTCCCGCGGTCATCAGGCCTTCTGCCGCCGTTGCAGACAAGGCGATCTGGCCTTCATCGTCCCGTCCCTTGAGCACCATCGAAGGGGGTATCGATCAAGCGGCAGCTGTGGGTGAGGGTGTGGCTATGTATCCTGTACCGCCCCTTAAAGAGATCAGCAGTGCCCTCGATTTGCCAAGTTTGTTGAGTGCTGCTCCATTGCATGAAGCTGGCGGTTATTATGCCAGCCTCAGGGTGATTGGCCAATTTTGCGAGAGTTATATTCTTTGTGAGGATCAGCAGAACCTGGTGCTCATTGATCAGCACGCTGCCCATGAGCGAATCGGTTTCGAAAAGTTGAGAACTCAGTACAGTGGCTGTGGCGTGGAGCGGCAAGGTTTGCTTTTTCCTTTAGTACTCGATTTCGACCACCGTGAAGCAGCATCCCTCGCGGAACACGAAGCTGAGTTGCAAAGCTTCGGTTTTGAACTGGACTGTTTTGGCGGCAACTCTTTTGTTCTTAAAGAAATTCCACAGATCCTTGGAGATACTGAGGCCGAAAAGCTGATTCGCGACGTGGTTACAGAATTGACTTCTTTTGGTGGCAGTTCCTTGGTGGAGGAACGAATTGAACAGTTGTTGGTCCTTATGGCTTGTCATCGGGTCATTCGTGCCAACCAGCAATTGAGTAAGACGGAAATCGATTACCTGCTACAGGAGCTCGATCAGGTCGATTTCAACGGCCATTGTCCCCACGGTAGGCCCGTTGTGCAACGTCTTTCCCTGACTGAAATTGAACGCATGTTCAAGAGGACATGATGAACTCAGGCAATGGTGGTGAACAACCCTTAACCCTGGTGGTGGTTTGTGGCCCCACCGCGGGGGGCAAAACAGCGCTGGCTTTGCAACTGGCGGAGCAGTGTGAGCTAGAAGTTATCTCCGCCGATTCAAGGCAGGTGTATCGGGGGATGGATATCGGCACGGCCAAGGCGACCGTTGAGGAGCGATCCAAGGTTCGCCATCATTTGATCGATATGGTCGACCCTGATGAGGACTTTACGGCTTCCGACTTTATGCGACAAGGGCGCGCCGCCCTCCAGGATATTGTTGGACGTCGGCGCCTGCCATTGGTTGTAGGGGGAACTGGACTATATATTGAAGCGTTGCTGCGTGGTCTGGTTGATGCGCCAGGCGCCGATCCGGCGCTACGTCAGGAACTGGCAGAGGCGGAGCTCAAGGATGGACCAGGTAGTTTGCATGCCCGGTTGCAGGCCGTCGACCCGGTTATAGCGGCGCGGCTTACTCCGATGGATCAGGTGCGTATCATACGGGCACTTGAGGTTTTTTATCAAAGCGGGCAACGATTATCTGATTTGCAGGCTCGACATGCCGCAGTGCAAAGCCCTTTTCGGGTTTTAACCATCGGTTTAACTTCGCAGCGAGATCTGCTGTATGAGCGTATTGACGGTCGGGTTGATACCATGATGGAGGCCGGGTTGCTGCAGGAGGCCGAGGCGTTGCTGGGGCTCGGATACAGCCCAGAGCTTAAGGCATTGAACACTATCGGGTATCGGGAATCTATAAACCATTTGCTCGGTAATGTGTCTTTGCAGGACACTATTTCCCTGATTCAACGTAATTCACGTCGCTATGCCAAGCGTCAGTTGACATGGTTCGGGAAACATAAAGAAATAATTTGGCTTGATTCCCCGAGAGAGTTTGCTAAGGTATTGAAGTTGATTGATCATTTTTTAATGTCCAAATAAAGGAGCGGCCATGTCTAAGACCCCATTTAATATCCAGGATCAGTATCTTAACCAAGCTCGTAAAGAGCGTGTCCGTGTAATTGTAATGATGATGTCGGGGCAAAAACTCGAAGGCTTTATCAAATCTTTCGACAGCTTTTGTGTTCTGGTTGAATGCAGCGGCGACCTTCTGTTGTACAAACATGCCATTTCTTCGATCACCTCGGCTGATGGTGCGTTCCGTCTCCACGGGAGCAGGGATTAATCCTCTGCCAGCGGGATGGAGGGACTAGATTCTCAGAGGAATGATTCCCTCCTGATCAGGTTGTTATATCCCGACGCCTAAGCAGAGTGCGTCGAGCTAATGCCCTGTGCGGTTAATCCTGTCTTCTAATTCTGGTCCTTTTGGCTGCTGTCTGCGTTACACCTCCTCAGCTTAACTCAGGCTAGGCCTGTGTCGGCGCGCCTTGACAGCAACCAAAATACCTCAGAATTAATTGACACGACTTACCAAACAGGACACTGGGCTGCTATACGAGGCGATGGATGTCGTAATGCGCCTATGTTAGGGGGATGTGTATGGTTTTGAATGTCCCGAATTCGCTGACCCTGCTGCGGTTGTTTCTGGTGCCGTTGTTGACTATCTCTATAATCTATCGTGAATTTGAACTGACGTTGGTGTTATTTCTCCTCGCGGCGGTTACTGATCTTCTCGATGGCGTTTTTGCCCGCTTGCTTAACCAATGTACACTGCTTGGGCTCTACCTTGATCCTGCAGCCGATAAAATACTGACATTGTCTTGCTATCTCTCGCTGGCTTTTATCGGGTTGGTGCCCGCTTGGCTTACGGTTTTGGTCTTTTTTAAAGACCTGTTTATGATCCTTGGGGCCGCTATTATCTTTTTCTGTGGCTGGGAGCTCAAGGTCGAACCGAGTTCTTGGGGAAAGCATACGACCTTTTTACAGTTGCTTACCATTACGGCAGTATTGCTACTTGCAGTTACCGGTTGGTCGACTTCCTGGCTTGTTTGGTTGTTTTTTGCGACGGGACTGTTGACAATTTTTTCTGGTGGGCACTATATTTTTCGGCGGTTGCGCACCCTACCCGATGAGGCATCATTGCCTGGTTGATTTTTGGGTGTGCTGAGCCAACAATTACATGGAATATCCTATGAACGATTGCGAACAACAAGCTAGAGTGGCTCTGGAGAATCAGGACTGGCCGGCGGCCATCCGTTTGTTTCAACAGGCACTTAAAGATTTGCCACAAAATATTGAGTTGTCTTTGCTATTGGCCGAAGCCCTGTCAGAGTCTGGCAAGACTCAACAGGCCATTTCTGTGTTGAATCAAGCCCTTAAAGAGCATCCACAAGAGGTTGAACTGCTGTTTGCCTTGGGAGATTTGCTTTTTGAGTTGGATGATTCAGAAAAGGCTATGGAATGCTACCGTACAATTTTACAGGTAGATTCCGAAGAAGGGGAGGCTTGGGCTAGTATCGGCTTGGTGCATTATCAGCAGCAGCGCTTTGGTGAGGCCATCGAGAGCTATCGAAAAGCTGCCAAGCTGGACGGCGATTCAGCCTTCCTCAGTACCTGCCTAGGGGATGCTTTTCTCGCTCAGGAAGACATTAAACAGGCGCTGTCCTGTTATCAAAAGGCCCTGAAACTTGATCCGCAGGAGGCTAGGGTTCATCTGAACTTGGCTGAAATCCACCATGAACAGGGTGATTTGGCTGCTGCCAAGGAAGCTTGTTGCCAAGCTATCCTTCTTGATTCCGAATTGCTCGAGGCCTATGTGACCCTGGGAAATATCTGTCTTGATCTCGATGAAACTCGCGAGGCAGTACACAACTATCAAAAATTTTTGGACTGCGAGAATTCTACTTTGGGGCGGGAGATTCGTGCTGAAGTGGCAGCGCTGGTTGAAGGATTAAAGGCTGAAATGTCTTAACGGCTGGTTTTTCCTGAAACAGCAAGGTCTGGCGGTTGCCAGCTAAAAAAGAAAAGGGCAGGCGCAACGCGCCTGCCCTTTTCTTTTTTAATCGCTAAAACCCCGTATTTACTTTTTGCCAGCAGCCTTTTTGGATGCCTTGAGGGGGTTGACTTTTACGTCACTGGTCTTGATTTCCACTTTTTTGTGGGTTGCAAAGTTACACAGACCGGCGCTCCATTTGTGCGAAGGAGCGGGATATGCTGAACAGACCTGACCGACTGAGCTGTCGACGATCCGCTCGCAGCCCTGACATTCTTCTACGATGGGCTGGCAGGTGTTGCCTTCAAAAACGCAACCGCGTTTTGTCCAGAAGGTACACTCAATGCCTGGGAGAACGGTTTCACACTTCATCTGATATTGCCTCCTTATAGTTTCAATGTTCTTTTTTCGGCTAAAGAGTGGCATTATTATGCATGTGGAGAAAATTTGTCAATTGGAAAATCAAGTTCAGTGAAGTTTTGCAGAGGAGGCCGGTGGTCTGCTCATGGATGTCGAAGGGAGAAGTCGGTTTGATAGACCTTGAAGAGTGGGAGGCAAAATGCAAATGCTGTGGTCGGTGTTGTTATGAGAAAATCGAATTTGAAGGGGACATTTTCTATACTGATATTCCCTGTGAAATGCTAGATATTGAAAGCCACCGCTGTACCGTCTATGCCGAGCGGAATCAACGTCGCCCCGGCTGTGTTCGTTTGACACCGGAGCTGGCCGCTGGCGGCTTTTTACCTTCTGACTGCCCATACGTTGCCGATATTGACAATTATCAAGCGCCCATTTCAGAAGGTGAATAAAGTCGTTAAGCCTGTTATGTATTTATTGCGACAGGTTAAGTTATGTCCATGGTATTATTTAAGGGTCCTCAATAGTCCGACCTACGATCTGTGGCGTTTTTTTCAGAACGTCAACATATTCGATGTAAGCCTTCGTCCCTGATAAAATACCAGGCCTCTGATGGGTGAACTCATTCCAGGCCGTCCATAGGGGGGGGATATTATTGTCTCAAGGTGTAGCTGTTTGGAAAATCTGCTATGCGTTTTTTGCAGGATGGTTCCCTTTGATGTTGTGGTGAAGAGATTTTGTTCCAAAGGCTGACCGTGTATGTTGTTTCGTAAGCCCTGCACCGAACCGGTGGTGCGTATCTAAGGCAAAGCTTTCAGTGCCCAGCAACTAATGGAACTGGTAACTTTCCCCCACCCTTCTTTTTGAGATAGATGACGGTTATGTCCATTATAAAAAATATTGAAGATAGTGCGGATCGGAACTATTGGTTGATGAAGTCCGAACCGAATTGTTTTTCTTTGAGCGATTTGAAAAACCGTCCCGAGGGCACTGAACCGTGGGACGGAGTCCGCAATTATCAAGCTCGCAATTTATTGCGAGATGAACTCAAGTGTGGGGACGGGGTATTGTTCTATCATAGCAATATCTCGCAACCTGCCATCGTCGGTCTGGCACGTGTGGTTCGTGAGGGGTATCCCGATCATACAGCCCTTGACCCCGGTTCCGACCACTTTGATCCTAGAGCCACAGAAGTTAAGCCGATCTGGTATATGGTCGATGTTCAATACCTGGCTTCGCTGTCGGCTCCTATCACGCGGAGCGACTTATCTCAGCATCCTGTTCTGGTCACTATGGGGGTGATGAAAAAGGGTAATCGCTTGTCTGTGCAACCGGTTACCCGGGGACAGTGGCAGGCCGTTTTGCTTCTAGCCGGTCTTGATGACCCTTTAACCGTTTAGCAGCCCATAGACTCAGCGTGTTCAATTTTCTTCTTGGTGAGAGGCAGGCAATAATCGTTAATAGATATGTTTATTATGGAGTAGGCAATGACGACCTCTAGGAAAATTGTTACGGCAATGGCCGCGGTCGTGATCGTAGGGCTGGTCGTTTTGATTATGCTGGTCAAGGTTCTGGTGACCCCTGAACGGATCAAGGGTCTGCTGCTGCCGCGGGTAGAGAAGGCCTTGAGCCGCCAGGTTGAGGTAGAACGGGTTGATATCAGTTTTTTTTCTGGCATTGTTTTGGGAAAAATTGCTGTCAAGGAACGACAGGGGAATGATGTCTTTCTCGCAGCTGAACAGATGACACTGCGGTATCGCTTCTGGCCCCTGTTTCGCATGCGGGTCGAAATTGATGAAATTTCCATTGATAAACCGCAAATTCGTATTGAACGCTTGGCTGATCGCAGCTTTAATTTCAGCGACTTGGTTCCGGCTAGCGACAAGGATTTGGCCGCAGAAAGGGAAGAATCATTTCAATCCGCAGCTGATACTACAGACAACGACATTGAACTGTTGATTTCTCAAATTGCTATTCGCCAAGGAACGATTCGGTTTTATGATCAACAGGTGGGTTCCGCCCCCCTCAGTTATCAACTGGATGATCTTTCGTGTCAGGTGGCCCAGTTTTCCTTAAACCAGGACTTTCCGGTGCAATTATCGGCCACTCTCAACGGAGCGCCACTGTCCATAGATGGGGTCATCAATCTAGACAGAGCGTCAGCCGGGGCCAAGGTGGTCCTGTCCAGCTTGGATGTCATGCCCTTTGCTCCTTATTTTCGCGGTCAGCTTCCCGGCCGTCTGAAACGAGCGAAAATCGATCTGAATCTACATCTATCTGGTAGTCCGGAACAGTTAGCCAGCGAAGGTCGAGTGCTATTGCAGAATGTCGATCTGCAATTGGACGCTATGCCTCAAGCACCTTTAAAAGCGGCACAATTAGAGGCCGACTACAAGCTTCTATTTGATTTGAAAAGTCAGCAATTGATTATTGATCATGGGCGACTGGCTTTAAATAAAATACCAATTTATATCTCTGGAGAGATCAATCAGGTGCCAGAAAGGTCCCTGGACCTGAACCTGCGCCTAAATGAATTGAATATCGCTCAGGCTATGGCGGCTTTGCCCACAGGGCTTGTCAAGGACTTAGTGCCCCTGGAACCTTCCGGATTGATTAGCGCCAGGGTCCGTTTGGCAGGCGTTGTTGAGCACCCCGGTGCGTTGCTGCGTGATGGCGAATTGCGTCTGGATGAGGTGCAGGCGCGGCTCGGGACACTCAAACCAGCATTGACCGGGCTGGTTACCATCAAAGAGGATTCGTTGCTGACAGAAAACCTGGTGCTGGTGGTTGGTGATAATCGACTGCAGCTTGACAGCGAAGCTCATTCCATCATGGAACATCCCGTCGTGGTTGTTGCGAATATACGTAGTGATCGCTTGCTCGTCGATCAACTGCTTCCGGCAAAGGCTTCGCCAGCGGATTCCGTTGAAAGCCCATCGCCTTCTTCTACGCCGAAACCACTGGAACTGCCTATCGCCCTTTCCGGTACTGCTACGATCAAGCAGGCCTTTTATCGAGGGCTGGTCATCGACGGTCTGCGCGCCCGCTATCGGTTGGAGGATAATTTGCTCCAGATAGAGGATTTGACGGGCCAGGTGGCCGGAGGATCTTTTGCCAACACAGCTAGTATCGATCTCGGCCGTCCTGGTTTTGCCTATCGGGCACAAATTAGGACTCGCGGGATTCAAGCCGATCCGCTGCTTAGCGCCTTTGCGCCAAAGGCGGCTGGAACCGTGTTCGGCCTGTTAAATCTTGATCTCGATTTGGCTGGGCAGGGTGCTGAGCTTACGGTTCTGCGCAAACATCTTAGTGGCCAAGGGGAGTTGCTGTTGAAAGAGGGGCGTCTGACCGGAACTAATCTCGTGAAAGGACTGTCAGGCTTTCTCGACCTTCCGGAATTGAGTGTTATGGGATTTGATCAGGCGAATGGTCGTTTTGCTATCAACCATGGACGACTCGATCTTACCAGTATTTTGATCAGTCAGGATCTACGTATGGCGCCGCGAGGCGATGTTGGCCTTGATGGGACGTTGGACCTCGCTCTTGATCTGCGTTTGTCACCAGACCTTACCAGGAAATTGGACAGCAATGGTCGCTTTGCCCAGTTGTTGGTTGATGCCGATGGCTGGGGCCAGCTCCCCCTTAAGATCAAGGGGTCGCTGGACCGCCCTAGTTTTGCCCTGGACAGTTCTGTGATTAAGGGTGCCCTGAAGAAAAAAGCAGAACAAAAACTGCAGGAAACCTTGCAAGAAAAGCTTTTTGGCAAAGATGGTCCGGCCGAAGAGGATGATCCTCAGGAAAAAGAAAAAAAGCTGTTGGAAGGTGTTATTAAGGGGTTGTTCGGGCAGTAACCAAGCGCGCACTGAGTGGGGTAGAGTTTGACAAGACGTTCGCAAAAGGCAGAAAGTCCGTTATGATTGCACGGTGTCATCCTTGGGACGTCGGGAGGGGCTTTGAGAGCCTTTCTTGACCTTTCAAAACTAAATCCTGCTGGTTCTTTGTTGGCCGGCCTTTTCAGTACTGTGGAGAGTTAGATGAATGTTTACGACTTCGCTATACAGATGGAAACGGATGCCGAAAACTTTTATAGGAAATTGGCGGCAGGCATTAGTCTTCCTGGCATAAAAGGAATATTCACTGATCTAGCTGATGATGAACAACGCCATGGACAGCTATTTCAGGCCTTGAAAGAACAACAGGTGCCCGATGCTGTGACTTGTTCGGGCGTGTTGGAGAAAGCCAGGAACCTCTTTGAGAAAATTCTTGCCGAGAAGCAGGGTCTGCCTTCGCTGACGAGTAATCTTGAATCCTACCGGTATGCGTTAAAGCTCGAAGCGGAAGGCGTTCGATTGTATACCGATGCGGCTAAGCGGGAAACCGATTCTGAGATAAAACATCTGTTGCAGCGCATTGCCGAGGAAGAGAAAAACCACTTCAATATTGTTGAAAATATTTACAATTTCGTCAATGCTCCGAATCAATATCTGGCCTGGGCAGAATTCAGCAGTTTGGGAGAGTTTCAGGCCTTTGGGCGTGAAACGGATCTCTGATAAAGTGCTACGGATCGCCTAGGTTGGTAAGTGAACCATTTCAACTCGCCGTTGTGCTAACGGCGGGTTTTCTTTCAAGCCTGATGGTAGATTGGGCGTTTAATCGGCTGGTGGCTTGTTGTTTAGGTTCGATTTTAAGCGACTGATACGCGGATAGGCCTGGTCGATGCGTTATTCGCTGATGCGGGCCTGCTGTACCAGTTTGTAGATCAAAGAGACGGTAGTGCCGACAATTTGTTCGTCGCAATTACAAATAAGCAGAATGTCCAAGCCGGCATTAATGGCACGCTCCACCGCTTCTTCTGTAGGGTAGAGGCTGCTGATCGCTTCATCTGCAGGTCGTCGGAAATAATCACCCCGTCGTAGGCTAACTTTTGCCGGAGTAACCCGCTCAGGATTGGCAGAGACAGAGTTGCCGGCAGGTCTCTGTCGAGCTGAGCGTTGTAAACGTGGGTGGGCATCATGGCATCGACCAATCCCGCATTGATCGGATTTGCATAGGGAAGCGGTTCGGTTTCTGGTCAGGTTCCGGTGCTATCGACAAATCCACGATGGCTATCAGCGGTGGAACTGCCATGGTCGGGGAAGTGTTTCAGGCAAGTTTCTATGGCGTGGGCCCGATGAGCCGCAATAACCTGGGCGGCATGCTCGGTTACCCGGGCTGGGGCCGCAGAAAAGGAGCGATCTAGTGCACCGATAACTGGATTGTTCGGATTAACGATTCAGATCGACTACCGGGATGAAATTTAAATTAATGCCGAAGCGATGCAGCGTTCCGGCAATGCTATTTGATCGCTGACGGGGTAACGCAAGGTCATTTTTGTAGCCGAGTTCAGCAAAGCTGGTTGTTGGGGGGGAATTGTCCAGAGACTTGAGGCGGCTAACTCGTCCGCATTGTTGGTCTACGGCGATCAGCAGCGAGATGGGACTGGCAGTCTGCAGAGAATTGGTCAGAAGCAGTGACTGCTCGGGAGAAGCGATATTGCTAGTCGTAACCGACCCTTTTGAGGCATTGCTACGCAGCATGACACCGCCTAGGTGGCGTAGACGGATATCCTCGTTTAGGGGATTCTGGGGCGGCAATTTGAGGCCTTAGAAACAGACTGGCAGAATCTGGCCGATGCGTGCTTGCAGCCGCAGCGGAGGCGGTGCGGGAACTGCTATTAAAAGGCATCAGACAAGTCCTAGCAAGACGACCAGCAACCATGTGAAAAAGGCTCGGTGTCATTTTATGGTCAGGGTGTAATTCGCGAGGAAGGATATGGTTTCTATAAAAAAAGCCCGGCGGATAACCGCTGGGCTTTTTGCTTGAGTGATGTCAGGTGTAACGAATTAGACTTTGCGAACACTAGACGCCTGAGGACCTTTTTGTCCTTCGGTCACATCAAAAGTGACGCGGTCACCCTCGGCAAGGGACTTGAATCCATCACCTTGGACTTCCGAAAAGTGGACGAAAACATCAGGGCCGTTGTCCTGCTCGATGAAACCAAAACCCTTTGCGTCGTTAAACCATTTAACTGTACCTTCTGCCATTTTCTTCTCCATGTTTCCCGGTTGGGATGTTTTTGTTGTGGAGACCGAGTCCGCCGGCTAAAAGATACAAAGCCGAATTGGGTCTGTGTGCTTTGTTCTTGATTGACGCCGTGTCAATATTCCAGGTCACAAAAGTCCTCACAACATATTGCCAAGATGTTTGAAGGCTAACATGGGGAGGTTTTTAAAAACAAGCATTTTTCGCCCAAGGATTGTAAAATAG
>JABXKU010000046.1 GCA_013619105.1 Desulfuromonadales bacterium
GATAAAAACACCTGTAATTTTATAGACATAAGATTTAACTGCAGACTTATGATTATATAATCGCAGATCAAATCTCATTTTACCCCTTAGATAACAGTCGAATTATAAGCATACACAATTCACCTTTTTGGACTTATTTCAACTCACTATTTGTATTTTCCGTAAAGCAAAAACAATTGCTGCAGACAGCGCAATACAAATTGTTATCACTACCCTCTGTACAAGCAAAAACTGGCCGATTGCGCCAGTTGTCACGCTTAAATATACAAGATATCCCGTCCATCCGGCTTCCACCAATCCGATCCCACCTGGAGTAATTGAACAAACAAGGCCGAGATGCGCAAAAGACGTCCCATAGAATACCTCAAGTGGATCTATTGTAATCCCAAGCATCCTGAAGACGGTAGCGTAGCGGGCAGTCACCAAAAGATACCTAACAAGACTTAACCCCGCCGCCTGAAGCCCTGGAAGAAAACCTGGTGAGATCGCCTCATATCCTTTTTGATCCACGTTTTTGCGCTTCACCCACCAAAATGCGAACCTGAAAGGCAGTTGAGAGAAGAGCGTCAACACCGCGACAATGATCAATAAGCCCGAATAACAGCCACTTGCTATATCAACATCTGTGGCCGTTAAATAGAGCCACCCAGAGAGGATGGAAAGAAGCAAAAGGGCTTCGAAAGTCTTCTCAGCCAGAACTGAAAACAAAACGCCCCCAACGCTCACCTTCTGATGGTGAAGGCCATGAATTCTCACGGCGATATCACCGAAAACATCACTAAAGGTATGGCCTGTAAGCTTTGCCAAGGTTATGTTTTCAAAAAGCACACGCCAAGGAAGATTTGCTATTCCTAGTTCGGACAGAAGAAGTTTCCATCGAAACGCCCCCACCCCATTAATTAGAAGAGTGATAACGGTAATGACAACAAGATGCCTGACCTTGATACGCTCAATAACAGAAAAACTATTAGCATCACCAAGAAAGCAGATAATGCCCACAAAGAGGACCAGACCAAAGAGCAGCCCGGCGGAGCGCTTGAGCTTTCCTAAGACATCCGTCATAGCAGGACTTGACGGATCAATATTGAGATTGTTTTCTGACTTACGTATTCCATGTCCCCTGTACTCATATATATATAGTTCTAACAATAAGTATCAAGAATTTAGTGCAACCGGAGAATTTCATTTCAAAGAATTGTGTTATGACTTCGCGCACTTGCATTATAACAGATTTATCCATCATTGTTTTCTACCACCCGGATGGTTCAACTCATAAGTGCTCTACCTAAAAAATAAGCTGAAAACCAGGACATAATTAATTTCAACAGGCCTCATTCAGTGCCTCCGTTTGACTCGGACACGGTCGTCCTAACGAGCGTAAAAACATGGTTTTTATCGCCTGACTAAGTCAAGCAAAGGTTGAAGCTTGATGCAGAGACATAAATTTCACGCTCATACAGCTCGCTACAATACTGCCCAGAGGCAGACCCAGGAGAACAATAACGAATGAAAAAAGTCAATACAGATTTCCTGTTCAATTTTTTCCATTGATCTAATCACCAAGTTAAATAAAAAGCCTCCCATACATTAGCAGGGAGGCTTTTTATAAATCTTGACAACCCAGTCTTGAGACTAGGTCCAATGTATAAAAATCAGTCAATCAC
The DNA here is from genome assembly GCA_013619105.1 of Desulfuromonadales bacterium. Classification (GTDB taxonomy): domain Bacteria; phylum Desulfobacterota; class Desulfuromonadia; order Desulfuromonadales; family Syntrophotaleaceae; genus Syntrophotalea_A. The sequence continues at coordinate 1,665 of JABXKU010000046.1, forward strand.
CGTCACACCCGGCTCGTCACGGGGGATTCCTATCCCCAAGCAAAGCTTGGACAGATTATCGGTTTCGATTCGTGCGCCGCATTCATCGCGCAACTTTCGGAATGTGAAACAGTCAAGCATTTCCTCGTCGGGTAGTTGAAAAACGGGATAGCCATGGGACCCTGAACAGAAGGTTTCATTGTTAACCAGTTCGTTTACTGTTTCTAGCCCTCTGCTTCGAGCCATTTCTGCATCTTCAATAATCAGTCTAAGAATCATAACGCCTCCGAAAGTTTTAAACCCGTTGTTTACAAGGTTTCATATTAATCCAGGGAAATATGATCCCCAGGGTTTTTCAAATCTTTAAGTTCCGGATAAAGCTCTTCAAGATTTTTAAGGAATTTTTCCTTGTTCTTGAAGGCCGCTTTGATTTCATGATCCCAGGGGATCTCCATCATGTGGTTGCAATGAGTGCAGGTACTGATGGCCTTTTCACCAACAGGAACAGTTTGGTACACAGTATAAAATTCGCACTTGCTACATTTTTGCCGATGTAAAATCGGCTTGACTTCTCGTTTGTTAATCATCGAATTAATGCCTTGTTAATAGAAAAATAACTTGAGATTTTCGAATTTTAAAACCGTACATGATCTCCACGGTTTTTCAGATTAACTAGTACAGGGAAATGGCCTTCCAAAGCGCGAATATCTTTTTCGCCATCACTAATCAACGTTTCGGCGCTACTGTCCCAGACAATATCCGCAGAGTCCTGGCAGTGGGTACAAGTTGTCACTGCCGTATCACCGTTAACCTGTAAATCAAAAACGGTCCAATAATCACAGGCCTTACACTTGTTTCTGAAAATCATTGTTACCATCTCTCCTTAAATTTGATGGCCATAAAACCCAAGCTCACCATGACACCTGGATTTTCTGGATAAATATTTTAACTAATTCTGTAACGGCACGCAATAATCGGACAGGTTGCGATACCGATACCAAACAACAATATAATTCGTCCACTCCCCGCCGTCAATGGTCCAATCCATTATATGTATCCTGGGCCTTTCTGTTCGACGCTGGTAAAAAAAATCCTGCCCGGTTAAGAGCAGGATCAAGAATAAGTACAGCGCCATGCAGAACCTCTAGATACTTCTGGATTTAACCTTCAGCAGTAATTGGGCTGATAACGGTCTTTACTTCGACAATGCTGTTTGCGGGGAAGCCACCCTGCTTAGCATGCTCGGCTACCATTTCTGCATTAGGAGCAATATAGATGCAATAAATCTTGTCTGCGGTCACGTAGCTCTCAACCCATTGAATCTGAGGGCCAAGGCCTTGCAAAACGCTACAGGATTTTTGAGAAATACCTTGAAAATCTTCAGCCGTCAGGTCCCCGGCTCCGGGAATTTCGCGCTCAATTAGATATTTAGGCATTACAGTACCCCTTTCTTAACTCTAGATAATGTTTCCTGCTCGAATGGATTATAGCATGTCGATAGTGGTTCCAGCGCATCAGCAAACTCATGTCAAGTCGTCGCAAAGCTTTAAAACAGCGTTTCACCCAGAGTGCCTTATATCAGGGCAAAAATCAAGAATCTTTCAGCTCAAGAGTCTGTTTACGAGTCAAACTGTCTTGTTTTATACCAGAGCGTTTCAGAAACCTGCCCTATGCCCCTGCTCCCGCAGTGCAGACCAGCAAAATCCTTAAGTAGTAAGTTCGTACCAGCCGTCTATCATCGGAAAGTACAGGGCTGTGCGAATATCTCGGGTCGGTTCAAATTCTTCGAATAAACGACGGTAGATATCGAGTTGACCTCGATAATGTTCGCCTTCCTCGGCTAAAAAGGTCTGCCGTTCCTGATTTGCCGGCACACTGGTCTTATAATCGATAATCCACCGCACGCCGTCATAAACGAAGGTGCGGTCGATGATCGCATGCACCAGTTGACCATCGACCATGCCAGAAAGGGCCAGTTCGCATTCTGCCTGTTCGTGTTCAGCCAGCAGCCAGCGGCCCCTCTCACCCTGCAAAGCTTGTTGCAAAGCCTGCAGCACCTTGTCAACGGCTTTATCCAGTTGGGACGCAGCTATGCCCAACTGGGCCAAACGAATGCGCCACAGAGCTTGTTCGGCATTGAGGCGGCCCGTCGGCCAGCCCCTCAGTCCATCACGCGCAATAGATTCCAGCCACTGATGGATGACGGTACCGATATGGCGGCCCTCCTCCGTTGCTGGTAGCAAAATTGTTTCTTCTGCCTTACGGGCCACCGATGAGGGCTGCAGCACATTCGGCGCGGCCCCTTGGTAACCGGCGGGCAAGGACGGCAGTTGCCAATCGCCAGCTAGCCTCTGTAACCTCCCCACCGTTTTCTGCGCCTCCTTCGGCTCTGGATCACAACGTTCAGCGCCCTGAAACTCGTCGGCTACCGCCGGCCATAATTTTGCCAAGAATGATCCGCTCTCCGGCCTGCACTCCTCCTCGCCGACCGGCCTGGCATACCCCAATAGATGCAGACGTTTTTTTGCACGGGTCGCAGCCACATACAGGACTCTGGCTAGCTCCATATCGCCTTTCTGCTTTTCGATGCGTCCAATCGCATCGTAAATACCATCGCGGCTCTGACTACCTAAGGGCGCCAAAGGGGCCAGCAGCAGACCGGTGTCAGGCAAATCGAGCCAACGCATGAGTACTGCGTCCTCGCCACGGGGCCGGCGACCCAGGCCCGGCAGAATCACCGTATCGAACTCCAGCCCTTTGGCCTTATGGATGGTCATAACCTGCAAGGATTCGTCGGCCAGAGGATCAGCAGCCGCATAAAGTTTGCATAGTTTCTCAGCAAGAGCCTCAAAGGGCAACAGGTCACCGCCTTGATCAAGTTTTTCCAGCAGCCCCAAAACCGCATCTGCATCGACTAACCCAGCCGCATCCAAACAGCCGGGACCAACAAGGGCCAGCCAGGCACCCTCGACCAGGACCCGCAGCGACACCCTGCCCCGCTGGGCAATGGATTGATTTAACACGGCCGATACCCGCTCCAGGCGAGTGCGCCCGTCGCTGGAAAGACCCATCAGGCGCTGCGGTTGGCGCAACAGTTCAGCCATGGTGACATTGGGAGTCTCACCGCTTATGACATGTAGATCCACTAAACTCAGGCCACACCATGGCGCGCGCAGCACCGCCAGGTGAGCAATTCGATCGCCTGGATGGAGTAAAGCCCGGGTCAAAGCGAGCAAATCACGGGCTACGGGTCGCTCGGCAAGGGAATCGATCTCTTGAGCGCGAAACCGCAGCCCTGCAACGCGAAAGGCGGCCAAGATCTCTTTGAGATGCGGTCGCGCTCGAACGAGTACCGCCACATTTCCCTGCGGGTCCTCTAGCTTCGCCTGACGAACCAGCTCCACCACCTGCGCAGCCTCCATACGATCATCCCGGCCAACGATAGGATGACAGGTAACCGCCGGATTCTCCAGCGGCGCACGGGCAGCCACCGACGGCGCGTAGGTAACGCCGCCCAAGGCCTCGTCTTCACGATCCGGAAACAGGCTCGGAAACACCTGATTTACCCAATCAACGATCCCCGCCTGAGAACGAAAATTGGTCGTCAAATACAGGGGGGCAAGATGGAGTTGATCGATACCCTGGTGACGAGCCTGCAGATACAGACCAACTTCTGCCTCGCGAAAGCGATAAATAGATTGCATGGGGTCACCAACCAGAAACAGGCTGCGACCGTCACCCTGTTGCCAACCGGCAATGAGCTTCTTCAGTAACAAGAACTGCCCCCAGGAGGTATCCTGAAATTCATCCACAAGGATGTGGCGAATGCGGCTATCAAGATGTAGTAACAGATCGGTCGGCGCATCGACATCGCCAAGAGCCTGTCCAGCCGACAGGGCTACTTGAACAAAGTCGCATTGGCCGCGTTCTTTGAACACCAGCCAGAGTTCAGCCACAGCTCGCGGCAGCAGGGTCACTAGAGCCTGCAGAACCTGCCACTGCTCCGTTTCATAAACCACCGGCGGTAAAGAGCGTACCTCGTCAAACAGAGCGACGACAGCCGGCCGTTGCGCGAGATCATCCAGCAGCAAGCCCATAGCTTCTTTCATGGACGCATTGGGCTCTTTTTTACCGGGGAGAAATCCACAGTTTTTATCGAGGCGCTTACGCAAGGTACCGCTGCGAGTCAGCAGCAGATCGGCCAAGCCGCGCCAGGTTTGGATTTCATCCGCTGCTGACGCAGGGAACGTGTTCAAATCGATCAAACAGCTAATACTGTTGTCGATCCCCTGGGCATGCAGGTTGGCGCCTGCAAAGGCCCCAATTCGCACCAGGGAGGCTTGTTCCTCTCTGGAAAGCAGGCCATTCAAGCGCTGGAGCACTCCCTCAACCAGAGAGCGTAATCCCCCTTCAAGAATTCGGCGCTGATCTTCGGCCTGTTGACCGTAGAGATGGCGCATCCACTGATCCCGCCGGGCCAACATACCGACCAGCAGATCCCTCAGCCGTTCCATACGATTATCGAGATGGGACAGAAGCTGACAGGCAGCCTGGCCGTAAGAATCATTATGGTCAGCCAGGGCCAGCACCCTTTCGGCTGCGTCCCGGTAGAGTTCATTGGCGTCTTCAACGATGGAGGCTTGAGCCCCAAACCGAGACAACCAGGGCATACGACGCACCAATGAGGCGCAGAAGCTGTCGATGGTCAGTACTGTCAGGCGCACCGGGTTTTCCAACAGCCGCCAATCGTGACGGGCATCGTTTTCCAGCACCGCCCGGGCCAGACGCCAGGTGGTGCGGGCGTGTTCCGCGTCCGGTTCCGGTCCCTGGGCCGATTCCAGAGAGCGCACAAGACGATCTCGCATTTCACCGGCGGCTTTACGGGTAAAGGTAATGGCCAGCACTTCTTCAGGCTGCTCGGCCACACCGAGCAAGGCGAGAACCCGCTGGATCAACAATTCGGTTTTACCGCTGCCCGCTGGTGCCTGGACAATAAAAGACCCCGTAGGTTCTAAAGCCTGGCGCCGTGCCTGAATATCCGGGGGCTCTGTGATAGTCAATTTCATAGCAGTTCCTCATCCACCTGCAGACCATTTTGGTCGGCGATTCGGCAAAGGGATTGTAAATCACAGCGATCGCAGGCCAGTCGGCCGTTAATCGGATCGACCTGAGCTTGCCCATTTGCAAAACCGTCACCGAGTTGATGTAAAGTCTGGTGCCAGCTTTTCAGCAGATCATCCCAGTGGCTGATCTCGGTCCCTTCCAACTTTCGGTGGCCACTGGCACTGGCTACTCCGGGCAGTAAATCATCATCACGACCGAGGCCGACAAACGAGCAATCCCCACGCTTGACCTTGGCAAAGGCCACAGCGGAGAGTTCAGAATCACGACGATCAAGGGTATAGAGAGGCAACTGAGGCTCTACCGGGCGATCACCGAGCCAATCGCCAACAGCGGCCAAACCGGTTTTGTAGTCGATGATAACCTGTGAGCCGTCAGCCAAGCGGTCTATACGGTCGATACGGGTCTGCAAGGTCAAGGGGCCAAAGGTCTCTCGATGCCAGGCCTCCATGGTTTCGACGCTGAAAGGCGGCCGCTGTGCTTCGATCTCGAGCCATTCCCCAAGCAATCCCAGCAAGCGTTGCTTTTCCAGCTGTTTCTGGCTCTTCGACAGGGACACCTGCCTGACCGAGTCCAGCTCATCCAGAGCCTGTTCGACACAGGATAAAGAACGTTCGCTCCAATCCTCGGCATCCAAGGCGGTCAACCCCTGCCAGTCTCCGGTTTTTTGCCAGAACAGTTCCAGAACGCGATGCACCAGCGAGCCGCGATCAAGGCCGTCAAGACCGATGCTGGCGGTGGAAAGTCCTCTGGCACCTAGTCGATGGCGAGCATAGGCCTTAAAGGGACACAAGGCCTGATCCTTAAGAATCGCCGTGCCTCCTGAGATTCTGCTCCCCTCCGGAATCGCCGGTCCATACTCATCACACAGGCTTTCCAATGGCGGGGCAGCCTCCTGAATCAGCAACGCTGGACGCTGGCTGTCGGACAGCCGTGGTTCGATCAAGGGAAGGTGCTGAACCAAGGGGCTCGGCTGCCGCTCGCGGCCGTCCATGCATAGAGGCCAGCTAACCACCAACACGGGCGCCGCAATCAACAGCCGCCCGGCAATCTTATGGGCAAAATCGAGTTCTCTCGCGGCATCGGCATGAGGCATCTTTAAACAGCGCTGCAAAGGGGGCGGAATAAATGCGTTGGGACGGGCCGAAGCCGGCAAAGCCTCATCATGGGCACCTATCAGCCATAGCGCATCGAATTGCTGGCCCGTCGCTTCCAGAGCTCCCAAAACTTGCACTCGCCCTGCCGAACCTTCCGGCTGAAAGACTTCCTCGGCAGCCAAACGTCGCAGAAGGGCCAAGGCTTCACCGCGGCGCATGGGCCTGGAAACCGGATCCAGACAAGCCGTGCCGGCCAGCAACTCCTTCCAGGCAGTGAACACTTGAAATTCACGGCTGGTCAGGCTGCGATCCCGAGACCATTGGCAGTTATCGAGCACCTCGGCGAAGTGTCGTGCCCAGGCCCCAGGCAGGCGCGTATCGGTGTCCGCCAGAGCGGTTTGGATAGTTTCGAGTTGCCGGGCAAAGATGTCGGCGAGGCCCAGCTTTTTCTTGAAGCCCCTTTCGGCAAAATGCAGGACGTTTTTCAGTGGCAGCTCCGTCATCCGCAAATTACGCAGTTCCCTGTCGAGGATTGCACGGGAGTGTTTTTCGGCGGAATAGCCCCAGACAAAAGGGGAACGGAGCAAGTAGCTGATGCTGTCCAGGGAAACGCGGCGCCCCAATGCCAATAATTCAAAGGCGGCGAGCACCATGCCTTCGTTCAGCAATGGAGTCCCCAAGGACAGGTTGAAAGCTTTTTCTGCGCCTGTTCCAGGCAGCAAAGCTGCCGGGCTCAACTCTTCGCGAAAGATTCGCTGCAGACGTTGCTGATAGGCGGCCATATCAACGGCGATGACACCGATGCGGTCCACGTTGCCTTCCAGCTGCCGACGCACCCATTGAGCACAGCTGCGCACCTCTTCATCAGGGTCTGCATAGCCGACTCGTCCTTGCGACTGAGGTTGACAGGCCTGAGGCATCCACTGATGAACGGTCACGCCCCTATTCTGCAGCGTCAGACACAAGGCTTCGATGGTTGGCGTGAGCTCGTCAAATCCGGCCAGCCACAGATCTCCCGGCAAGGGCAACTCCGTATTCTCCAGCGCCTGAACCAATCGACCCGGCAGCAACGCGGGGTCATCCCAGTCCCCCTCCCGGCACAGTTGCTGCCAGCGACTTTGCCAACGCAAAAAAGCCCGATGGTCTTCTCCCCCATCCTCAGGCTTAAAGGTTGCACCATATTCGCACAGCAACTTATGCGCCTGAGCAGCGGCTCTAGCAGCATCAGGAACCCGCATGAGTCCGCCCCCAGCAAGGCCCCGTTCCTCCTCTTCTAGCGCCCTTTCCCACAGTCGCAAAGTTTGGGTCGGCGTTAGAGTTTTGGCGTCAAGATGCAGAAGGCCGGCCATTTGCTGTTGCCACTGCAGATGAAAATGAATTGCCGGAGATTTCCAGGCCGTACAGCCCTGTTCCTGCAGCCGGCTATCGTAGGCCTGCACCAGATAGCGAGCCAGACGCTGATTAACCGTCAGCACAAGAGCGCCGTTCTGAGCGGCGACTAAGAGGTCTGTTTTGGTTATTGCCATATTTTCAGCCATTCTTTCGATATTTGTTCCGCAAATGACCGGAGCCCAGACGCACCAAACCGTAAACCGTAAGCCCACCCAGGGCATTGGCCAGGATGTCAGTAATATCACCGCACCGCCCAGAGGTAAGTCCTGCCTGCAGAACCTCCATCAGCACCCCGTACCCCAACGCAAAAATCAGCGCATAGCGCCAGGCCCGCACCGGAGGAGACACCAGGGGCAACAGAGCCCAGCCTGCCATTGCAGCCAGTAATGCATAGGCCAGGGCATGCTGTGCCTTGTCCCAAGCGAGTATGCCGGTTTGTGGTACGGGGGGATTGGGCATAACCGACAGACAGAGGATGCTCAGAGCAGTAAAAGCAAAAATGGTCAGACGAAGTTTGACGCCAATACGAATCATAGTAATTTCCTAAATTGTTTTGATTCTTCCAACTTTTAGTTAAGGTACCCTACTCGCTCGTCCAAACGTTAACATTTTTCCGCAAGAGAAGTACGTCGTCAAATATAATGTTATTTTTCGCGAGGTTAAACAACTAAACCTAAGGCAGCTTCTCGATTTTGGAGGACGGTGATCATCCCCCAAAAACAGCCCACCAACCAGTCTAGCCGCCTATCACCACCGAAGGAGCTATTATGTTCTGTTCACTCAGGCTTGCCAGCCATGATGAGGTTATGGTTAGATACAAAAACACATTACGCCACAGGAGAATTACACCATGAACAGAATTTTTCAAGTCCTCGCTGCTGTCTTTATTCTCGTCCTGGCCCTGGCGGTCAGTCCCGCCCTTAGTCGTCCCTGCAAAGCCGGCCCAGGCAACCAGGGGGCCACAATGACGGCAAACGGTTTGCCCCAACTGAATGCCGAAGAGCAAAAGATTGTAACAGAACTTAACGATAAATACCGGCCTCTGCTGGTGGAACAGAGAAATCAGCTGACGGCCAAACGAACCGAACTGCAGACCCTTATGATGCAGGAGACATTCGAGGCGGACAAGGCCAAATCCCTGAACCAGGAGATTGCTGCCCTGCACAGTAAACTTATGGAACTGCGCATGGCCCAGAAGATCGAGATGCGCGAAAAAGGAATCGCCTATTCCGTCGTCTGTGCCGGCAAGGATCGTCGGCCCGGCCCCTGCCCTCTTGTGGGAGGAAAGACAGGAGCGAACTGCAAAGGGCCCATTATATCGCAAGGTCCGCAAGGCGCAGCTGGTCGGCCTTGCGCACAGTAAAATTCACCAAATCGACATCATTAGATAAAAGAAACGGCATGCCGAGTTCCTCGCGCATGCCGTTTCTTTATCCTATTTTTCTTTTTGGCCCCGCTATTTATCCAGGGCAACCCGACGCAACCGTAAAGCGTTGCTGATCACCGATACGGAGCTGAAGCTCATGGCCGCAGCAGCAAGCATCGGACTCAGCAACAGACCGAAGACGGGGTAGAGCCCCCCCGCCGCGATAGGTACGCCCAGCGCATTGTAACAAAAGGCAAAAAACAGATTCTGACGAATGTTGCGCATGGTCGCCTGACTCAATGAGCAAGCCCGCACAATGCCGCGTAGATCGCCCTTGACCAGGGTCACTCCGGCACTTTCCATGGCCACGTCGGTACCGGTGCCCATGGCGATTCCTACCTGAGCCTGGGCCAAAGCCGGCGCATCGTTAATGCCGTCTCCGGCCATGGCGACGAAGCGGCCCTGCTCCTGCAGTTCCCTGACCTTTGCGGCTTTGTCCTGGGGCAACACCTCGGCTCGCACTTCATCGATGTTCAACTTGTCGGCCACGGCTTGGGCTGTGGTGAGATTATCACCGGTCAGCATGACGATATGGATGCCACGCTGGTGAAGTTGACGAATCGCCTCAGGGGTGGTTTCTTTGATGGGGTCGGCTACCCCTAATAAGCCAGCCACTTTTCCATCCACCGCGACAAACATGGCGGTCTGGCCTTCGTTGCGCAGCACCTCGGCACGATCCAGAAGTCCCGCAGGATCGATTTTCAGCTCCTTCAGCAGCCTTTGGGTTCCGAGCACTAAATTCGCACCCTCTACCTGCCCCGCAACCCCCTTGCCGGTAAAGGATTCAAAATTCTCAACCGAGGCGAATTCAATCCCTCGGGTTTCTGCCCCTTGCACGATGGCTGCAGCCAGGGGATGTTCGCTGCCTCGTTCCAGGCTTGCCGCCAACCGTAACAGCTGGTCCTCGCCCCAGCCTTGCTGTGCTTCCACCGCGACCAGTTTCGGTTTGCCCTCGGTCAGGGTGCCGGTCTTGTCCACCACCAAGGTATCGACCTGCCGTAGAAGTTCAACGGCCTCGGCGTTCTTGAACAGCACACCCATGGTCGCTCCCCTACCGGTGGCCACCATGATGGACATGGGGGTGGCCAAACCCAGCGCGCAGGGACAGGCAATAATAAGTACCGCCACCGCGTTGATGAGAGCATGAGCCATGCGCGGCTCCGGGCCGAAGAGCACCCAGACCACAAAGGTGATCAGGGCGGAAAAGACCACCGCCGGCACGAACCAACCGGCCACCCGATCGGCCAGTTTCTGAATCGGGGCGCGGCTGCGCTGCGCCTCGGCCACCATTTGCACAATCTGACTCAACAGGGTATCAGAGCCGACCCGCTCGGCCTGCATAATGAGGGAACCGGTTTGATTCACCGTGGCACCGGTGACCGGATCACCGGCTTGCTTGAGCACCGGCAGCGGCTCACCGCTGATCATCGATTCGTCAATACTGCTTGAGCCTTCCAGAACTATCCCATCCACCGGCACCTTTTCACCGGGACGGACCCGCAATCGAACACCGACCAGAACATCTTCGAGGGGCACGTCCCCTTCGCTGCCGTCCGCAGCAATGCGCCGTGCGGTTTTGGCGGCCAGACCCAGCAGCGCCCGAATTGCTTGCCCCGTCTTGCTGCGGGCTCGGCCTTCCAGAACTTGCCCCAGCAGCACCAGGGTGGTAATCACCGCAGCGGCTTCAAAATAGACCGCCACCTCGCCCCCTGCACCGCGGAATGAATCGGGGAAGAACTGCGGCCAGAGGGTGGCTACCAGGCTGTAGCCATAGGCCACGCCAACACCGAGGCCAACCAGGGTAAACATATTAAGAGCCCGATTGACCAACGATTGCCAATATCGAACCAGAAACGGCCAGCCGCACCACAGAACCACCGGAGTAGCGAGAATCAGTTCGGCAAGGTTCAGAGTGCGCGGTACCGCCAAACCAGAAATCCATCCGGATAATCCCGGTACCATCTCACCCATGGCCAGAATGAAGACCGGCACCGTTAGCGCCAGACTGATCCAGAAACGCCGGGTCATGTTCCTCAGCTCCGGGTTATCCCCTTCCTCAAGGCTCACTTCTTTCGGTTCCAGATCCATGCCACAACTGGGGCAACTGCCCGGGCCGACTTGCAGCACCTCCGGGTGCATGGGACAGGTATATTCCTTTTGATCATCACCCATACTGGCATTTTTAGCTTTTTCACGTTTCTTACCTAAAAACCCTTGAGGATGCTGCTTGAATTTCTTCAGGCAATGCTCCGAACAGAAGTGGTAGGTTTGCCCTTTATATTCCATGTGTCCGGCGGATTTTTCAGGTGTAACATCCATGCCGCAGACGGGATCTTTCATAGCAACCTCTTTTGCTCGGTGTAAAACTTCAGACTACTTCAGCACGTGATGACCGTGATATTTGCGCACTTTGCCATCGGCCAGCTTGGTGGCAAGACGAAAATGCCAGATACCCGGTTGATCCAGGGTCACATCGGCGCCGAAATGACCTTGCATGCCCATCAGTCGGGTAGGCGCTGACTCCTTACCATCCGGAGAGCCAATCTTGACCGCCACGGTGCCGCTGTCGATGGCCTGCCCCGTTTGGGCATCGCTGAACATCACCATCAGATGGTGAGTGGCCGGATGATCGGTGGGCACGATTTTCGGGTCGATGGCCATCAGGTGAACCATCGCCTTAACCCCCTCTTGTACTTCTTCGCCGAGCATGATCATTTCACTCTGGCCATGGCCCATACCGTGGTCCATGCCTTTCATTGGTTGCATATTATCGTGGTCCATGGCACCGGACATGTCATGACCAGAATGGTGTTCCATAGCCAGCGACGTAGTAGCCAACAGAGCAGCGCCTGCAATAAGGGCTATGGTCCAGATGATTTTTGAGAATTTCATTACGTCCTCCGTATTCTGTGATGGTCGCCTGTTATCGATTCAGCAGGCATTAGGAGTCTGTCGGACTATCCATGAGTCGGCTGCAAATTTGACTATTTGGCTCATATTTCAGCTCCTTTTCGCCCCATAGCTACACCTATGAACCTTCAAACGATCTAAAATCTTCGCTAAAATATCCAAAATTTCGCTTCGACCCGCATTGTCCGACAGGCTCCAGGGTTATCCTTCCAATTCTCCCTGGGCCGTAGGCTCCAGGGTTGCTTGCAACTTCCGGCCGCGCCACAGATAGTAGATGACCGGATAGACCATCAACTCCATGACCCCCGAGGTCACCACGCCGCCGACCATGGGGGCGGCGATCCGCTTCATGACATCGGCTCCGGCGCCGTGACTCCACATGATGGGCAGCAGACCGGCAATGATTACGCTTATGGTCATGACCTTGGGCCGGATACGTTTCACCGCGCCGTGGTGAATCGCCTGCCTCAAGTCGCCCCGGGTGCGCATGCGGCCGTTGTCGCCCCACAACTTATGGGCCAGATCGAGATACAGCAGCATCACCACCCCGGTTTCCGCGTCGAGGCCGGCCAGAGCGATGACCCCGACCCAGACCGCCACCGAAGTATCGTAGCCGAGCAGGTAAAGAAACCAGAAGGCCCCCACCAGGGAGAAAGGCACGGCAAGGAACACGATGCCGGTCTTGATCAGACTCTTGGTGTTCAAGTAGAGAATCAGGAAGATGATCAGCACCGTCAGAGGGATGACGACCAGGAAGCGTTCCTTGGCTTGCTGCATGTACTCGTACTGGCCGCTCCAGACCAGGCTGTATCCCGGTGGCAGGCTGATATTTTCTGCCACCGCCACCTTGGCCTGTTTGACATAGGTGCCAACATCGATGCCCTTGATGTCGATATAAATCCAGGCAGTGCGCCGGGCATTCTCGCTCTTGATAGCCGGCGGTCCCTTACGAATCTGGATCTCGGCGATCTGACCGATGGGAATATGTTTACCCTCGGCGATGGGGATCAGCACCCTTTTCAAGGCAGGCAGATCATTGCGGTAATCATGCAAGTAGCGGATATTGACCGGATAGCGTTCCAGGCCTTCAACGGTCTGAGTCACGTTCATGCCACCGATGGCGCTTTGAATGATGTCCTGCACGTCGCCGACATTTAGACCGTAACGGGCCGCCTGGTCCCGATCGATGACGAAATCGAGATAGTTCCCTCCCACTACCCGCTCAGAAAAGGCGCTCAACGTCCCGGGCAAGGTTTTTACCAAGGCCTCGACCTGTATGCCAAGATCACTCAGGGTTTGCAAATCGGGGCCCATGAGCTTGATGCCCACCGGGGTCTTGATGCCGGTGGAGAGCATATCGATGCGGGTCTTGATGGGCATGGTCCAGGCGTTGGTCAGGCCAGGAAACTGAATGGCCTCATTGAGCTTTTCCGTCAACTGCGGCACCGTAATGGTCTTTTCTTCCGGCCAGACCCAGCGCAGAGGCTTCTTCGACCATTCGCTCCAATCGGGCCAGCCACTGTAGAACCGCGCCACCGCTACTTTCCTCCACTCATCTTCCGGTTTGAGTGTGATGGTCGTCTCGATCATCGACAGGGGGGCCGGATCGGTGGCCGTTTCGGCGCGACCGACCTTGCCAAAAACCTGCTCCACCTCGGGGAATTGCCGAATGATCCGGTCGGTCTGCTGCAGCAGTTCTCTGGCCTTGGTAATGGAGATCCCCGGCAAGGTGGTCGGCATGTAAAGCAAATCCCCCTCGTACAGGGGCGGCATAAACTCGCTGCCCATCTGCGACAGCGGCCAGGCGATAGAGAGCATGGCCAGCAAAGCCACCAACAAGGTGACCTTGCGCCACTTGAGCACCATATTCACCAGGGGATGGTAGACGCGAATCAGAAAACGGTTCACCGGATTGGCCGCTTCAGCTTTAACTTTGCCGCGAATGAACCAAACCATCAGCACCGGCACGATGGTTACCGACAACAGGGCGGCTGCGGCCATAGCGTAGGTCTTGGTATAGGCCAGGGGCTGAAACAGCCGGCCTGATTGCCCTTGCAGGGTAAAGACCGGCACAAAGGAGACGGTTATCACCAGCAGGGAATAGAACAGGGTCGGCCCCACCTCCTTGGCCGATTCAAGAATGACCTCGGCACGAGGTTTGTCGGCAGGAGCCCGCTCGATATGCTTATGAGCGTTCTCGATCATGATGATGGCAGCGTCGATCATGGCGCCTATGGCGATGGCGATGCCCCCCAGGCTCATGATGTTGGCGTTGATCCCCTGCGCCCCCATGATGATAAAAGCCATAAGAATCGCCACTGGCAGGGTAAAAATTGCCACCAGCGCGCTCGGCAGGTGAAACAGGAACAGGGCGGTGATCAGGGCCACCACGATACTCTCTTCGATCAGCTTTTCTTTAAGGGTATCGACGGCCCGCTCAATAAGCCCTGAGCGATCGTAAACGGCTCTGATCCGCACCCCTTCCGGCAGACCGGCCTGCAGGTCCTCGAGCTTTTGTTTAACATTCTCGATGGTTTTCAAGGCGTTTTCGCCGAAGCGCATCACCACGATGCCGCCCACTGTCTCGCCCTGCCCGTCCAGTTCCGCCAGGCCGCGGCGCATTTCCGGTCCGATGCGCACCTGGGCCAGGTCCCGCAGCAGAATCGGCGTCCCCTGGCGGTCGCTACCGACGACCACCCGTTCTAGATCTTCGGTCGACTGAATGTAACCCGGCCCCCGCACCATGAACTCAGTTTCGGCCATCTCCACCACCCGCCCGCCGACGTCATTATTGCTACGCTGGATGGCCTTTTTGATCTGGGGAATGGTGATGTGATAAGCGAGCAGCCGGTCGGGATCCACCGCCACCTGATACTGCTTGATATAACCGCCGATGCTGGCCACCTCGGATACCCCCTTCACGGCGGTCAGCTCATAACGTAGAAACCAGTCTTGAATGGAACGCAATTGCTGCAAATCGTGGCGATCACTCTCCAGCACATATTCATAGATCCAGCCGACCCCGGTGGCGTCCGGGCCAAGACTCGGCGTCACCCCCTGCGGCAGCTTGCCAGAGGCGTAGTTGAGATATTCCAGCACCCGCGAACGAGCCCAATAGAGATCGGTGCCGTCTTCGAAGATCACGTAGACGAAGCTGTAGCCGAAGAAAGAGTAGCCCCGCACCACCTTGGCCTGGGGCACCGCCAGCATCTGGGTAGTTAACGGATAGGTCACCTGATCCTCGACCACCTGTGGCGCCTGTCCCGGATACTCGGTAAAGACGATGACCTGCACATCCGACAGGTCGGGAATGGCGTCGAGGGGGGTGTTCTTCAGGGCGTAGAGACCCGCGACAATGACAAATACCGTCAGTAGCGCCACCATGAACTTATTGCGAATCGACAATTCGATTATTTTTTCAAGCATATTAAGACCTGTCCTTGGTCAATAGTCCGCGGCCCGTTTCCTTTAGCAAGAAACTACGAATAAATAGCAGCTATTCAAACAATGCTTCTAAATCTTCCTCTGACATATCATGCCCATCATGGCTATCAACCGCTACTTGCTCGGACTTCTTAGGTTCCAGCATCTTCTGGATCGCCTCGCGCAGCTTGCTCTCCGAATCGAACAGGAACTGGGCGCTGGTCACAACCAACTCACCTTCCAACACCCCCTGAGTTATTTCGATAAAGCCTTCCTGATCCTGCACGCCGGCCTTTACCTCCCTTGGCTCGAATTTGCCGTCACCCAGAGAGACAAACACGGTCTGTTTCTCCCCGGAATGGAGCACAGCTTCCCCGGGCACTGCCAACACACCTTGGACCTCGTGGGCCTTGATTCGCACGTTGACATACATGTCGGGTTTCAGTTCAAAACCGGGATTAGCGAATTCCAGTCGCGCTTTAACCGTACGCGTCTTGGGTTCGACATAGGGATAGATGGTACTGATTTTGGCGCTAAGGGTTTTGCCTCCAATAAAAGGCAACATCACCTCGGCCTGCTGTCCGACCTTGATCCAGGGCAGCTCGTACTCATAAATATCGGCATAGACCCAGACCCGGGAGATATCCCCGAGCTGAAACAGTTCCTGACCGGCCTTGATAAACTGACCGAGCATGGCCATTTTCATGGTCACCACCCCTTGATAGGGCGCATAGAGGGTCAGGGTCTTGCGCACCTGACCTGTTTTCTCCAGCTGAAGGATCTGCCGGTCGCTGATATCCCAATAACGCAGTCGCTGTCGGGCCGCTGCCAGCAGCCTCTCACCACCAGCAGAGATCTCCACAAAGGAGCTATCCTTGAGGGCGGACCGGTTGCGTAAAGCCAACAAATACTCCTGCTGGGCCGAAACCAGTTTGGGACTGTAGAGTTCCAGCAAGGGCTGGCCCTTCTTCACCATCTGCCCGGTTTCAGCGACGTACAGTTTTTCGATCCAGCCATCTACTTTGGCATTGATGGAGGTCACCTTCGGCTCGTCGTAATCGACGGTGCCGACGGTGCGAATCAGGCGGTGCAGGTCACGCCTCTCCACCAGAGCCGTGCGCACCCCCATATTCTGGGCGGTCACCGGATCGATAGAGATGGTCGAGCCGCTGGCTGCCTGGTCCTCATAAACCGGCACTAGGTCCATGCCCATGGGCGACTTGCCCGGTTCGTTACGAATATAAGTAGGATCCATAGGAGCCGCCCAGTATTTGACCTTGCGTTCCCCTGCAGTGGTCGCAGATGTGGATTGCCCGGTGGTGCCTGCCTTGACCGGGGTCAGAGCCATGCTGCAGATCGGACAATTTCCCGGTTCGTCGGTAATGATCATCGGATGCATACCGCAGGTGTATTGCTGCTGGGTCATTTTGATGTCCGCGGCCGGATGATCGTGTCCAGCATGCTCCATCAATGAGCCAGGCTGGTGCAGCAGATACCAGATAAACCCGCTAGCTAGCACCAGGAGAACGATGCATATACTCAGCAAGAATTTTAAGTTAGGTCGCATGTCGTTATTCCTGTTTTGTGATCATTCCACATAAGAGGTTCAAAGAAATTGAACCGTCATTGTTGATGCGTCCGCAAAAACTCATAGGATGGCTAAGCAAAAATTTCGTCCTACAAGGCCTGGTGTTTTTTCAGGGGCGAAGGCATACATCTCGTATGTCGAGGTCCTGAAAAAACGCCGTAACGCCGGAGGGCGGACTTTTTGCGACGCCGTCATTGTTGTATAAGTGTCGCCTGCCCTTCTTCATCAAACACCAGTCCCACCGCCGCCTCCAGTTTTGCAACACTCCGCTCATGGTCGCTTAGAGCGCGATGGTAATCGATCTGGTAACGATACACGGTCGTCAAACTGTCGAGCAGGTTCAGAAAATCAGCATCGCCTACCTGATAAGCAGACAGCCCGGCCTCGAAACTCTGTTCGGCCTGAGGAATGATCCCGTTTTGGAACAACTCCACCAGATTACGGTTCTTTTCCATCTGAGCATATTGGTCGGCAATGACAAAATCGACCCGGTTGCGAAAATTATCCAATTGGCTGCGGGCCATGCGCACTGCGGAATCCGCCTCGGATACTTCGGCCCTTCTCTTCCCCTGCCACAGGGGCAGGTTAATACTAATGCCGGCGCTGACAAAGTCACTACCCTCGGCCGGGTCTCCCGCCACCTCTTCCCGCTGGCGATAGCTAGCAAACAGGTTGAAGTCCGGATAGTGGTTGAGCCTGGCCAGTTTGTGCTGCGCCTGATAACGATCGATCATCGCTTGATAAGCGCCGAACAGAGGCCGCTGGGTGCGGGAAATATCCATCAACGACTGCAGGCTCGATTCAACCAAGGTCATGGTCAGTTTCTCAGGCGTTTCTAGCGGTGCAGCAGTTGGTCGGTTGAGCAGCTGGTTGAGATCGGCCTGAACCGTGGTGCGCTGCTGCTGCAGATTAAACAGCTTATCCTGCAGCTTGGAGCGCTCCACCTGGGCCTTGAGCACGTCCTGTTGCAGGCCGGTGCCGACGGCATAGCGGGTTTCCGTCAGACGAATAAACTCTTTAACCAGGGTGATGTTCTGCCGGGTGATGTCGATGGCCCGCTGTTGAAAATAGAGCCGATACCAAGCATCCTTGACCTGCTGCACCAGTTGCCCTCTGGCGTCTTCGTAGCCCCCTCGATACCAGGCCGCCTGTTGTTCAGCCATCGCTTCCTTGGCCGCCAGTTTGCCGGGGAAAGGAAACTTCTGGGATAGTTGAATTTCCTTACCGGTCATCGGTGTCACATCGCCGGAGAGATCGTCAATGGGATAGTTCGACAGAGAAAAACTCAGCCGTGGATCATCCAGACTGCGAGCGGGGATAATTTGGTGCTTGGCCATTTCCCACCGTGCTTCGGCCGATTTCAGAACCGGGTTGTTGGTCAGTGCTTCTGCAACCAGAGAGGATAATTGGCCACTGCTATTCTTAGCCGCTACTGGCTGAGATAAATCGTTGTCCCTTGCCATGGCCTGCGCGCCGTTCAACACCATCAACAAAGCCACCAGCGGTCCAATGATCCAATCACGGTTTAACTTCATGTTTTTCCTCCCCCAGTGCGTTCAGGACAAATACACTTCCCCCATTATAACAGCCGAATCTATCGCCAGATTGAAATAAAGCAAAACGATCTTAGATACTTGGCCAATAGGTTCATCCTTAACAATAGATTATCATTATCAGAGACCCTGCTGAATGCAGTGAGGGTAGAGTTTACCCTTTGCGTGGCTTGGACTTTACACCTACCAGGTCACGTACAGCTATCAGGGGGAAAAAGCCCGAGCCTAAAAGAGACCGACCGCAAAACGCAGCCTTTCCTTCAGTAGCTAAAGCAGAGATGGGGATGGATCAAATAAGAAAGGAGCAGTTGCGGAGGAAAGCGGGGGGCCCATTCCCAGAAGGATGGAGATGCAGACCAATAGAAATGAGTGTGCGCAAGGATTCGAAGGGATGGAGTGAGCAAGGAACGTACAGAACGTCATCAGTCGACTGAGCATCATCGATAAGGTTCTTTTGCCCAGTGGTCGCCAGTTGCTGCCCGGATGCCATCAGGTCGATATCGCATCGATGGGACAGCTGCCTGTAAGGTGACTGAACAAGCTGCTTGCTTTTTGCTCCCTGGCAGCAGGAAACCCGTGACAACTGGTCCGTAGGCTGACAGCGGTGCGCGAAGGCACCAAATACGCCGCCGGGGAAGAATAGCGTCACAAGCAGCAGCAATGTGAAAACCCTTGTCAGCATTTCTCTTACCCTGTGAAGGCGAAGACAGTTATCTACCAGACTTAAACTTATTCTATACCTCAGCGGTCGGGTTTACAACAGGGGACAGGTGTTATTTACCATGAATTCAATGATCTATTTACAACTCCCATTGGTTCAACCTCCCAGCCCCTTGTCCTCGGGACTGGGAGAAATCAAAGTCACTATCCAAACAGTTCCGTCGACAAATAGCGTTCGCCGGTATCGGGCAGAATCACCACAATCCGCTTACCCTTCATTTCTTCCCGTCTCGCCAATTGCAAAGCGGCATGGACCGCAGCTCCGGCGGAGATACCGACCAGCAGTCCCTCCATTCGGGCCAGATCTCGAGCGGTGGCAAACGCCTCCTCTGCAGCAACAGTGACCACCTCATCGACAATCTCTTGATTGAGAACCTCCGGTACAAAACCAGCACCGATACCCTGCAATTTATGCTGACCCGGCAATCCACCGGACAGAATCGCCGATTCGACAGGCTCCACCGCCACCATGCGCAGCTGAGGTTTGCGCTCTTTCAGGACCTCGCCAATGCCGGTAATGGTGCCGCCCGTACCAACGCCAGCGACGATCATATCGACCTGACCATCGGTATCCGCCCAGATCTCTTCAGCGGTGGTCCGACGATGTGCCTCCGGATTAGCCGCATTATTAAATTGCTGTAGAAGCACTGCGTTGGGCGTCTTGGCAGCCAAATCCCCGGCTTCTTTAATGGCACCGGTCATACCCTTGGCCCTGGGGGTCAACACCACGGTGGCGCCGTATTGCTGCAACAAGTTACGCCGTTCAATACTCATCGACTCGGGCATCGTCAGGATCAGCTTATAACCTCGGGCCGCAGCGACCAGTGCCAGTGCAATCCCCGTGTTGCCGCTGGTCGGCTCAATGATCACCGAGCCCTTTTTGAGGACACCACGGGTCTCGGCGTCCTCAATCATACTCAACCCGATACGATCCTTAACGCTGCCGCCGGGATTGAAATATTCCAGTTTAGCCAGAATCTCACCGCATCCTGCGCTGTTGATGGTGCCGAGGCGGACCAGTGGCGTTCCCCCGATGAGCTCGGTGACACTATCGTATATTTTCATGCTCCATAAAATCAAATCTGCTTCAGTGCTTGCTCAAGGTCGGCAATAATATCGTCTATATGCTCGAGACCGACGGAAAGACGAATAAAATCGGGGGTGACTCCACTGGCCAGTTGTTCCTCCGCAGACAGCTGCTGATGGGTTGTCGAAGCCGGATGAATAACCAGCGATTTGGCATCTCCTATATTGGCCAGCAGCGAATGAAGCTGCAGCTTGTCAATAAAGCGTTTGCCTTCGTCGATGCCGCCGTCCTTGATACCAAAGCCGAGAACCGCACTGTAATGACCATATTTGAAGGTCTTTTTTGCGATTTCGTAAGATGGGTGATCAGGCAATCCTGGATAGTTCACCCAGCCCACCTTCGGATGGTTCTGTAGATACTGGGCAACTTTCAAAGCATTCTCACTGTGTCGCTCCATGCGCAGGTGCAGCGTCTCGAGGCCCTGCAAAAACTGAAACGCGTTAAAGGGACTAAGAGCCGGACCGACGTCGCGCAATAACTGAACCCGAACCTTGATGATGTAAGCCAGGTTACCTAAGGCTTCAACAAAATTGATGCCGTGATAACTAGGATCGGGCTCCGACAGTTGCGGAAACTTGCCGTTGCCCCAATCGAAATCACCGCCGGAGACGATCACACCCCCGATAGAGGTGCCGTGACCGCCGATGAATTTAGTCGCCGAATGGACGACAATGTCGGCGCCATGAGCCAGAGGGTTAACCAGAAAAGGCGATGCAACGGTATTATCAATCACCAAGGGCACGTTATTTTCATGGGCAATGGCGGCCACCGCCGCTATATCCAAAGTATCTAATTTCGGATTACCGAGTGTTTCAGCAAAGACCGCCCGAGTCTTGTCGTTGATTGCACCGCGAAAATTCTCCGGATCGCTGGGATCGACAAAACGCACCGTTACCCCCAGCTGTGGCAGGGTGTAACGAAACAAACTGTAGGTACCACCATAGAGACTAGTCGAAGCCACAATCTCGTCACCGGCATGGGCCAAGGTTAACAGAGCCAGGGTGATGGCCGACTGACCGGAGGCCACCGCCAGAGCGGCCACCCCGCCTTCCAGGGCGGCGACGCGCTTTTCCAAAACGTCGGTAGTCGGATTCATCAGCCGAGTATAGATGTTGCCGAATTCTTTCAGGCCGAAGAGTCGCGCGGCATGGTCGGCATCGTCAAAGACGTAAGACGTTGTCTGATAGATAGGTACGGCTCTGGATTTAGTCGTCGGATCGACTTCCTGACCGGCATGCAGAGCCAGCGTTTCGGCCCGATAGTTTGGTGAATCGCTCATGATATGGTCCCCTTATGTGACGGATAAATAGATAGAGTTATTTTTATTATCGATCGCGGCGGAAAGTGTCTGGCTCAGAACGGCACGTCTTCCGTCTCCATGGCCAACAGATCTATATGCAGTTTTCGATGGCGTAGCAGCTCCCCTTCGCCGCTGATAATCTTGCATACCTCAGCCACTTGGAAGCTGGCGGCCGCCCCCGGTGTAAAGGACGGGTTACCCAGCTGGCTCTCGACGCCCGGACTGTCATCGGTATGGCCGTAAAGTTTTTCAATGATGTTATCCCCGGGGAACTGAGTACTTACATGGCCGTACCATCCGGCAATCGCTCCGTGTACCAGGGGTATGCCCAAATCACGACAGACAACATCCAACGCCTTACGCGCGGCAACATTATCCACCGCATCGACCACCACGTCGGCATCCGCAACCAGAGCGGGTCCGTTATCCCCATCGAAGGCCTTTTCAACAGCTACCAAGGTCACTGCCGGGTTGATATCGTTGACTCGAGCCTTAGCCGTCAATGCTTTGGAATGTCCGAGCAGCCGAGGCGAAGACAGAATCTGCCGATTAAGATTGTGTTCTTCAAAAGTATCGGGATCGATAGCGATGATGCGACCCACCCCAAGCCGTGCCAACTGCTCGATAACGTAGCCTCCGAGACCCCCACAACCGATCACCGCGACACAACTGCGAAACAGCGTATGTTGCTGTGCTGTGCTAAGCATCTGGCGGTTGCGTTGGTAACGCCCCGGCAGCCAGCCGGCTTTCAGCATCGCCTCTTCCACTTCTCCCAGAGTCATGGAAAACATATCGGCAGCAAGAACCTGACTTTTCCAGGGAACAAGATCCCCTGACGCCTCAGCAGCAAAAAACTCTTCCAATGCGCTCATCGACATTCTCCTCCCACTAGTGGAAAAAAGGACAGAGTATCTCCTTCGCTCAGGGGCAAACCCTTACCGGCATGGAAGGTGTTGATCAATATAGCCCCCAACTTATGGTTGGGCAGCGCCAGGTCCTTGATCACATCACCGACAGTTGTTAGCTCAGCATACTCCCGTTGAGACTCGTCAAAGCGCCCCTTACGAAAGGTGGCAAATAACTTAACCGTCACCGTCATGTCTATCTCCTCATTATGATCACCCACAAAGGATATTCCATGGACAATCCACCATCCCCTGGCATATGTCCGACTTGTTTACGTGTTTATTATTTTTGTTATTGACCGTTCTTGTCAAGTTTTATTTTACACCACGACCCTTCTGACCACTAAAAACACACCTTAGGATAAGCTTAATCTATCGAGAAAACTTTGCAAGGCCTGAATTTTCAGGCAACAGCAACGGCAAAATAATTGCGGCTTTTCTTTGCGTTCTGATATTTTTGTTGACTCTTCTGGTGTGGTTTATGTATTTTGTACTCTAGATTACGTAAAAAAAGGTAATCCCCCTCCCGTTAATGGCAAGCCAGAACACAAAAGGAAGGAAATCCAATGGAGCGTAAAGAAATTCTTGAATGGCTGAAAACAGATGATGAGGAAAGATTGCAGGCCTTATGGCAGCAAGCCGACCAGGTAAGAAAAGAAAACGTCGGAAACAACGTGCACTTACGAGGTCTGCTTGAATTTTCGAACCACTGTTCTCGTGACTGTCACTATTGCGGGCTACGAGCAGGCAATCGAAAAATTGAGCGTTACCAGATGTCTGAAGAAGAGATCATGGCCTGTGTACTGGAAGGCGCAGACTACAAGTACGGCACCGTTGTACTGCAATCGGGAGAGGACTTGTCGCTGGATGTGGAGTGGATAGCACAATTGATTCGCCGTATTAAACAGGAAACTTCCCTAGCGGTAACTCTCAGCCTTGGCGAACGAAGCCGCGAGGAACTGACCCTGTGGCGCCAGGCCGGGGCTGACCGTTACCTGCTCCGTTTCGAAACCTCTAACGAAACACTCTACCAACGCATCCACCCTGCCCGCCCGGGTAGTGAAAGCAACCGCATTGAGTTATTGAAGGTTATCGGCGAACTGGGTTACGAGGTTGGCAGCGGAGTTATGCTGGGCATCCCCGGCCAGACCTTCGAGGATCTGGCCAACGACATAGAAATGTTTTGCTCTCTAAATCTTGACATGATCGGGGTGGGTCCTTTTATTGCCCACCACGAGACCATGCTTGGACAGGCCGCTAAGGCTGAGTCGATCATATCGCCCAATCAGGTCCCCAACACCGAGTTGATGACCTACAAGGCTATGGCCCTTGCCCGTATTATCTGCCCGAAGGCCAACATTCCGGCCACCTCGGCCCTGGCCACTCTCAATACCCCGACGGGGCGCGAACTCGGCCTATCTCGCGGCGCCAACGTGGTAATGCCCAACCTGACCCCAAAGAAATACCGAGCATTATATGAAATTTATCCTGCCAAAGCCTGTATTGATGAAACGGCAGCAGACTGCCGAGCCTGTATGCATGGTCGAATCCGTTCCATCGGCCGCGATGTAGGCACCGGAAGAGGAGACTCAGCAAATAAGCAGGCCAGCTAAGCAAGACGTTTCAGCCCTGGCCATCCATATTTATTTTTCCTCAACAGGCACAGCGGGGCCGCCTTTGTCGGCCCCGCTGTGCTAAGCACCTTAAATCCGCACTTTTTTAGGGGTTAGTTGTGCATTGTTGCACCCTAACCCCACAAAGCAGCTACCAATCAAACCATTGTAAGATCCATTGCTTTATGGTATTTATCAAGATCAACCTACCAAGAGGAGCCTGATGTGAGACTTTCCACCAAGAGCCGTTACGGACTACGAGCCCTGTTCGATATGGCCTACAATGCTGGCAATTTACCAATTCAGGTTAAGGAAATATCTCGTCGACAAAATATCTCCCCGCGCTACCTGGAGCAGATTTTTCAAAGTTTCAAAAAAGCAGATATCATTAAAAGTAAAAAAGGCCCCCAGGGTGGCTACTTTCTGGCGAAGCGCCCGGAAGAAATCACCGTTCAAGATATTGTTCAGGCGGCCGAAGGCGATACCCTGCTGGTCAACTGCACGTGTAAAGAAAAAGAAGAAGAAGGCACCCCAAGCTGTGAATTCAACGGCCACTGTGTCACCCAGACAATTTGGCACGAAGCAACCGCCCTGCTTAATGATTATTTTTCAAGTCTGACCCTCAAAAGCCTCTGCGAACGTGGTCAGGCCATGGGACTCAAGCGCGAATCTAACCATAAATTCATGTACTATATCTAGGAGACTGTTGGGCTTACCATGAGCCGACTGTAAAATCACCTGATCGGCCCATATTCTCGACAATTTTCGCCAAATAGCCCTGCTATTCGCTCTCAAATTC
>JABXKU010000047.1 GCA_013619105.1 Desulfuromonadales bacterium
CGACAGAAGTCCGGCGACAGCCAATCTGTCCTTTCTTTGGTTACTTTCTTTAGACTAGTAAAGAAAGTAACCCGGCTGCCGGCCGGGACCGGCGAAGTTAAACGGTTGCAGGTTTCAGCCAATCCCAAACAAAAACAACACCGGCGGGTCGCGTCCCGCCAGACGCCTTCCTTTTTATCCAAGCGGCAACAAAAAGGAAGCAAAAAATGCCTTGCCACTGCGTGGAGCATGCTGTCACGCAGGTAAGGAGATGGCTAACCATCCTAATGCTACCCCACAACGACAGTAATTTCTTTGCGCGGCCCCTCTTCCGAAAGCTCTTCGTTAAAACTCTCGGTCCGCTTCCCTTCCCAACATTAATCGAAGGGGCTATTGGGTTTTAAACCCATAACGCATATGCAATGTCGCTGCAGGACCGGCGAAGTTAAAAGGTTGGGGAAAAGCCTCCCAAAATCAAAGGTTCAACGAGACACACCCTGAAACTGCCGAAAAATAGTCTCGGCAAAGGGCCGCGACTCAATACAAAAATCCTTTATCCAATGTTGCGGATCACAGACATTTCCAGCCAGCAGCATAGTTAGCTGGTCACTGGTCAAAGGAAATCCGGGCAGGTTTTGCAGATAGGAAACCAACGGCTTGACCAAAAACAAGGGAGAGTGAACCTTACACACACGAGACCGTCCCAGGGCGCGGCCAATGTGATCGAGCAATTCGTTAAATGTGAAACATTCCCGTCCGCAGACGGGATAGATCCGCCCTTCGCTGGTCGACTCCCTCAGGGCAGCCACAAACCCTGCGGCAACATCTTCCACCGCGACTGGCGCCATGCGGTAACGACCGTCACCTACCACGGGGACCAAGGGCAGCCATCGAATCAGCTTCGCCAGCCGGTTACAGAAATCGTCTTCGGCACCATAGATGATCGAGGGACGAAAAATGGTCCAGCGGAAAGTGCTGCCACGCAGAAGCTGTTCTGCCTGCCATTTGCTGCGGTAGTAACCGGTCACGACAGCCTCTGTGACACCGTTGGCGCTCATGTGGATAAAACGTTGCACCCCTTGGGCCTCGGCAGCCGCCACCATATGGGCGGTGCCCTGACGATGCAGGTGATCGAAGGATACCCCGCGAGCAGGACTTTCGCGAATAATACCCACCAGATGAATCACCGCTTCGCAGCCTTGCAGAGCCCCCTCCAGCGAGCCTGAATCAGTTATATCGCCAAACCGCACCTGCATCCCTTGGCCGCGGGGTAACTTATCCTCGGAGCCAGGCCGCACCAGGCAGACCGGCTGGTGTCCGGCGGCCAGCAACTGCCGAACTACCTCGCGACCGACAAACCCGGTGCCACCGGTGACAAAAACCTTCATCTCTGCCTTCCTTTGCTCACGAATCGCCCCTAACCAATGGCTAAGCAAAACTTTCGTCCTTCAAGGCTTGGTGCTTTTTCAGGGACGAAGGCATACATCAGTATGTCGAGGTCTTGAAAAAGCACCGTAACGCAGAAGGGCGGACTTTTTGCTTAGCCATCAGCCCTTGATCACTGCCAGCGGCCGCAACCGCGCCACGATGCGACCGATACCGGCCTGCTGCACCACGCCCACCACCTCGGTCACGTCCTTATAGGCTTCGCTGATTTCTTCCGCCACCGTGGCTCGTCCGGCAGCCCGCAGCAGAATTCCCTTATCAGCCATTTCCCCGATAATATTGCGGCCCCGAGCGACTTTCTTGGCCGCCTGTCGGGACAGAACCCGGCCGGCCCCATGACAGATGGAGCCGAAGGTTTCACTCATGGCGTCAGCAGTGCCAACCAACACGTAGGAGTAACGGCCCATATCACCGGGAACCAGTACCGGTTGACCGATGGAACGATAGCATGCGGGAATCTCGGCGTGACCGGGAGGAAAGGCCCTTGTCGCTCCTTTGCGGTGCACACAGAGGCGGCGCATCCGACCGTCGACTTCGTGCTGTTCCCATTTAGCGATGTTGTGACAGACATCATAGATAAGGGACAATTGCAGGGCTTCGGCACTGGTACCCAGCACCTCTTCGAAAGCTTGACGCACCGAAGCTGTGATCACTTGCCGATTGGCAAAGGCATAATTGGCCGCGCAGGCCATAGCCGCCAGATATTGTTGAGCTTCGGGACTGCTCAGCGGTGCACAACAGAGTTGGCGATCGGGCAGAGTGATACCGTATTTAGCCGCCGCCCTCAGCATCACCCGCAAATAATCGTCGCAGACTTGATAGCCGAGGCCGCGGCTGCCGGTGTGAATTGTTACGGTGACTTGGCCTGGAAACAGACCCAGCACCTGGGCAGCAACCGGGTCGTGAATTTTATCAACCTGCTGAACCTCGATAAAATGGTTGCCGGAGCCGAGGGTACCGAGCTGGTCACGGCCCCGCTCTAGGGCTCTATTTGAAAGATACGCCGGGTCGGCCCCCTCGATACAACCACCGGCCTCGATGTGATTGAGGTCCTCGTCTGTTCCGAGACCGCGTTCCACCACCCAGCGGGCTCCCTGCTGCAATACTTGGCGTTCTTCGTCCAGATTCAGGCGAAAATCCCGGCGATTTGAACCGACCCCGGAGGGAATCCGCCGAAAAAGCTTATCAGCCAGGGACTCAAGGTGCGGCCGCACATCGGTTACTGTCAGATTGGAACGCATCAGCCGCACCCCGCAGTTGATATCGTAACCGACCCCACCAGGGGAGACCACTCCCGTCTCCGCGTCGAAGGCGGCCACGCCGCCAATGGGAAAGCCGTAACCCCAGTGAATATCCGGCATCGCCAGGGAAGGGCCGACAATGCCAGGCAGGGTGGCCACGTTGCGCACCTGCTCCAAAGCCTGCTCCCGCTGCAACACCGCCATCATCTGCTGGCTGGCATAGATCAGGCCGTCGGTGCGCATGGCCCCTGCACGGGGGATCCGCCAGCGACATTCGTCTATTTTTTCAACCTTGACTACCATCTGTTCTCGCTTTCAATCGGTCACAGATCGAGATAAACCCGCGCCTGCCAACCACTCTGCTGATGAAACACGCGAAGAAGGTGATAAGTAACAGCCTTCACTTCACGTAGCGGCCTACAATCTTGCTGCTGATATCGGCCTACCACCGACCCCTTTAAACTGTGCGGTCCTATCTCTTCAATGTGAAACAACGCGGGACAAAACCCCCGCTGTTCGACAAAAAATAGAATCTCCCCAAGCCAGGCGACCAACAACTCTTCTTCATTGCCGGCTTGTAGCTGGACCTGCAGCGACTGCTGGCCTTCCATTAAATCATCTTGACCGAAAAGAACCTCCTGCAGCCCCCGGGCGGCTCCAATAAAAAGGGCATCGAGAGTATCAGCCCATGCCTCGATGCCCATATCAGCCGTATGTTCCAGCAACCGGTAATCACCTAGGGCCGAATCTTGCGACCCCATCAAATCAGGCATCTCTACGCCAATCCACACGACAGACCGCATGGTCATTGGTCCAGGTGACCTTGATTTCACCCTGATGAGCCTTATGCAATGCCCGACCAAGATGTTCAGCGAGCTTTTCTTCAGTGGTTTCGATGAGCATATCATCCGCCGAGCGTTCCATGCTGATGATCCGCCCCAAGGGGTTTTTAGCCATGGCCTTATGCTCTTCATTGCGAATCATGTTGCGAATTTCCGCTTCATGCTGCCATAGATAGGCACCGTGCAAAGCAACAAATCCTTCGGCGTAACGATCATTGATTTTGCGGCAACCGGGGCAAACCACCCGCCGGGTGACATCACTCACCTTCAGTTGGGCCGCTTCTTCGGCATCGAAAAACCAGCGTTTTTTACGATAGATGGCGCCACATTCCAAACAAAGGGCAGGTTCCGGCAAACCGGCTTGTTCGCGATAAGGATCGTTGCTTGTATTGACGCGCCCTCGTTTGTCACTGTTACCAAACTTTCTGACGTCTTTTTGCATACTTGCCTCCCTATTTCGGTGTCCACAGGTTCTCTTTTGATTATAACACCACCGACGAGCAAATGTAGGAGGCCTCAGAGGCTGCTGAGCACGGCTTGGCACATAAAAAAACGGGGTGAATCCTGTTGCGGATTCACCCCGTGGTATTCATTATGAGCAAGCCTGTTAGTGAACAGCAGCACCTACAATAATATCGGTGAAAGGGTTGGCGAACAAGATAATCATGGCCACAACAAAAACATAAATGGCCAGGGACTCGATCATCGCCAAGCCGATCAGCATTGTGGTCAAAATCTTGCCGCTGGCTCCGGGGTTACGGGCCACGCCGTCCAGGGCGCTCTTGATAGCCATCCCCTGGCTGAGGGCGGTTGGGACGACACCCAAAGCCATACCAAATCCCGCGGTAATAACACACCAAGTAAAGTAATCCATGCTTGCTACTCCTTTTCAATTAATGTGACAACACTATTGCTCCGGTCCGATCTCGGACCGTCAACCTTCCCTTTGGGGATCAATGGGCTTCTTCCAGCGCACCGGAAAAATAAATCATAGACAGCAGAGTAAATACATACGCCTGAATAAAAGCAACCAGTATGCCCATAAACATCATCGGGATCGGCAAAAACGCCGGTGCCAGGGACAAAAAGATCATCAGTACAATCTCGTGGCCGTACATATTGCCGAACAGACGCAATGTGAGGGAGACGGGTCTGGCAAGATGGCCTATGATCTCAATCGGTAACATCAGGGGCACCAGCCACCAGATGGGACCGGTAAATTGTTTGATATATGACAGGCCGTGTTCTTTAAAGCCAATGACATGGGTCATGGCGAACACCGATAGAGCCAGAGCCGCATTGGTGTTAAGGTTGGCTGTCGGTGGCATAAAGCCTGGTACCAGAGCGATCAGGTTGGAAACAAGGATAAACAAAGACAGGGTGGCAATCATCGGGAAATAGGTGCGGCCCTTGGGACCCATGGTTTCCCCGATGAGTCGTTCGATCTGTTCGAGAACCACCTCCATAAAGTTCTGCAGGCCCTCGGGGTGCTTTTGCAGACGCCTGGACGCAAGGAACCCGGCCAGGATCAGAATAGCCATGGTGGCCCAAGCGTAGGTAACGTGATTAAAATAACCATAGTCGGCCAACTGCTCCGGTGTATAACCGAATTTCAGTCGCTCAACCAGCCACTGTAAAAATAGAAAAGGATGAGTCATGATATACAGATCCTGCCTTTAATAATTCGCTCCAGAGTTACCCCCAGAATATTCAACACCACCACCGAAAGGCCGACCGCCAAGGCCGGCGGAGACACCTGCGCTGGCCCAATCATAAGAAACAATAGCCCCGCCACTACCAGTAACCGCAACAACACGGAGACCAGATAGCCGCCTGATTTATTCTGTCCGGCGGACGCCAAAAGATTGATCAGCGACCAGCGTAACCAGTAAAAACCACCGATGGAAACCAGCCCACCCACAGCGACGCCAAAGAAGACCGTCTTCGACTTCCATAATAAGCTGGCAGCGGTTAACCCGAGCCAAAGAAGCCAATTGCGGCGGCAAATCAAGGCCGGCAGATGGTCATCAGTCAACGGCGTCATTTTTCTCGTCCTCTCGCTGCTGACGTTTCAACTCCCGATTGCTAAGCACGAAGAGATTGCGAAACCCGGCGGCGATACCAAAAGCAAGAAACAGCATCGTCAACCAGGGGGAGGTTCCAAGCCACTGGTCCAAGTAGTATCCGAAGGCTAGACCGATGATGGTTGCGGCGACCATGGAGATTCCCAGACTGGACAGAAATCCCAACGATTTATACAACTGCCGTCGATCTTCTGCCATCGATTCCACCTCTATTTTTTCAACCACTTACCAAAAGTGTAAACAACCCACTTTAGGTATCATAGCGGTTATGGGAAGTCAAACTGAAATTCCCCCTCGGCACTCTTCGAGTTCCATCAGCAGGGCGGCTTTCAAACCATAAAGAGTTTGACGAAACCAGCAAAAAGTTCTTCGTCCGGACCGCTCACCACATGTTCTTTCATGAATTTGAGGGCCTCGAAGGAGGATCGGCTATTGTGATAGGGACGATCCACAGTCAGAGCCTCGTAAATGTCGGCCAGCCGGCAAATCCGGGCATAGGGGTGAATCTCTTCGGCACTCTTCTGATTGGGGTAGCCCCTGCCGTCGTCCCGTTCGTGGTGCTGGAGAATAATGGTCCGTGCCTCATCAGTCATCAGGCCGCTGCTCTCCACCATCTGATAGCCATCGAGGACATGACGCTGAACAATCTCCCGCTCCCCGTCAGTCAGCATGCCCGGCTTATTGAGAATTTCGATGGGGATTTTACATTTGCCTAGATCGTGCAGGAAAAACCCAGCTCCCAAGGCCTGCATATCGTGCTGGTTGTCGCCACTAAACAGAATGCGCGCCAGGGCTATACTGAAAATACCGACATTGGTTGAATGGACATAGGTACTGTGATCGTAGGTCGTAAGCCGAATCAGATGCCTGCTCGCTTCAACGTCAGAGACAATTAGGTTGACCGTGGGTTCTAGAATTTCGCAGGCTTGAACAAGAAAGGCAGCCCGTGGCTCTTCAAAGGTTCGCTGCAGGGTCTGCAGGCAGGAACTATGTACCGCTTCGGCCTTTTTTTCAGAGGACACCGTCGGGTCGTTGACAATAGAGACCAGAGTCTCTTTCAGATAAGTATGGTAGAGGGCTCTCTCTTCTTCACGAATATAAAGCTGACTGGCGTCGCCGGCAACGACGCGATCCCGCGCTGCGCGATCGAACAACACCCCCTTTTTGGCAAAAAAGACATACTGTTCGTCACGAACACAGCGATAAAGATCGCAGGGCGCGGCCCGCTCAAACTGCAGGGTAGACAGTGCTACGGGCAAAAACTGCCCCATCATGAATTCGCTGTACTCTTCCACAACCCCCCACCCAAAGCGGTCCCACTAGCACACTTATTTATATCAATCCGTCAACGCGCCAAACCACTGGTTCAGAAAAGAGTTCTAAGCCCCTGGTTCAAGACTATCAATATAGACGAGTTACACCTCCAGGTCTACCGCTAGGAGCCTGTCGGACTTGACGGGCCTAGACGGAAATCTGGGCTAATCAGACGCTTTTGCAGTCGGCTCATCGTAAGGTGGCAGACTCCTTGTGCCCAGATCAGCTGTTTAGATAAGCTGTTATGCTTTCGCCAAGGGTCTGGAAAATGCGCCTAAATTCCTGTTCGTCCCTTTCAAGAAGGGTAATGCGAATGCCCTGTTCCGTGGTGCAGAAGGAGGACAGAGGCACCACGCAGATACCGGTGGATGCCAGCAGATAATAGACAAAACGTTTGTCGAGAGCGACCTTCGGCTCGCCCACCAAACCCTCGACCAGAGTACGCACCTCGTCGATCTCGATAGGCAGGCTCTGGCGGTCACTCAGGTGGCCTTTTTTAAATACCACACTCATGTAGAAAGCGCCGTTGGTCCGGTTGACCTTGATGCCGGGAACCTTTTGCAGTATTTCAACGGCGATATTTGAAAACCTTTCGTAGCGGTCTTTGCGTTCTTTCAGATAGATCGGATACTCGGGATGACTCAGTAGACGCGGAATAGCCTTTTGCGGCAGAGTGGTGGAACAGACCTCTACCATCTTGGCATCGAGGATGCTCTTCACATACTGCTGAAACACCGGGTCCTTATCGGCATTGTAGACCTCCATCCAACCGCAGCGGGCACCAGGCCAAGGCACTTCCTTACTAATACCTTTAAGAGCCAGCGCCGGAACTTCACCGATGATGTCGGAAAGCGGCTTGGTCGAAGCGCCATTATAGACGATATTGTGGTAGACCTCATCGCAGATGATGAACAAGTCGTATTCGCGGGCAATGGCGATCATCTCCTGCAGAATACGTTCTGGATAGACGGCACCGGTGGGATTATCCGGATTAATGATGAGAATGCCGGAGATGCTCGGGTTGTATTTAACGGACAGGCGCAAGTCGTCCAGGTCTGGATACCAGTTATTGTCCGGGTCGAGACGATAGGAGATCGGGCTGGTCCCGGCATGGGCAGCTTCGGCGGAAGAGTGGGTCGAGTAGGTGGGTGTCGGGCCGATGATGCGCGCTTCGCGGCGCAGAAAACCGTAGACCTTCTGAATCGCATCACCAAGGCCGTTGAAAAACATGATGTCGTCGGCGGTGATCTGGGTCTTGCCCCGGCGGTTGGTCCGCTCGGCCAGAAACTGGCGAGTTTCCAATACGCCGCGAGTCGGGCTATAGCCGTAGGAAGAGTCCTGCATGACCAGGTCGGCAACAACTTCCTTCATCCATTGGGGGATTTTTTCGCCCTTGGCAATGGGATCACCTATATTCTCCATGTTGGTCTTAATGCCCATCTGCTGCAGCTTATCGGCAATCTCGACGATGGCACGAATTTCATAGACCAGCTCTCCAGCCCCGATATGAACGATATTGTTGCGCATTCTTGCCTATCTCCTTCTGATGACGGATCTGCCCGCAACAGCGAAACAGCACTCCGAAACAAAAAAGACCACGAGCTCAACGCGCCCATGGCCTTACTGACTGTTTAACGGTATCGAGTATCAGGCAGCAAAACGACGGACGGCGCAGATCCTGGCCGCCGCATTCATGCTACGCGCTGCCGCTGGACGACGATATCCCTGCCTGTTGATCACCATTCAGCCTCCTCGCGACCTGTTCTTGTTTGGGTAACATAGCCCCCAAACAAAGTCAATCCTCTTGTCCTGGCAAAAGGATTTATCCAATGGCTCAATTATGCTATAAAACAACTACTTTTAATTCCAAGGAGTACCCATATTTCCATGTCCCTTTCTAAGTTATTACGCATACTGCTGCTGATTGCCGCGGGGCTGCTGGGCAGCATGATTCTCTGCCTGCTCGGCGCCTACCTGTATGTTTCGGCCCGCCTGCCCAAGGTCGAAACCCTGGCCGATTACAGACCACCTGTCGTCACCCGCATTCTTGGTGACGACGGATCATTAATTGCTGAACTGTATCGTGAGCGCCGCATCCTGGTGCCGGTCTCAAGTATGCCGAGACAGTTGATTGAAGCTTTTGTTTCGGCGGAAGACTCCAAGTTTTTTCATCATCAGGGTGTCGATGTTGGCTCCATTGTCCGAGCAGCTCTGAAAAATATTCGCGCCGGAGGTGTCGTTCAAGGCGGATCGACCATCACCCAACAGGTCGCTAAGAGCCTGCTACTGACACCAGAGCGGAAGTTTTCCCGCAAGTTCAAAGAAGCGATCCTGGCCTGGCGCATGGAACAACACCTGACCAAAGAAGAGATCCTTTATCTCTACCTTAATCAGATCTATCTAGGCCACGGTGCCTATGGAGTTCAGGCGGCGGCGGAGAACTATTTTGCCAAGAATGTTGAGGACCTTACCTTGGCCGAATGCTCTATTTTAGCAGGTTTGCCCCAGGCGCCGAGCCGTTATTCGCCCTATCGTCACCTGCAGCGGGCCAAGGACCGCCAGCGCTATGTGTTGGAGCGGATGGTTGCCGAGAACTATATTGCCGAAGAGGCCGCCGCCAAGGCCCTGACCGAAAAACTTATGATTCACCCTCGCAGCCAACCCCAGGTCCCCGGCGCCGCCTATTTTACCGAGCAGGTGCGCCGCTACCTGGAACAGACTTTCGGCAGCGACCAGACCCTCAACGGTGGTCTGGAAGTTCACACCACCATGAATCTGGCGATGCAGCAGGCCGCGCAACAAGCAGTGCGAAATAATCTGCGCCGTCATGACCGTCGCCAAGGCTATCGTGGTCCGCTGCGGACTTTGAATCAACAGGAGCAGGAGGCGTTTCTTACCGAACAGGCCGCCACCTGGCCCGAGGCGCCACCGGTCAGCGAACGTCTCGAAGGGGTTCTGATTAAAGGTACCAAGAAGGAGCTGGTGATACGAATCGGCTCTTTTACCGGCCTTATCCCCCGCAAAGAAATCGCTTGGGCCGGAAACCTCCAGGTGTTGTCCCAGGGCCAACCGGTGAAAATCAACAGCAATAAGAAACGAGTCCAGCTGCCCATTGGCTCGGTATTACTGGTCGAGGTGGTTCGCTCCCTAAAAGATGAAAAACTCGGGTTGGCTCTCGCGCAGGAGCCCAAAGCGCAGGCGGCTCTAGTGGCCCTAGATCCCCGCTCCGGCGAGGTCAAGGCCATGGTTGGTGGCTACGATTTCACTCAGAGCCAATTCAATCGCGCCATTCAAGCCAAACGCCTTCCCGGCTCGGCCTTCAAGCCCCTCATTTATGCCGCAGCTCTAGACAAAGGCTACACACCGGCAACGATTGTTCTCGACACCCCTCTGATCTATAAAGAAAAGGGGAAACAGGGACAAGAGAAGGAATGGAAACCTAAAAATTACCGGGGATCCTTTTCTGGGCCGACCTCTATACGCCGGGCCCTGGCCCACTCATACAATATAGTTACCATCAAGATTCTGCAGGATATCGGCGTTCGTTATGCCATCGGCTATGCCAAAAAGCTCGGCATCCAATCGCCCCTTGCAGCCGACCTGACCCTGGCCCTCGGCTCTTCAGCCATCTCCCCGTTAGAGTTGGCAACGGCCTACAGTGTCTTTGCCAATGGCGGAGTTCGCTTAACCCCCAATTATATTTCTCGGGTGGTCGATCGCAACGGAAAGGTATTGGAATCGGTCGACCCGGCCGATTTTCCCGAAGGAGAAGATGACCAGCAACAACTGATTCGTAACCCTTCCGAGAGAGTTATTTCACCGGACACGGCCTATCTGGTCACCAACCTAATGGAGAGCGTGGTACAAAACGGGACCGGTTTTCGCGCTAAAGCCCTGGGCCGGCCAGTAGCCGCAAAAACTGGCACCACCAATGACCAAAAGGATGCCTGGTTTGCCGGCTATGTACCACAATTGATTGCTGTTTCTTGGGTAGGCTACGATCAGGAACGTTCTCTGGGAAAAAAAGAGACCGGCTCCCGCGCAGCAGCCCCAGCCTGGGTAGAGTTCATGAAAGTGGCGCTCAAGGATCTGCCTCGTCAAAACTTTCCCGTCCCGGACGGTATTGAATTTCGTCCCATCGATCCTGATACCGGACTGCTAACTCCGGAGGACGGCTCGGAAGTATTTATCGAAGCATTCTCCCCCGGCACGGCACCGACCCATTATGCCCTAGAAGATAAGCAGCCAAACGCCCAGGACTTTTTCAAGCTCGACCTGGAAGAGCTCTGATCTTACCTGGATTATCCCTAGGAAAACAAAAGCGCCGGCCTAAAAGGCCGGCGCTTTTGTTTTATCATCTCACCACTAATTTGAGTTTGAAGGTTCCGGATGAAAACTAATTGGCCCGGTCAACACCCCGCTGCGGGCAATCCTTCAACAACGGACATTGAGAACAGAGGGGAATCGGAGCCTTACAGAGTTGTCGACCATGGAATATTAGTAAATGAGCAGCCTGCACCCAATGTTTTCGGGGTAGCAGTTTACAAAGGTCCCCTTCTATCTTTTCCGGGTCCTGCTGATCGGTCCAGGCAAAGCGCCGAGACAGACGCTTGACATGGGTATCGACCACCATTCCGGGGATACCGAAAACGTTACCAAGGACCACATTGGCCGTTTTTCGCCCGACACCCGGCAACCGGACGAGTTCAGAAAGGGTTTTCGGTACCTGACCGTCGTGCTCGCGCAATAACATCTGTGCGCAGCCGAGTAGGCTCTTGGCTTTATTGCGATAAAACCCCGTCGAGTGAACATCCTCTTCCAGGGTTGATAAATCCGCTTGGGCCAGGGCCTGTACACTGGGATATTTAAGAAAAAGTCCTTCGGTGACCTTATTAACCCGCACATCGGTACACTGGGCGGAGAGAATAGTCGCGATCAACAGCTGAAAGGGGTTATCGTAACGCAGGGCACAGTGAGCATCAGGATAGAGTTGATACAATTGTTCGAGAATTCTGGCGTCTTTTTTGCGCATGGCGGGTCTACCAATGGATCTGCTTGGCTGAGGTGATTTAATGAGAAAGGCGACTTATCAACTCTGTACACAGGGTTATGCACAGGCGGAGTAGAGACTTTGGCGTTTTTCTATCCCGGGGCGATCTCCATGCGGCGATTTTTCAATCCATCAAGGCGCAGATAGTGCCGAGGATCGGCCATCTGCACAGTGAAAGTAACTGGCAGATGGGTAGAAGCTTCTCGCGCTAGCGAGCTATGCAGAACGGTACAGTCGAGGATGCGCAGGCCGCCCCGTAGGTAGCCCCGGTCACGACCAAACAGCGGAAAGCGGGCCGGATAGGTGGCACTCCAAAAAGGTGTCGGCGTACGCCGCAGGGTCCCTGGCCAGTTAACGAGCAACGCCGCGGCCAGAGGGTCGGCAAAATCACCGATCACCAGTTGCGGGCATTGGGTACTATGACGACCGAGCAGATCTGGGCCGAACAGGGTACGGATCTGCTGTCTGTATTGGTAAAATCCTGTATCGAGACGAAGGTTGTACAGGTAGAAACGCTGGCCTGCTAAATCGACATCGGCCCGCTGGCAGGTGCCCCCTTTAGCCAGACGATACTCCTGCACCCCTTTGAGGGGCACGAAGGACAGGAAGGCGCTACCGCCGACACGACTCTGGCCGAAACTCTGCATACCGAGTTGAGCCGCTAGATAGGTTAACTGGCAGCGATCCTCGGCGCTGTTTATATCCTGCAGGGCAACCAGATCAGGCGCTACCTGCTGTATAACCTCGACGATACGCTCGGGCTCGGTTTGGCCATCCCCTCCGCGGCAGCGGTGGACATGGTATGTCATGACCCGAATCGCTTTCACCGCCAGTACCTCGGACATGGCCGCTAGTTATCAGGAAAACTCCGCTTTTAGCTCTCGATGCATCAGATCCCGCACGGCCGTACGCGGATCTTTATCTTTGTTGAGAATCAGGTACATCTGCTCAATGATAGGCACCTCAACCCCGAGCTTTTGCGCGAGCTGATAAGCCGAGAGGGTAGTTTGAACCCCTTCGGCCACCATCTTCATCCCGTTAAGAATTTCTTCCAGTTTGCGACCTCGGCCGATTTCTAAACCGACGGTGCGGTTACGGGACAGATCCCCCGTGCAGGTCAAAACGAGGTCTCCCATCCCGGCCAGACCGGAAAAAGTGGCGCGCCTGGCACCCTTGGCCAGACCAATACGAGCCATCTCTTCAAGACCGCGAGTAATCACCGCTGCCCGGGTGTTATAGCCATAACCGAGGCCATCACAGACTCCTGCCGCCAGAGCAATAACGTTCTTCAGTGCGCCACCCAGCTCCACACCGATGACGTCATCTTGGCGGTAGAGGCGAAAATACTCACAGCTAAACAGTTCCTGAACCAAATGGGCCACATCGTTCGAGGCGG
Source organism: Desulfuromonadales bacterium (assembly GCA_013619105.1). GTDB lineage: Bacteria > Desulfobacterota > Desulfuromonadia > Desulfuromonadales > Syntrophotaleaceae > Syntrophotalea_A. The sequence goes on from JABXKU010000047.1 coordinate 13,353, forward strand.
CAGCCACGGTCAGGACTGTTGGTATCTCGGCAGCCACCTCCCGAGCAAAGGTCGGTCCAGACAGGTAGGCCACCCGCCGACACTTCTCTGCCGGCAGTACTTCTTCTATAATCTCCGACATGATCATCAGGGTGTTGTTTTCAATACCCTTGGCGGCGGAAACTAATAGGGTGTCGGCAGCGATGTGCGGCTCTGCCGCCTGCAGCACCGAGCGTAATACCTGAGAAGGCGAAACCAATAGCAACATCTCGCGACCTACTACCGCCTCAGCGAGATCACTGGTAAAGGCAAGCTTGGCATCGAGGGTGAAACTAGGCAGATAGAGGTCGTTCATGTGCGACCGCCGCATCCGTTCGACCAGGTCCTTCTCATAGGCCCATAGCGTGACCGAATGACCCTGTTTAGCCAGCAGGTCCGCCAGTGCTGTGCCCCAGCTTCCTGCGCCGATTACACCGATATTCATAGATTTTCTCCCCTCAAGTGGCCTTGCGTTTTATATGCATCCGCTGCCGCACTTGCTTTATTCTTTTCTGCAATATTTCCGGGTCCCGGTAACGGCCTTGCAACTCCAGAAGCAGAGTTAGAGCAGCCTGCAGCTCGCCCCTCTCTTCTTTAACCACCGCTAATCCGTACAGCGCTTCTAGACAGAACGGACTGTCCGGGTATTCTTCTGCCACTCGCCGATAAACAAAGGCCGCCTCTTCCTGGTCCCCTTCCAGGGCACAGGTTGAAGCGATACGAAACAAGACTTCAGCGATACTCTCGCTGTGCGGATAAGTTTTTAACAGACTTTCAAATTCGATGCGTGCCTGTTCAAAATTGTTTTGTCTAAAGTAAGTGTCGGCGATCTCATACTGCAACCCCTCACCGTCAACACTGCCGCCATCGAGCAACTTTTGATAGCCGGTTAACGCCCGACCATATTCGCCCAGTCGGTATTTGTAGATATCCGCAGCACGGCGCTGGGCTTTGCGCTCTGTCTCGTGTCCAGGATAATACCGCTCCACCAGCAAATAAGCCAGCAGCGCTTCACGATCCTGATTAAGGTTAAACTGCAAGATTTCACCGGCTAGCAACAGCGCCTGCGGCGCAAACTTAAATCGAGGATGATGCTCATACAGATGACGGAATTTACTGTAAGCTCGACTGTACTCTCCCCGCAATAAAAAGGCTTCGCCACGATCAAATTGACGTTGCGGAATACGGTTTAAGTTCCAATGGTATAACCCTGCTGCAGCTATTATCAACAATAACGCCGCACTCAGTGCCAGCAGAAGTTGAAAGCGTCCTTTATTCTTCTTCCGGCGCTTCTTCTCCTCCATCAAAATCGTCTTCTGCAGTTTCTGTATCTCCATCGGCCTCATCCTTTTCGGCCAGTTTGGCGACCGCGACGATCCGTTCCTCGTTTTCGAGGACCATCAACCGAACCCCTTGCGTGTTGCGACCGATAATGGACAGATCACAGACCCCGGTGCGCAGCACCTTGCCACGGTCGGTGATGAACATCAGATCGAAATCTTCATTGATCAGTTTGATATCGACCACATGGCCATTGCGATCGGAGGTTTTGATAGTGATGGTACCCCTGCCACCTCGCCCCTGCAAGCGGTACTCATCTAGATTGGTGCGCTTGCCGTAACCGTTTTCGGTGATAGTCACCAAAGTAGCAGAGGTCACATCGGAAACCACTTCCATACCGATCAACCGATCCTCGCCTTCGAACTGCATGCCCCGCACGCCACGGGAAGTACGTCCCATGGACCGCACATCCTTTTCGGCAAAGCGAATCGCCTTACCGTTACGGCTGGCCAGCAATACATCCATAGAGCCATCGGACAGTCGGGTCGAAACCAGACGATCCCCTTCGTCGATGGTTAAGGCAATGATGCCGCCGGCGCGAGGGTTGGAATAGGCCATCAGATCGGTCTTTTTGACGATGCCATTTTCAGTAGCGGTAATGATGAACTTACCCTCGCTGAACTCCTTAACCGGCAGGATCGAGGTGATGTTTTCGCCACTAGCCACTTGCAGCAGGTTGACAATCGCCTTGCCACGAGCAGTCCGGCCGCCCTGGGGAATCTCATGTACCTTGAGCCAGTAAACCTTACCTAAATCAGTGAAAATAAGAATATAGGAATGAGTCGAAGCGATGAACAGCTGTTCGACGAAATCCTCTTCCTTGGGGCGCATGCCGGTCTTGCCCTTGCCGCCACGCCGTTGAGCACGATAAAGCGAGACAGGGTTACGCTTGATATAACCGGTGTGCGAGACGGTCACGACCATCTCCTCATCGGTGATGAGGTCTTCCAAAGAAAGCTCGCCGGTCTTTTCGATGATTTCAGTGCGGCGTGCATTGCCGAATCGCTCACGGATATCAAGCAGTTCTTGCTTGATGATATTGAGGATTTCCACCTCGCTGGCCAGAATCTCCTTGAGACGAGCGATCTGGGCCATTATTTCCAGATATTCGGCAATTATCTTCTCCTGCTCAAGACCGGTCAGGCGATGCAAGCGCATATCGAGAATAGCCTGGGTCTGCAAAGCGCTAAAAGAGAAGCGGTCGATGAGGCGCTGCTTGGCCTCCGCCGGATTCTTTGAGCTCTTGATGATGGTGATCACCTCGTCGAGATTCTCCAGGGCGATCTTCAGGCCTTCGAGGATGTGAGCACGAGCTTCGGCTTTTTTCAGCTCAAAGATACACCGCCGAGTGACGATCTCTTTACGGTGATCCACAAAGCGATCCAACACCTCGCGCAGAGCCAGAACCCGCGGCTGGCCGGAGACGATGGCCAGCATGATGATACCGAAAGACGACTGCATGGCGGTCATCTTGTAAAGCTGATTGAGGGTCACCTCGGGGATGACGTCCCTTTTCAACTCGACCACCACGCGAATCCCGTCCCGGTCCGATTCGTCCCGCAGATCGGAGATCCCCTCGATCTTCTTGTCCTTGATCAGATCGGCGATTTTTTCGATCAAGCGCGCCTTATTGACCTGAAAAGGTAATTCCGTAACCACTATCTTTTCACGGCCGGTGCGGCGGTCCTTTTCCACTAGGGCCCGGGCCCGCATCTTAATGATGCCGCGGCCGGTGCGGTAGGCCCGGTGAATTTCTTCTCGACCGAGAATGAACCCGGCTGTGGGAAAATCTGGTCCAGGGATCAGATTTATCAATTCCTCAAAGGTCAGAGTCGGATCATCGATGACCGCGATCAGACCGTCGATGACCTCGCCGAGATTGTGAGGCGGTATCTTGGTCGCCATGCCGACGGCGATCCCTTCCGAGCCGTTAATCAGCAAATTAGGAAATTTGCAAGGCAACACCAACGGTTCTTCCAGAGAGCCATCGTAGTTCTCGCCGAAATCGACTGTTTCTTTATCCAGGTCGGTCAGCAATTCATGGGCCAGACGATCCATGCGCACCTCGGTGTAACGCATGGCAGCGGCTGAATCGCCATCAACAGAACCGAAGTTTCCCTGGCCGTCGACCAAGGGATAACGCATGGAAAATTCCTGAGCCATACGGACGATGGTGTCGTACACAGCGGTGTCGCCATGGGGGTGATACTTACCAATGACATCACCGACCACACGGGCCGACTTCTTATAGGGCTTGTTATAATCATTATTCAGCTCGCTCATGGCGAACAACACCCGTCGATGCACCGGCTTCAGACCGTCGCGGATGTCGGGCAAAGCCCGGCCTATAATGACACTCATGGCATAGTCCATATAGGACTTACGCATCTCGTCTTCGATATTGACGCTAACCTTGTTCTGTTCCGAAAGCATCCAAATCCTCCGGGGGTTCACTAGAGAACCCCGTAAATAGTCTATTCCTACGCCCGTTCCTTAAACGTCGAGATTGGCGACGTTAAGAGCGTTGTTCTCGATAAACTCGCGGCGGGGTTCGACCTGATCCCCCATCAGCACGGTGAATATCTCGTTGGCTTCCACCGCGTCCTCAACCTTAACCTGAAGCAAAATCCGCTTGTCCGGGTCCATCGTTGTCTCCCACAGCTGGTCGGGATTCATCTCACCCAGCCCCTTGTAACGCTGAATGTAAATCCCCTTGCGGGCCCGGGCCAGAAAGTAATTGAGCAGGTCCTGTCGATTGGTCACGGTGCCCTCTTCTACCCCATCTTTAGAGATGAAAGCCTTTTCGTCACAGCAGACATCGGCCACCAAACGGTGAGCCTGCAGCAGCAAGCGATACTCGTGGGAAGAAAGGGTTTCCAACACCGGTTTGTCGATACGGGAACGGATATTACCGAAGGTAAACAGAATACGCTGTGGATCCTGCAATAATTCAAAGGTGGCCTTCGGCTCAGTGGTTCGCAAGGTCTCGACCAGCGGCTGCAGATCGAGCAGATCAGCAAAACCGTTGGCAACTCGTCCTTCAACAAAAATCCGCAGTACCTCGCTGTTCACCCCCTTATTGACGAGCTTGTCAAACAGGCGGTTGTATTCGATGATATTACGCAGGGTCGGGATGATCTGCTTACCGCGCAACACCTTATCTCGCTTCTCCATCTGCACGGTCATGTTATCCACCCCCAAATTCAGCAGGTGATCGAGAAGTGCGTCCTCATCCTTGAGGTAAATCTCGGACTTACCCTTTTTGGCTTTGTAGAGAGGGGGTTGAGCAATATAGAGGAAACCACGATCAATGATTTCAGGCATCTGCCGAAAGAAGAAGGTCAGCAGCAAAGTACGAATATGGGAACCATCCACGTCGGCGTCGGTCATGATTATGATGCGATGATAGCGAGCCTTTTCGACATTAAAATCATCTCTGCCGATACCAGTGCCCATGGCGGTGATCAGAGTGCGTATTTCGTTGGAGGTCAGCATCTTGTCGAAGCGGGCCTTCTCCACATTGAGTATTTTACCCTTCAGGGGCAAAATAGCCTGAAACCGCCGATCGCGACCCTGTTTTGCGCTGCCGCCGGCGCTGTCGCCCTCGACCAGGTATATTTCACATAGGGCCGGGTCCTTCTCCTGGCAGTCAGCCAACTTGCCCGGCAGGGATAAACCGTCAAGTGCCCCTTTGCGTCGAGTCAGATCGCGAGCCTTACGGGCCGCCTCTCGAGCCCGAGCTGCCTCGATGCCCTTTTCCAAAATCTTACGGGCCACCTGAGGATTTTCCTCGAGATAGACCGCCAATTTTTCGTTGACCATCGACTCGACATAACCCTTGATTTCCGAATTACCGAGTTTGGTCTTGGTCTGGCCCTCGAACTGAGGATCGGGAACCTTGACCGAAATAACGGCAGCCATACCCTCGCGCAAATCGTCGCCAGAGACCGAGGCCTTGACATTCTTGAGCAAATTATTGGCGGTGGCGTAACTGTTCATGGTTCGGGTCAGACCCGCCTTAAAACCGAAAAGATGCGTTCCCCCTTCGTGGGTATTGATATTATTGGCGAAGGTGAAAACCTTTTCGTCGTAGCCATCGTTGTATTGGATGGCTATCTCAATATCCACCCCTCCTCGCTCACCTTTGATAAAGATTGGGTCGGGATGAAGGGGAGTCTTGGCTCGGTTGAGGTACTCAACAAAGGAAACGATGCCCCCTTCGTAAAGGAAGGTGTGTTGTTTTTCGCTACGTTCATCCGAAATAAGGATTGTTACCCCACCGTTGAGAAAAGCCAATTCTCGCAATCGTTGGGACAGCACCTCAAAAGAAAATTCAGTAGTCTCGAAAATTTCACCGTCGGGCCAGAAGGTTATTTTGGTGCCGCGCTTAGCAGTCTCCCCTTCTTCCAACAACGATTCCTCAGGGACTCCCCGTCGGTAGGTCTGTCGATACTTTCGGCCATTACGACGGATTTCCAGCTCCAACCGCTCAGATAGAGCATTGACCACCGAGATGCCCACCCCATGCAAACCACCGGATACCTTGTAGGAGTCGCTATCGAACTTGCCCCCGGCATGCAGGACGGTCATAACTACCTCAGCCGCCGACTTTTTCTGCGTGGAATGCATATCGACCGGGATACCACGACCGTTATCTTCGACTGTGATCGAGCCATCAATATGAATGATTACCTCGACCTTATCACAGTGACCGGCGAGACTTTCGTCGATGGAGTTATCCACCACCTCATAGACCAGATGATGAAGGCCCTGAGTACTTGTCGAGCCAATATACATGGCCGGCCGTTTACGAACAGCGGACAACCCTTCAAGAACCTTGATGCTGTCGGCACCGTAATCGTTGTTTTCCATTTGCGTCATAGATTCCTCATGCTTAATGACAAACGTCACCCTGCAGGTTGCCTTCGCTAACGCAAAAGGACCTGACGTCGTCGAACCCCTTGTTGCACAATGCCTGCAGTTCGGTAGCGGTGACAAAAACCTGCCCCTGCCGGCTGCGTAAAAACGTAAAAAAGAATTCCTGCCGCTGGCGATCAAGTTCGCCGGTCATATCATCCAGCAATAATACCGGTTGATGACCTATTTTTTGTTCAAGATCAATAATTTGGGCTGTTTTAAAAGCCAACATAAATGACCGTTGCTGCCCCTGGGAACCATACTGCCGCAAGGAATGACCTCCCACCAGAAAATAGGGATCATCCCGATGAGGGCCTGCCAAGGTCCGCCCTAGACGCTTTTCTTGCACTGCGACTTGTTCCAATTCTTTACGAAATACTTCCCGCAGCTCGTCTTCTGTGCCCGCCCGGGTCGGATAGTGCAAATCTGCTTCTTCTCGACCGGCCGTGATCTGCTTATATATCTCGCGCAATTGCGGTACCAGCCGTTGCAAATAACCGATCCTATCCAGCCGAAGACGAGCGCCGGTCAGAATAAGGTTTTCATTCCAGGGAGTCAACTGAGCCGTATCACAGCCCTCCTTGAGTAGTTGATTGCGCTGCTGTAAACACCGCTGATAGGCACGAGCTCGGTTTAAAAAAGGAGGATCAGCTTGAAAAATAGCCCGATCAAGCAGAGCCCGACGGCCGGCAGGGTAGCCTCTGGCCAAGCCCACCTCTTCCGGAGAAAACAGAATAGTCGGGAATAGTCCTAAAAATTCAGAGCTGTTAGAGACCGGTTTACCATTAATCCGAGCGCTTTTCTGTTTTCCTTTAAAGGTCAATTCAATGGTGGTCAAGACTCCGCCGCGCATCACCTCGCCAAGCACTCGCCCCGCTGTCATCTGTCGACGAATCATTTCACTGCCGGGCGAACCGCGAAAGCTTTTTAGATGGCCGAGAAGATAGATACTCTCCAGAATATTGGTTTTTCCCTGTGCATTAGCGCCCCATAAAACATTAAAACGTTTATCCGGAAGCACTTCGGCTTGTTCCAAATTGCGAAAATTATGCAGGACTAGACGACGAAGATACATGAAACAGCTATTAACAGGGATTTATTCCCTGCTCCTTCGAGATTTAGAGCCTCATGGGCATGATCACAGCGAGATATTCCTGGTTTTCACAGGGAGTGATCAACCCAGGAGAGAGTTTATCGCGTAAAGACAGCCGTATTTTTTCATCATTTTGAGAATTAAGAATATCGATCAGATAACGAGCGTTGAAACCTACGCTGATTTCTTCTCCCTGATACTCTATTTCGATATCCTCACGAGCATCACCAAACTCGGGATTGGACGAAGACATCTCAAGAAAATTTTCCTTAATTTCGATTTTCACTCCTTTTGATTTTTCGCTGGAGAGAATCGACATGCGGCGCAAAGCATGGAGAAAGGATTCACGAGGGATAATAGCCGTTAAATTGTTATTTTGTGGAATCACCCGATTGTAATCAGGAAACTCTCCATCGACCAGACGCATAATGACAACGGTTTGATTTTTCTGAATGACAGCATTGTTATCGAAAAAGCCGATCATTAGTTCACCGTCATTCTCTTCCGCCATTTTTTTAAGCTCGAAAATACCTTTACGAGGGAAGATTACCCCTTTGGATAATTGTTCGATATGGCTAACATCCAAAGGTTTCTGAATAAGCGATAGGCGGTGTCCGTCAGTTGCCACCAGGCGTAACAGGGACTTTCCTTCAATTTCCACTGGGCGAAAATAGATACCGTTGAGATTGTATTTGCTTTCGTCTGTAGAAATGGAGAAAAGGGTCTTGTCTATCATCTCTTTTAGCAGGGTACCATCGACGCTGACAAATTGTTCTTTTTGAAAATGGGGGAAATAAGGGAATTCTTCTGCGGATAGGCCGACTATGTTGAAAAAAGTCTTACCGCAACGAATTTCAATCCAGCAATTTTCTTTGGCATTGAAATCGATCTCTTGCTCTGGAAGTTCCTTTATTATTTCATAAAGTTTTTTAGCGGATACGGTTATTTTGCCCGGGGAAGTAACGGTTGCTGGATAACTGGCTTTCATGCCGACTTCTAAATCGGTGGCCGTTAGCTGAATTTCTCCGTCAACGGCTTCAATTAGAACATTAGCGAGAATCGGGATCGTATTCTTTTTTTCTACTATCCCTTGAATTCGGGATAGGCCCTTGATGAAAATTTCTTTTTCAATGGCGAAGCGCATGAGATCCACGCCTAATTTCCTGAACAGGTGGTCAAGTTTCA
>JABXKU010000125.1 GCA_013619105.1 Desulfuromonadales bacterium
CATTAAGCATGATCGCGCCCGATGGCTTCGAACGGCGAGTCAACGGGGTGCTGAGCGGCGCCGAGGTTGAAGCTCACCTGGCCGATGGGCAAGTGATTCTGCAGTTTACCATCGAGTCGTCGCTGGTGCTGCTGCAACAACGCACCGACAGCCGCCTGATCCTGTCCGAAACCCTGCCCGGTATCCTGCGCCAGACTCTGTGTCGCAACGGCCTAGCCGAAAGCACGCTGCGTTTTGGACTGGCTCAGGAATATCCTTTGCGCCCCTCCACCCTGCAGGCTCAAGAGAACGACCTCGAATTTTTGCTGCGGTTGACTGGCCGTCAGGGTCTGTTTGTTTGGTCCGATGCCGAAAAAGCCGCCGAAATTCTGCACATTGCCGACACCACCAACCACTGCCCGATGTTAGATCGAGAGGTGTTGACCTATCTGCCCGGAGCCGGCTTGGAGACCGAGGGGGACAGTGCCTTCAAGGTCGGTATGCTGAGTATCGAAGACCGGGCCGAATTGGTTTCTGGCCGGTACTGGGTACACGACGTGCACGAAAACGCCCTAGAGCATCCCCTGCTGGCCGAGCGTGCCACAACCCAACAAAATGCCACCGCTGCGAATACTCACAGTGTCAGCTTCGGCAGCGGCGTCGCCAGCGAAGAAGAGGCTAGGCACGAGGCCCTGGTCCGCGCCCAGCGTGCCGATTGCATCCGGCATACCCTTAAGATAAGCAGTCACGCCGCCGATCTGCGGGTGGGGGCCCTGATCCGCCTCGATACCAGCGGCTATAGCGAATATCTCAGCGGCGATTACCTGATCACCGCCGTCGAGCACCAGTCCCGACAATATGGCGGACTGGGGGTCGGGGTCGGTCAGGGCGGCCAAGCCGATTGCCCCTACACCAACACCGCCACTCTCATCCGCCGGGAAACACCCTGGCGCCCCGAGATCCAGCCTGTGCACGATCTTCCGTTAATCTTCAGCGCCCGCATCGAAAGCCGCCAGCCGATCCCCGAGCTCGACCAGGCCGGGCGCTACCGCTATCGCCAGTACCCCGACAGCAACCAGGCTGCCCATGCCGAAGCCTCTGCCTCGGTGCGACGTCTGCAGCCCTACGCCAGCCCCAGCGAAGCCATGCCCGTTGGCTGGCGCCTGCCGCTGCACGACGACAACGAAGTACTGATCAGCTGCCTCAACAACGACCCCGACCGGCCGATGCTTGCCGGCACCCTGGCCAACCCCGCCAACCGTTCGGTGGTCACCGCCGAAAACGCCCATCAGAACCGGCTGCTCACCCCTGGCGGCAACGACCTGACCATGGACGACTGGCGGGATAAATCCGCCATCAGCCTGTGCACCTTTGCCGGGCACAATATGTTGCATCTCAACGCCGATGTCCTTGGCCACCGGGTCAATCTGGTCAGCACCCAAGGGGCCCTTGAATGTTATGCCAAAAAGACCATCGCCACCCAATCCGGCGATACCCTGACCGAAACCATCGGTAACGACCGCCTTCAGCAGATTGAGAATCGCCACAGCACCACCACCACCAAACAGGAAGTACACCACCAGGCCGCCACCGACGGCGAGGTCAGTGCTGGCAACAACATCCAGATGGAAGCCGGCAAAAACATCGAAATGACCTCCGGTCAGGATCTACATCTCGACATCAGTGAAAACACCCGCATCCAGGTCCGGGAGCAGGATGCCGTCATCCACATCGACAGCGGCAGCCTCACCATCCAGGCTGACGGAGCCATCACCATCGAAGGGGACGGGCAGGGCACCATCACCTTCGAGCAAAGCGGCGGCGGCTTCCGCATGGCCCCCAATGGCGATATCACGATGTTCGGCGATGCCATCTCTCTTACGGCGGAGAATTCCATTAATTTTTATGGGCCGGTGAGTAAAGAGGTCACTGCGCCACCGGTGCCGCCGATGGCCTTGGCGGCGGCCCCGTTAAAGCCAGAACCGATCGCCGAATTGAAAACCGACGATAAAACCAAGCCCGACCTGGTCATCGGGGTGTTCTTCGACGGCACGGGGCACAATATGATTGCGGAGTCTGCGGATCTGCATACCAACGTGGCGAAGTTATTGCCACTATATTCTTCGGCTATTCCTCCGATATATATTCAGGGGGTCGGCACCAAGGTCGTCACTGGAAGCGACGGGAAGGTCTCTCTGGAAACCTCGCCTTTGTTTGGTCTGGGCATGGGATTGGGGCCTTATGGTGCGGAGACACGTCTGAAAGAAGCACGCGACCGGGTTTGGGGCATCCTTCAAAAGTATTATGCCGAATACGGCGTGCCCGAAAAGGTGGTTTTCGATGTCTTCGGTTTCAGCCGCGGCGCCATGCTGGCACGGCATTTCGTCAACATGGTACATGCCGGGCTGCCGAATTTGACCCAGTCTCCCGTAGCCGGACAAACTTGTATTTTCCCGGATTTGCGTGAAGCGGCTACTACATCAGGACCTTTGTCCCCTTTTTCCTTTGCCCCAGTGGGACAACCGCTCTATCCTCGCCTCAAATCGGAGGTAAGAGTGCGTTTTCTAGGGATCTTTGATTCCGTCGGCTCCTTTTACTGGCCGGGCGACAATGATGAGGGATTCATCAATGGCAACCTCGCCAAAGGTTCGGCAGACTTCGTCTACCACCCCGTCGCGCAGGATGAAATCCGGCAAAACTTCCCCCTGACCAGCATCGCACCAGGCCTCTCCACCGCCGTCGAAGAAACCCTATTCGGCGTGCATTCCGATATCGGCGGTGGCTATGGCTTGGATCCAGAACGGTTTTTCCTCGGCCAGGCGACCTATTACAATCAGAAATTTCCGCTTAACAACCTAGGTATTAATGATCCGATCTGGTGCGACGAGATGCAGCGAAAGGCCCGCAAGATCGGCCAGCAGAACGGGATTGTCTGTGCAGTAAAATTGTCCCCAAACGCCGCGCAATTCTTTGAACTCAGGCCTACCAAGCCCGATCTGTCCAAGGCGGCCCTTAAGGCTATGCACGACAAGGCGGTGGTGCACGGGGCGCCTTTCAGACGTATTGAGCCAGCCGACGAAGTGTCTGCCGAATTAGCTCAACTGATCGAATGCGCCCGAGGCGGCGATGTCGAAGCGCTTAAACAGTTAGATGACGGCTACATCCACACCTCGCACCGTAAGCTGGCTGTGCTTGATTTGCGGGATACCTTAGGCATGGACCCTGAGGAAGGCGATGTGCGTAAGGTTTTTCCGAATCATCCAGAGCGGGCCATCCTCCCGTAATCGACCTTCTATCAAAGGATACTCACCATGCGTATCACAAACCGTTTTGTGCCGGCGCTATGCTTGCTTGGCTTGTTCCTTATAGCAGGGTGTTCCGGCGCTGGGTTTCGGAATGGGACGCCTTTTGATCTGGGATATACCGCGCCTTTGGGTGAGCCCGTGTATATCGATCAAATCCGGCTGGGTAAGTTCTATTCTGTTCCCCCAGGAATCCTTGGTCTTGATCAAGGTTGGGAAAGGGTTGGAAAGTTAATCGTCCTCGCGCCACCATATCCGCCATTTCCACATGAAATTTTGGTGCGCTGGTTTAACTATAAGCAGCAGCGGTTTTACGAGGCAACGGTGACCTTGAAGGAAGATGCCCTGCAGATTTATCGTGCCTTACCCAAACCCCAGTATGGCAGGCGGCTGGTCGTCACTGGTGTATTGCCAGACGGGCAGGCGGTGGTATGGGCGGCCAGTGACCACGCCCCGAAGTTCGGCCGCTGGATCGAGGTGGGGAGAGTGCAGGGACGGCGGGTAGAAGGGGATCCAGATCAGCATCGCAATACGACCGCTGAAATGCGGGAACGCGGTGAGATCTGACAGCAAAACGCAGATACTCTGCCCGCCGCGATGGCATTTGGGGCACAGGGGATCTTCAACGTGAATCGGGGACGTAGTTGCTTTGTTGCATTGGCAGTGAATCGGGGACGTAGTTGCTTTGTTGCATTGGCTTTACTTTGAGAACAGGCTTTTCACATGCCCAGAACAGTCCGAGTCGACATACCCGGCCTTCTCTATCACGTAACAGCCCGCGGGGTTGAGCGTCGCAACATCTTTCTGGATGATTCGGATCGAGAAGTTTTTCTCAATCGGTTTTCGACCCTTTTGGCGGACACAGACACCCGTTGTCTGGCCTGGACACTTATGCCAAACCATATCCACCTGCTTCTGCGGCCAGGACCGACCGGCCTTGCGGCTTTTATGCGCCGATTGCTGACCGGGCATGCCGTTTCATTCAACCGACGTCATCAGAGGGTCGGCCATTTGTTTCAGAATCGCTATCATTCCATACTCTGCGAAGAGGATTCCTATCTGCTGCCCCTCGTTCGTTATATCCATCTTAATCCATGGCAGGCTCGAATTCTTGCAGATCTTGACGCGCTGGATCGTTATCCGTGGTGTGGCCATGCTGTATTGATGGGTAGTCACAGTTTTGTTGGGCAACAGGTGGACGAAGTATTGGAGTATTTTGGCAAGAGGAAAAAGGCAGCGCGAATTAGCTACAGGATCTTTATGATGAAAGGCTTTGATGGTTTACAGAGGAGGGAAGAAAAGACTTCTGGCAAACGCGACTTGGTTCAATCGCTCGGAATGAAAAAAAGTGTTTGTTGTGACGATGGACGTATTCTTGGCAGCCAAGCCTTTGCCGACACGATTTTACCCGATGAGTCTGAGAACCCGACATGCCGTCTGGGCTTGCAGGAGTGCATGGAAAAGGTGGCTCAAGAGTTCTCTGTGACCATAGATGCTCTGCGCAGCAAGAGTCGGACTCAAGCCCTGTCTGATGCCCGCGCTATAATTTGCCACCTGGCCGTTACCCATTTGAAAATATCTGGCGCAGAGGTGGCTCGACAGCTATGTTTGGCCCGGCCGAGTGTGACCAGAGCTGAGCGACGAGGGCTGGATATGGCCACGAAGGATGTCAGGTGGATAAAGGCTGTTTTGCAGCCTTAATGCAACAAAGCAACTACGTCCCTGTTTTCCCGGTTACTACCTTGATCAGCAGACCGCCGGGTTCATGCGAGTGAGTCCCCTCGGCGTCTACACCTCCGAGCGCAGTTATCATCACCAGGGCAAGGTGG
>JABXKU010000126.1 GCA_013619105.1 Desulfuromonadales bacterium
TTCCTAGGCGCATAAGGTATAAAGTAAGCCCCCGGGCTCTACGGCCGGGAGGCCATCTTGACCATCATCTTGCACTTGGCTATACTGTCCGTGCGCCGAAGTGGCGGAACTGGCAGACGCGCACGACTCAAACTCGTGTTCCTCCGGGAGTGTGGGTTCGATTCCCACCTTCGGCACCAGCGATTATAGCATAGGCAGCCCCGGGCCTCGGAAGTCCTGTCGGGGCTGTTGTCTTTGTTGCAACGAGCCCGCCTCTATGGCACAATGCTCGCCAGAGGGCAATCATCCTATGAGAACGACATCACGCTTATTAATTGGGGTCTTCATCGGCATGCTTCTTGGCCTGCTCTTCGGCTGGGTGATTCGCCCTGTGGAATATATCGACACTTTTACCTCAATGCCTGCCTGCCAGATTGCTGGGACAATAGAAACCCCCCAAAACAAAGCTTCATGGGTGCATTGTGTCAGCCTAACAGATTCTCCTTTACCTCCACATCTATTGCCTCTGAAAAAAGAAGGGTCGGATCGGCGGTCGAGGTGACTCTTGCCTGTAGCTTATAGGTCCCGTCTTCATTAAACAGTCCGCTTGCACTCGTCACCGTGAAGTACTGGCCAGACTCGAAATCCTCCGCCGCGCTGTTGTTGCGGTTGTCGAGATTAAAGGTTCCTGTAGCAGTTGCCACGGTTCCCGCAGCACTCGCCGTCGCCCCGCTTGGTTTTTGAACCAATAAAGCAGGGGTAGAGCCGGTAAGATCAAGATCGGTGTCAAACCTGATCGTAATGCCTTCAGCACCCTTCACAATAGCCATCAGCAAACCTCGCTCTTGATATTCAAAGCCGTTTTCAGGGTGTAATTTACGTTTACGTCTTGCTGCAACACACCAAGAATGTTCCCGGCGTTTGAAACAATTGACTTCAGGTTCAGGTCTTCCTTCACAACAGACTTGAGATTAACGAAACAGACGACAAGAAGCGTGACGGCCTCCGCCAGGATGCCGGAATAACAATTCCCTATAGTTTGCCAGTCGCCCTGATCCAGCGCCGCCGCAGGAACGACAAACTCTTCCAAAGTATTGTAGCTCGCTGCTGACGCGAGTTTTTTAGCAGTATCGGTCACCCGTATGTACCACGGGTAAAGATTGATGTCGAAGCTGATACTGCGGCAGTTGCCAAGGTAATTGTGGTTGCAGAACCAAACACTGTTTTGGTGTCTGCCGTCTGGTCGCTTGCGTTTCTCGACAGGCTATAAGCCCAGTCCATCTGTTGCGCCCTCGTGGGATCAAGAGGCGGTGGTCCGGTAGCTGTGTCGCCGGTAGCAGCCCAGATATCCGCCGCATTGGCTCTTGAGCTTATTGGTGAATCAAGAATTCCCCCAAACGTCGTTGTGGCCGTGCTTACGCTTGTTAATTGCGCCCAGACCTCGGTAGCAGAGAGATTGTTGAAGTCCGCCACGTTCGACGTCGCTCTTGTGCTCACCGCCGCATCCAGTTGAAGCTGGATCAATCCTCCGTATAACGTGGTTGCTGTTGCATTTGCGGCCAGAGGTTCGTTCCAGACGGCGCTTGCGCTTATATCGTTCAGGTCTGTACTTGCAAGAGTCGAGCGTGAAGAAATTGTTGCGTCCAGGATTCCGCCGAACGTAGTGGTGGCGGTGGAAACTGAAGTCAGTTGCGCCCAAATCTCGGTTGCGGCGACATTATTGAAATCAGCCACATTTGAGGTGGCTCTTGAGCTTACCGCGATGTCAAGGACACCCCCAAAGGTCGTCGTCGCAGTGGAAACCGTAAGCGCCTGCACCCATACGTCCGTTGCCACGCTTGATATTGCAGCGTCAAGATTAGTTAGCCCCGCTGCCGCACCATCCTGCAAATCCAATTCTGAAATCTGGATTCTCAAAGGCCGTATTAAAGCGTTACTTCCTGTCGCAACTTCGTAAAAAGCTATGACTTCCGGCAAACCCGTTGCCACAGCAGCGTCCGGTAAATCCGTCCTGTAAAGACCTGGGGTATTTGCTGCATCAACTTCTATAAATCCGCCATCAACATGTGTGGCACTCGCAGCAGCAAGGGTTGCCATTGTTATGGCCACGCGGGCCTCGCGAGTTCTCACATAGGAACCTGTAATATTGGTATTTATCAGCCCGGTTTTTGGCTCGCCGGGACTCGTTCCACCGACATCTTCAACGGCTTCAACATAAATTGTTTGATCGGTGGCCCCGGCGGTGATCGTCATTGCATACCTCCGGTCATATTGCCCCCACCAAGAATGCTTGATGTACCAGCACCAGCCGGAATATCAATCGAATTGAAAAGTAACCCTGCGGGCAAGTGTCCGTTAAAGTCGGTCCATGCACCTGCATCGGTGCGCGTCGAGCGAACTATATTGGCTCCCGGCTTGGTTCCTCCAAGCTGTGCCGATCCAGCACAATCGAACGTGTGCATGTTTATATTTGTTGTGGTCGTGGGCTTGAAGTTCAGGCGATAAACTGCGTCCTTGGTCAATTCGTGCGGGTCAGCAAATAACCAAATATTCTGGTCCTGAATGACATCGGATCGAATATCAGGATCGATACTTACAGTGTCGATAACGGTATCAACACTGTCCAGTAATTCAACATCTGTAGCGCCATCAAAATCAAATTGGACCCAAAAACCCCTTACTTCGCCGCCAAAAGGCAGGGTAAATTTAACCGCATGTTGATCCGGCGTTGTGCCATTATCATAAGTTCCAGCCACTATACTGTCGTAAGGATAAGCGTCTGGTATGGGGTGGAAAACTCCCCCGGTATATTCGATCAGAACCATCGGGCTTTCCTGATTCCGCTTCACCCATGCCCCTGTCACAAAGCGGGTTATATATGGAAAAGCTCGCCTCTCCCCGAGCCAATCCATGCTCTTGAATGTCATGTCGAATACGCCAGACCCCGGAGCAGTGACCACAACCGCCACAATATCGCCCTGATTGACCGTGAAGCCCGTATAGGTGACGGAGATTTCCGCATTATCGTCGGTATCAGCAATAGCTACGGTTGCGGTTGCGTTGGCGTGGTAAAGGGTTCCTGTCGGTGCGCCAGTGGTAGCATCAACTGTCTCAATGGAAATCGTTACAGTGGCCCCGGTTGTGACGGTCCCGGTAAAAACTCTCGCC
This sequence comes from Desulfuromonadales bacterium, assembly GCA_013619105.1. Lineage (GTDB taxonomy): Bacteria > Desulfobacterota > Desulfuromonadia > Desulfuromonadales > Syntrophotaleaceae > Syntrophotalea_A. Next base: position 3,148 of record JABXKU010000126.1, read on the forward strand.
CCTACACAGGTTCCATCGAGAGGAATTTGGAGCACATTGGCGACCGCTTCGTTAGCGGCGTCAAGCGTTACCGAAGTTTCCGCAGGACCGTTAGCCCGCGTCAACCAGCGGCAAGGGAAATAAAAATCCGTACCTAAAGCAACCAGGGTCATGCTGCATCAATCGTCACGGTGACGCCTGCCTGCAATACTGCTTTGAGTTGGGCCTTGGTGCGCCCGCGCGAGCCAAGCCTTAAAAGCACCCTCAAAAAACTGTTAATATCATTTCCATTCAGCCCGGAACCGACAAGTTGCGATATTTCCTCGGATAAGGTGATAACCTTCTCACCAGCCTCAAGATTAAGTGTGATGCTGGCGTGATTGTCAGCAGGGCAGAGACTGTTCAGCGTTATCTCTACGGTGCCAATGGTCGCCATATCAACCTTTCAGGATCAGGCCGGTTTTCCGGCTGCGAATTGTGAGGTTGGTTTCTTCAGAGATATTCCATGCAATCGTCTGTAAATATCTCTTAAGCTTGGGTGTAAGGCGTTCCCTGCCCCAAAGGGCCTTAAGGAAGATTTTCCACGGCACGACCTTCCCCTGGTTATCGTACAGTTGAGAGAACATGCGGTTCTGCTGACGGGACAGCCTGCATTTTCTTCCGTCGACTAAGACTTTCCCAGAATAAGGGCTATACTGCATTCCATTCCACCAATAAAGCATCATAGGCCGCGTCCCGTTGGGACTTTTCCGAAACTCCGCCGGAAGAACGGTCCCACCAGATCGGCACGTCTTTTCTCGGGACGGTTTTCAGGGTAACAACAATTCCATAGACTGTGCGAACGCCCGGAATCATTTCGGTCTTCTTCACAGCGGCTATATCCGCAACAGAAACGGCAGCGTCTGGGAACTGGAACATGGGGGGGGGTCCAAAAAAACGGCCCCCGAAGGAGCCAGTTATGAGTCGCTTGGTTTCCGCCTCAGTCAGGAAACGGATGATAGAAAAAATATGCGCTTTTCTGCTTTGAAAGTCAAATATTTCTGCGGGCCATCGTTTGAATCCATGACCTGTAGAGCGTCCGGCAGGAATAGTTGCTTCCTCCCATACCCGATTTACCGCGTACAGCAGCCCATTTTATATGATATCTCTTTCTCCCCCGCTGATTCAAAAGAGCATGGAACATAAACTTCTGTTCCCTGATCGGAGGGATTATCTGGAGCCAATCAAGGGTTTCTTCGTACCGTGAAATCTCATGCGGAGACGGGATATGCCGGTTTTTTATCTCAACGTAATCCGGGACGTATTCGGGAAACATGCATTTAAAGCCGTTGCGGTATCTTGCTTCCGGATCAGGCAGACACTGGAGAGTCCACGCAGCTTCTATCAGTCTGGCCTCGCAAATCTTTACGTCCATAGCCCTTATTAATCTATTGGGATTCAATATAGCATCTGCTGAATTCACCCATCGCTTAAGAACCATATTACCCGCGCAGGGATACCGCGCTCGCCACGCTCGAAGTCACATATGCGCTCTTTGGAGAACTTCGCGGCCTTGCCGGTTTTTTCCCCCAGGAATGTGTTGATAGCGCTCGCCATCTGTGCCTGCGTCCAGCCCTTGCTTTCACGGTATGATCTTAACTCGTTCATATTCTCTAATATACTCCCTTTGGCGAATAGTTCAAGATAAGACTTGTACTCCGTTTGGATAACCCTTATATAAGAGGACAACAGGAAGGAATTGATATGCAGATCACGACACTAGCCGATGCAATTAGAGCCTACAGCACAGACACCAACTTGGCACAAGAACACTGATCGGTGCCGTTTATAAAGTGATGAGCTAAGGAAGGGATAATACTGTGAAACTGTTTTTGATCTCGCAAACTCATAATACTAATTATGGCACTTTTGATTCTGCTATTGTCGCGGCACTTGATGCTGCACAGGCCAAGTCAACACAC
>JABXKU010000127.1 GCA_013619105.1 Desulfuromonadales bacterium
GCAACAAAAAGGAAGCAAAAAGTGCCTTGCCACTGCGTGGAGCATGCTGTCACGTAGGTAAGGAGCAGGCTAACAATCTTAGTGCCATCCCACGAAGGCAGCAGTTTCTTTGGGCGGCCTCTCTTTTGACAGTTAGTTGCTAAAATGATTGATCTGAGTCACTTCCTAGCAGTGATCGGAGGGGCTGTTGGGTTTAAAATCTATAACGCATATGCAACGTCGCTATTGACCTTCTGCGTAAAAAGGCCGACTCCTCATCAGGGGTCGGCCTGTATCGTTCTATTCCAGCGGAATCAGTTCGCTTCGCCTAACCCCAGCAGGGCATGCAGCATATCCACCCGAACCATCTCCACTTCGCGCTCGACGGCCCGTTTCAAGGGGATGCCGTAAATGGCCTCCAGTTCTAAGGGGTGCCCTTCGAGGCGGTCGATCATCATGCTTGGCTGATAACCGTCCATGGTTTCGGTGGCGCTGATCATTTTGTCGATAAAGGGCTGGGCCTTGATTGGTTGGCTCAAGCCCTGGGCGTTTCCGGCGGCGATGACCTCACCCATAATGGCGATGATCTCTCTGCGGCTGGGGTTATGGTTCAGTAGTTCGGTGACGTTCTTGCCGGTGAGAGCGCAGAGGCCGTTGAAGGGAATATTCCAGACCAACTTTTCCCAGCGGGCGCGGCGCAAATCGGCCACTGCTTCGCAGGGCACTTGGGCCTGGTTGAACAGTTCCGCCAGGGCCGTGGCTCTTTCGGAGAGGCCCCCGGAAAATTCACCGAGGCGGATACGGCCCTGGCCCATGTGGTGCACGATGCCCGGCTCGCCGCGATTAGAGCAGAGAAAGGCGATGCCGCCCAGTACCCGTTCGCTGCCGAAGGCTTCCGCTAGTAGCTCTTCGTTGCCGAGTCCGTTTTGCAGGGTGAGAACACAGGTGTCGTCTTGCATCAGGGGAGCGACTAGTTCGATCAGCCGATGGTTGGCAAAGGTCTTGAGGCCGACCAGCACCAAATCGACGGGGCCGAGTTCAGTGGGATCGAGAGCGCACCGCACGGGCTGCAGATGAAATCCCCCATTGGGAGAGGTGACCTTCAAGCCTGCTTCGCGAATGGCCTGATAGTCCCGTCGCAGAAGAAAGCGCACATCATTTCCAGCCCGTTGCAGCATGGCACCGTAGTAGAGGCCCAGGGCCCCGGCGCCGACGACAGCTATTCTCATCGAGTATCTCCGTCATGTTTTTGGTGATGGTGAGCTAGGTCCGTCTGGTGGCATTGTTTGTCGGACGAACTAAGATTGCGATTCTATCTGTAACACGGTGGCCTGTCGAGCGCCATGCTCGGACTGTCGGCTTGCCAAAAGGGGCCTTTCCTTGACGGATTGGGGCCTTTTGTGATATCTTGTCAGGATTCTAAAAGGAGAAACTCATGTTTAAAGTTGGAGATTTAGCTGTCTACCCCACTCAGGGAGTTGGGGTAATTGAATCGATTGAATCCAAGGAGTTTGTTGGCGAAAAACATGATTTCTACATTTTGAGAATTCTCGACAGCGATATGACCATTATGATTCCGGTGAATAATACCGGGTCGGTGGGTATGCGCACGCTGATCGACAAGGAGTGCGTGGCTAGTATCTACGAAGTGTTTAACGACAAGGCGGAGATCGGCCAGGCTATCGCTTCCTGGAGCCGCCGTCAGCGCGGTTATAACGATAAGATCAAATCTGGCGACCTGTTCGAGGTGGCCGAGGTGTTGCGTGACCTGTATCAGATCAAAGAAAACAAAGAACTTTCCTACGGCGAAAAAAAGGTTCTGGAGCTGGCCCGCAAGCTACTGGTCAAGGAAGTGGCTTTGGCTGCCGGTACCGAGGAACAGCAAGTCGTCGAACGGGTCGAGAGTTTCTTCCACTAATGTTCTTTTGGAAGCCGGGTCGCAGCCCGGCTTCGACCACTGACCTTCTGTAAAGCCCTTCCACCGCTAGCCTCAAACCAAGGCAAGTCTGCAACCGAGCCCCCTGCTTTGTCAGAGCCTGAATGTTATTCTCATGAGTGTTTTTGTTCTCATTCCTGCTGCTGGTATGGGGCGCCGCATGGGCGCCACCGTCAATAAGCAGTATCTGCCTCTTAATGGTCGGCCAATTCTTGGTCACACCATCGCCCTGTTCGACCAACATCCCCTTATTGATCAGATTTACGTCATTACTCCGGCCGATGAATTCGAGCTGTGTCGTCGCGAGGTGCTGGATCCCGGCAATTTTTGCAAGGTTCAGGGCTTGGTTCCGGGCGGTGCCGAGCGCCAGGATTCGGTGCGGAATGGTCTGCAGGCCTGCGCTGCCGGTCCCGACGATATTGTGTTGATTCACGATGGGGTGCGGCCTCTGCTGCAGCCGGAGCTCATCGATCGGCTGGTGGCCGCGGTGCGAGAGCGGGGTGCCTGCCTGGTCGGCGTGCCGGTTAAAGACACCATTAAGCAGGTGGTTGATGGTCGCATCGAGGGGACTCCCGACCGTAGCGGCTTGTGGCAGGCCCAGACTCCACAAGCTTTCCGTTATGGCCAGATTCTGGAGGCCTATCGGCGGGCACAGCAGGACGGTTTCCGCGGCACCGACGATGCCTCGCTGGTGGAACGTCTCGGTCAGCCGGTGACGATGATCACCGGCAGCTACCGCAATATTAAACTCACCACGCCTGAGGACCTGCTGCTGGCCCGGGCCTTTCTTGACAGTCCAGAGGAGGTTTGTCCATGATGCGCATCGGCCACGGCTACGATGTTCACCAGTTGGTCGCCGAGCGGCAGCTGATTCTCGGCGGCGTTGAGGTGCCCTATCGCCTTGGCCTGCTCGGTCATTCCGATGCCGACGTGCTGCTGCACGCTATCTGCGATGCGATTCTCGGCGCTCTGGGGGCTGGCGACATCGGCAAGCATTTTCCCGACACCGATGCGACCTATCGGGGCATCTCCAGCCTTAAGCTACTGCGACATGTTGTTTCCCTGGCGGCGGCTCAGGGTTACACCGTCGGCAACCTTGACAGTACGGTGATCGCTCAGAGACCCAAGCTGGCTCCTTATATCGGCGAGATGGTGGCTCAAATCGCTGTGGCCTGCGAAGTCTGCGCCAGTCGCATCAACGTGAAGGCCACCACCACTGAAGAGCTCAGTTTCGAGGGACGCGGCGAAGGTATCTCGGCCCATGCCGTGGTGTTGCTGCAGGCCGTGGCGAAAGACTGAGCACGGTCAGTTGGGGCGTCTATTGTAATGGACGGTTGCTTTTCCGGCTAAAATCTGCCACTTTCTGAACTGTTCAGAAGGTGGTTTTTCAACAGTCTGCGGGGTTATATCCGCTTTTTTCAAACATACGATCAGGACGACAGCGATCATGGATAATAGCAACGACAGTAACGTTCCTACGGCACCGAGTAACTTCATCCGTACCCTTATCGACAAGGACCTGGCCGCCGGCAAGAACGGTGGTGCGCTGGTGACTCGTTTTCCGCCGGAACCCAACGGTTATTTGCATATCGGCCATGCCAAGAGCATCTGCCTCAATTTCGGTCTGGCCCGGGACTATGCTACCGCGTCGGGTGGGGCCCGCTGTCATCTGCGATTTGACGACACCAATCCGGTCAAAGAAGAGCAGGAGTATATTGATTCCATCAAGGATAATCTGCGCTGGCTCGGCTTTGACTGGGGCGATAATGAATTTTATTCTTCGGATTATTTCGACCAGCTCTATGCCTGGGCGATGCAGCTCATTGAGGCTGGCAAGGCTTATGTTGAAGATCTGACGGCAGCGGAGATGCGCACCTATCGCGGCACTCTCACCGAGCCGGGTAAAAACAGCCCCTCTCGCGACCGCACAGTGGCTGAGAACCGGGAACTGTTTGAAAAGATGAAGAACGGCGACTATCCCGATGGCGCCAAGGTGCTGCGGGCCAAGATCGATATGGCTTCGCCCAACCTGAACCTGCGGGATCCGGTCCTGTACCGTATTCTCCACGCCGAGCACCATCGCACCGGTAATCAATGGTGTATCTACCCCATGTACGATTTCACCCATGGTCAGAGCGATTCGTTGGAGGGTGTCACTCACTCCATCTGTACCCTCGAATTCGCGGATCATCGACCTCTTTACGACTGGTTCCTCGATCAACTGGAGATTCATCATCCCCAGCAGATCGAATTTGCCCGCCTCAACATCAACTATACGGTGATGAGCAAACGCAAGCTGCTGGAACTGGTAGAGGGCAGTTTTGTCAGCGGTTGGGACGATCCCCGCATGCCGACCCTGGCCGGTTTACGCCGGCGCGGCTACACCCCGGCTTCTATTCGTAATTTTTGTGAGCGGATCGGTGTCTCGAAAAAGGGTAGTTGCGTCGATATCGGTTTTCTCGAAAGCTGCATTCGCGAAGATCTTGACCACAGTGCGCCCCGGGCCATGGCGGTTCTTAACCCGCTGCGGGTGGTGATCGATAACTATCCTGAAGGTCAGGTCGAAGAATTCCAAGCGCCGGTTCATCCCCAGCAGCCTGAACGGGGCACCCGCACGGTGCCTTTCTCCAAGGTTCTGTATATTGAACGAGAAGATTTCATGGAGGAAGCGCCGAAGAAGTTCTTCCGTCTCGCTCCGGGCCGTGAAGTACGACTGCGTTGCGCTTATTTCATTCGCTGTGACGAGGTGATCAAGGATCCGGTCAGCGGCGAGGTCGTCGAGTTGCGTTGCAGCTACGATCCGGCTAGTCGTGGCGGGGCTTCTCCCGACGGTCGTAAGGTCAAAGGGACCTTGCACTGGGTATCGGCCGAGCATGCTCTGGATGCAGAGATTCGTCTCTACGACCGCCTGTTCGTTTCGGAGAACCCCACAGCGGATAAGGACGTCGACTTTAAGAGTCAGCTCAATCCCGAGTCGCTGCAGGTGCTGAGTGGCTGCAAGGTCGAGCCGAGTCTGGCTGATGCTGCGCCGGAGAGTCGTCATCAGTTTGAGCGGCAGGGTTATTTCTGTGTCGATCAGTCTGATAGTGTGGCCGGGCGGTTGGTGTTTAACCGCACGGTGACTTTGCGGGATTCTT
>JABXKU010000048.1 GCA_013619105.1 Desulfuromonadales bacterium
ATTCTGGCTTCAAGATAGGGGGCTGGAGGTTGGAGCGGAAGGGTGTGAAATTTTTCAACGGCCATTTTTCCAACTTAACGGGCAATTAGGTAAAATAGGCCTAGTCTTGGAAAAAATGCGACAAGTGCTATGATTTTGGCATCTTGCGTGAGTGTTGGCTAGCCTGGGGTAGAAATTTCTACGGAATGGATGGTTTTTTTATGTTCTGTTCCTGTTCCTGTTCCTGTTCCTGTTCCCTTTGTAAAAATCAGCCGCAGCGAGCGCGGTTTGCCGAAGAGGCGTTGATGCCAGCGGATTTTGTTTTATTGAATTACCAAAGGGCGTTTTTCCTTATATGGAAGGAACGCCTTTTTTACTTGGCCGGCCCTGGCGAGCTGGAGCTACTTTTTTCGAGACTTTGAGTGTTACGAGTGAGATGTGAGACCGCGCTTTCAGAGAGTTCTGTCTTTTCAAAATCAGAGAAAGCGGTTGTTTTGTAATGGCCTTGGCTTACATACCTCAATAATTTACGAAATCGATTCGTGGGTATATATCCTTTGACGTCAATGATCGGTTTGCCGCTAATATCCAGAAACAAGGAGGTGGGAGTGTAATTGATCAGAAAATCCTCTTTTAGCTTTTTTTCTTCGCTGATATCGACCTCCACTAGAAGAAACCGCTCGTTCAGGATAGAGATAATATCCTCATTCTGAAAAACCTTGCGTTTCATCTCCGTGCATTGGTAACACCAGGGGGAGGTAAAAAAGAGGAGCAGGGGCCGCTGGACGTCTTTGCTTTTTTGCAGCGCGGTTTCATAATCCAGGCAATTCAGTTGCTCGGAAGCGTTTAGGCACGCAGGACATCCCAACCACAAAAAGGCCACGAAGGCAATGCACATCGGAAGGAAGTAATTCCATTTTCCCCTTCGATCGGTGCCCAAACGAAGAGAAAGTTTTTTAAAGAGGCATCCCAACTGAGCCGGGATGCCTGCTCTTTTCTCCAATAAAGACGCGCTTTTGTCGGGATATATAACGTTCATGCGATCAGGGTTGACACTTTTCGTAGGTGTCGAAGTTCATGGTCTTATATTTCCCTGTTGCCATATACTCCAGCATGCGTTCAAAGCGTGATTTCGTTATCACATCCTTTTCCCGCAACGCCGTCGATCCATCGGGAGTGATAAAGATATGGGTAGGTGTGTAAGTAACCTCGAACCGCTTTGCCGTCTGTTTTTCTTTATCCAGATCGACGATGACGGGAATGAAATTTTGGTTGATGAAACTGATAACCTTTGAATCCTTGTAAACCCTACGCTCCATATCCTTGCACCGGTAGCAATAAGATAAATGGAAAAACAGAAGCAGGGGCTTTTTAAGCTCCTGCTGTTTTTCTAGCCCCTGTTCATAGGTCAGCCAATGCACGCCCTGTTCACCATGTTCGCCGGCCGTGACCGGAACTGTAAAAATCGTCAGCGTAACAAAGGCTGCCAGGGCGATAAGTATGAGCTTAATACCTTGCATGGTCCCTCCATTCTGCGCGGTTTCAAGTTACTTAGAAACGGTAGCTCATCTGGACGTTAAACGTATCCATGGTGTGAGACACTTTTGAGCCGGAAAATGGATTCGATGGACCGGGAGCGCCGTCGTTGGTTTCAGTATTTGTGAAGGCGTGTTCGTAAGCGAAATCCAAGTCCCAATTCGTCCAGCTGTAGGTGAATCCCACAGTGGCGTGGTGTTCGACAAGAGCCGGAAATATCGGGCTCAGATTTACATTGGTGACCGGAGTGTTGCCGTAATTATAACCCGCGCGGACCTTAAAGGTCTCGGTCAATTCGTACTCCGCTCCGATGGCCACCACGAATTGATCGTCCCAGTCCATCTCAAAGGGAATTGGAATACTACCGGGTGCCATGGAATTGTCCGGGTCGCTGGCTGTGACCGTAACGGTCTTGATGGCGGAGCTCCAATTGATCCAGCTCAGATCCATAGCCAGCAGCAGTTTGGGGGTGGCTCGGTAGGCGGCACCCACTTCCACCTGCCGGGGCCAGGTGAATCCATCCATCTTTACGTCATCGTATTTTACCTCGCCCAAGCCAGGCATAATCATTGTGAGTTCGCCGTCATCAAAATCGATGGAGCTTTCGGATGTGTAAGTGGCGCCCACCGACCATTTGTCGTTGATCTGATAGTTGACCCCAAAGCGTCCCGAGAAGGTAAAGCTGCTCAGATCTTCGACCTTGTGCCCCATTCCAGCGAGGGTAGGAAAAAAGTCATACTTAAGGGTGGCATAACCCGCATACAAACTAGCTCCCATGGTCAGCTTCTCGGAGACGTTATACGCTACGGTGGGTGAAAGCCTGACGAATCCAATCTCAGACATGAGATCATCTTTAAAACCTGGGGCATTTACAGGGTCTACCTCAACGTCTTGAAAATCGACGCCCATGCCGCCCTGCGCGAAGACACCGATACCAGCGGACCAGCGGCTGGTGCCGATTCGTTGGGCATAACCTATGAATGGAACCGGGAACATCTGAAATTCATTGTCGACATTGCTTCCGCCCGAAGGCTGGTCTTCCATGTCGGGAAACATCAACGCGCTGCCCACGGAAATGACTCGATTACAAGTAGTCGCCAACTGCGCGGGATTTCCCGCTATGGCTGTACAACCCGAGGGAACCGCCACATCCGCGCCACCCATGCCAGCAGAGACCGCGCCTGTCCCAATCATGTTCATCCCGTTGGTCGCCCAGCCAGTCAGCGGCGTAAAGAACATCAACGTCGCGACGATTAAACCCGGAATAAGCCTCTTCTTCATAACCCTCCCCCTTGTTTCATAGATATAGAAGGCTCTAGACCAGCAAAAACAGTCTGTTAGTCAGAGCCAATAGATTTTCTCTTCTATCTCGGGACGAGCCTTTTCGACGGTCAGCACGTAGCCTACTGTCCCCTGGCAGGTACGTTCCTTCGAATCTTATCGATGCTGGAAACTAAGTTTCTTTCGATTGGCCCAAGCGCCGCTCTTCACGCGCAAGGTTGGAGTGCCTGCCTAAATGAATGTCCGGGTGAACACAAAGTGTTCACCCGGTGCGTATTTAAATAAATAAATTGTTGTCCGAGTGCTCCGAGGCTTCAAGGTAGGCGGCTACCCCGCCGATTTCTACGCCGTCGATGAGCTCCTCCTTGCGGATGCCCATCAGGTCCATGGACATCTGGCAGGCCACCAGGTTCGCACCGCCTTTGATGGCCAGGGCCATCATTTCCTCAAGGGCTAGCACATTATGGTGTTTCATGATGCCGCGAATCATCTTGCCGCCCATGCCTCCCATATTCATGTTGGACAGGGGCAGCTTGCCGGAGCCGCGGGGCATCATCCAGCCGAAGGCCTTTTCGATGAGGTTTTTGCGCAGGCCTTTGACTTTGCCCGGTTTGCGCAAGGCATTGAGTCCCCAAAAGGTGAAGAACAGGGTTACCTTGCGTCCCATGGCCAGGGCGCCGTTGGCGATGATAAAGCTGGCTACAACCTTGTCCAGTTCGCCCGAAAATACGATGATGGTCTTGTCGTTGCCAGCGGCTGCAGGGGCTACCTCGGGCGACAGGCCAGCCTTCTCGATGACTGCTGTGACAATGCCTTTTTGTACCGAAATGTCCCGCACCACGTTGCCGGTGCTTCGCGCCCAGGCCGGTGCATCGCTATAGAAACCCGCATCGCTGGCGGTAATTGAGAGTGCCTCGCCCGGCTGCAAGACATCCATCTCCTGCTTAAGTCGCATCACCGGTCCGGGGCATTGCAGCCCGCAGGCGTTTACTTCGACAATTTTCGCGGGGGTTTTGCTGGTCGGTTGCACCATGGGAATAACCTTATGTTCAGTCTGTTGTGTGGGCGCGATCTCGGATGCTTTGTGCTTGGTTGTCGCCACATGCCAGGTTTCGTAGCCTCCGGACAGGTTGAAGACGTTATTAAAGCCGTTGGCTGTCAGTACGCGTGCCGCGGGGTAGGAGAGGAGCCCTACGCGACAGTAGAGGATGATTTTCTTGTCGCGGGGGATCTCATCAAGCCGCTGGCGCAGGCTAGCCAGAGGGATGCTGACGGCACCGGACATCATGCCGGTGGCACACTCCGCCGGAGTTCGCACATCGAGCAGGAACACCTCGGGGGAATCGACAGTATCGATGTCGGTCCATTTCACGGTCTTGATTAATCCCTCAAGGATGTTCTGAGCCGCGAATCCGGCCATGTTGACCGGATCTTTAGCCGAGGAATAGGGCGGCGCGTAGGCGTGTTCGATCTCCGTCAGATCGTCCACGGTCATGTTCCCCTTAATGGCCGTAGCGATGACGTCAATGCGTTTGTCGACGCCACTATAGCCGGTGCTCTGGGCTCCCAGCACTTTGCGGGTGTCTGGCGAGAAGAGCAGCTTGAGGCACATCTTCATCGCTCCGGGGTAGTAACCGGCAAAGTCGTTGGGGTGGATAATCACCGAATCAAAGGGGATGTCGTGGGCCAGACAAAGCTTTTCTGAAGCGCCGGTCATGCCGATGGTGAGATCAAACACCTTGGCGATGGCCGTTCCCATGGTGCCTTTATAGGTACGAACCGCGGCGCCGTGCATGTTGTCAGCGACAATGCGACCCTGTTTGTTGGCCGGGCCCGCCAGGGGGATGGCCGTTTGTTTCTGGGTTATGGGATGTAGTACTTCAATGGCGTCACCCGCGGCAAAAACACCATCCTGGTTGGTCTTGAGGCTGTCGTCCACCAGGATATGGCCCCGTTTCCCCAGTTCAATGCCGGAATCAGCGATAAATGCGGTGTTCGGTTTGACCCCGATGGAAAGCAGAACGAGATCCGCTTCTATCATTTTGCCGCTGGAAAGCTTGGCGACCACCCCGCCATTGGCTCCGGGGGTGAATTCGCTGACGCCATCCTCCAGGTGGAGGTCGACACCGTGCATGGCCACTTCCCGGTGCACCATGGCGGCCATCTCATAGTCGACCACGTTCATGGCCTGTTTGGCCATTTCCACAACGGTCACGTTGATATCGCGGTATTTAAGGTTCTCCGCCATCTCCAGGCCGATGAAGCCGGCACCCACGACTAGGGCGGTTTTGACCTTGCCCCCGTCGACCATGGCGCGGATCGTGTCTGTGTCAGGAATGGTCCAGAGGGTGTGAATGGCCGGATGGTTGCTGCCGGGAATGGGAGGTTTTACCGGCGAGCCGCCGGGAGCCAGAAGCAGCTTGTCGTAGGTCTCATCGTACTCACGGCCGGTCTTGAGATCCTTGGCTTTGATACTTTTGGCCTCGGGGGTAATGGCCAGCACCTCGTTGCTGGTGCGTACTTCGATATCCATAAGTTCCCTTAGTGCTTCGGGGGTTTGGACAACGAGCCGCTCCCGGTCTTTGATCTCATCGCCTATGTAATAGGGCAGACCGCAGTTCGCGTAAGAAACATATTCCCCTCTCTCAAACACGATAATTTCCGCTGCTTCGTCTAAACGTCTGAGGCGGGCTGCCGCGGACATGCCTGCGGCAACGCCACCCACAATGAGATATTTTGCCATTCTGGCCTCCAGGTAAGGGTGTTAAATGGGCTATGTATTAATTCGACCGAAGTCTGGTCTTAGTCTGTAATGCGAAATTCACAATATACGGAAAATTATATATAGCGCAACCTCTATTCTATTAAAAAGTATTTACTTATGAAAAAGGGGGAGGGCGATGATTAGTTGACAGGAACGGTGCTGTTTTAAACCAGATCGTTGGGCTCATCGGTGATACCAAGTGGAGTGTGTGGTAAACGAATCGACCGGAATGTATTTGCAGAAAAACCTGGATCAGGTCTAAACAAAAGGTATGACAAGGGGGGGCTGGGGAAAAGACATCAAGTCGCAGACTCCTTGAAGTGCGGTAGCTGCCTGCGTCTGGCCGGTGAAGTCCAAAGGAAAGCCCGCGGAGAGCGAATGATTAAAATTATTAGCTTGCATAAAGAATTTGGGTATAATATTTTACCTGGCCAATAATTTTTTACTAACGTTTTCGTGATGACAGGACCTACTGTTTGGGGCTGTCTTCCCGTTGCTACTCAAGAGGACGTCAGATTGTGAATCGAGTTTTTCGCCGCCTCATCGTTAGTTTTTCGTTGTTGTCGCTGATTGCATGTGGCGACATTTACAAAACGGAGTTAGAAGAGCCAACCGAGGGTATTACTGCGGGATTTTTCCAAGCCAATGACGGTGTCTCGGGCAAGGAGCTGTGGCGAACGGATGGTACTGCCAAAGGCACTTATCGGGTGAGCGATATTAATCCGGGCGCCGATTCTGGACGGCCGATCAATCTTTTTCGCCATGAGGATGCCTTGCTCTTTGCGGGCAACGATGGGGAAACTGGCTTTGAGCTCTGGGGCAGTGATGGCACCGAGCAGGGTACTCGCCTGATCAAGGATATCAATCCAGGCCCTGACAGCGCCTACCCGCTCTTCATGGTACGTTATCGCGGACAGGTATTGTTTACTGCAGATGATGGAGACTTTGGCAAAGAACTCTGGGTCAGCGATGGAACGCCTCAAGGAACGACCCTGGTGCTGGACATCAATCGTGGCAGCGAAGGGGCTAGGCCCTATCACCTGACCCGGGTGGGAGATCTGGTCTTTTTTACCGCCGATGATGGCATCTATGGAAGAGAACTGTGGGTCAGCGACGGAACGGCCCAAGGAACCCGTTTGTTGAAAGATATCAATCGTGGGGGCGACAGTTCCTTTTTGGCCCAGTTGTCCGAGGTCGACGGCTTACTGTTCTTTCGTGCTGACGATGGTCGCCATGGGCGTGAGCTGTGGGTCAGTGACGGAACGGCCGATGGCACCCGAATGGTTCGGGATATCAACCCCGGGTCATCACCATCGACTTAACCCATCGTGCCACGACTTAAAGACGAAAGATCCGTCACAATCTTGCTGTTGTGACGGATCTTTTTGTTTCATGATCTATGGTTCCCGATGTCGTCATAGAAGCTTTATGCTACTCTGCATTTTCTGCCGTTTTAACGGTTACGATTAGTGAGGAAAGGCCGGGGGTATGAAGCCTGACAAGCAAGAGCGTATCGTTTGCTATAATCCTTTTGAATGGTTCGAGATCCATCCCAATGGGCAGGTTTTTGCCTGCTGTCCAGCCTGGCTTAAGCGACCCCTGGGGAATCTGTTGACCGATGAACTGGGCGATATCTGGAATGGCACAACGGCCCGCGAGCTGCGTCACTCAATCCATGACGGCTCCTTCCGCCACTGTAATCGGCGCCGCTGCCCGCATCTGATCAACGGCACGGCTCCCCTCGCTAAGCTTAGCGAACTGGAGAAGGGGGTGTCCCGGGATATTTTTGAAACAAAACAGACCCGGTTGCCCTGGGGGCCGAAAAAGCTCAATCTTTGCTACGATCGCAGTTGCAACCTGGCCTGCTCAAGCTGCCGCTCAGGAGTCTATGTCGCCAGCGAAGAGGAGCGCCGTCAGGCAGAATACCTCAGTAACCGGGTGCAACGTGAGCTTGCGCCCCAAGCCCGGCAGTTGATAATCAGTGGTACCGGCGACCCCTTTGCCAGTCGCGCTTATCGCCGCTTATTGGAAGAGTTTGTCCCCCGCGACTATCCCCAGCTCGAATCGATTCATCTGCATAGCAATGGCCTGCTGTGGGATCCTGCCGCCTGGCAGTCCATGCAGGCGGTCCAGCCTTTTGTCCGTACTGCGGAAATTTCCGTCGATGCGGCCAGCGTGGCGACCTACAGTGCCAATCGCGGGGGTGATTTTGAACGGTTACTGGAAAATTTGACCTTTCTGGCCAGTCTACCCATCGCCATTACTCTCAGCTTTGTTGTGCAGCAGAACAACTATCACGAGATGGACCATTTTGTGAGTCTGGCTCAGGGCTTCGGATGTTCCGTTTATTTTAGCCAGCTGGTCAACTGGGGTACTTTTCGCAAGCAGGAATTTCGCCGACGGGCGGTGCATCTGCCGGAACACCCGGAACATTTAGCCTTTTGCAATCTGTTGGGTGAGGTGGCCGGACAGAAGCAGGTGGACATTGGCAACCTGCAGTCGGTATTGAATGGTCAAGGTGGCTAGCGCGGCTGTCAGCAGTTGCCTAGCCTGGGGGTTACCTAGAATTAACGGTTGGCGAGATTAACTCTTTAGGCCTTTCGCTACTGTTTGGTAATCGTTAGCCGATAGTCTCCGTAAGTCATAGCGGAGATTTCAATCGTAAACAGAGCGTCTGTCGCTTCGGTCATGACCTGGGTAATCTCTCCCGTTCGTCGAAGCGTCACTCCCTCTCCATACACGTTGAAACTGGCATCTCCCTCCTGTTGCATCGCTACGCTGAAGCGGTCTCCGTGATATCCAAGCACCTTGACGAAAGTCGAATGTTCTCCTCCGACTATGCCGCTGAACTTATAGGGAGAGGGGTTCCGGGAAAAGTCGATATAGGTGTAGTCCCGACTGGTTTCCTGCCAATGGTGGATGAGATGCCCGGTGCAGCCGCAAAGGATGGCGATGAGTAAGAAAGAGGTCAGGGATCGTATCGTTTGGCGAAGGGGAAAAAGAAATCTCATATCTGCTCACCTGGTTGGTTAAGGCAATCGGTACAGAGCATGGTTTCCGGAAAGCCCAGTAGCTGACTCATTTGAATGGGGGTGCCGCACTTGAAGCATTCACCATAGTTGTCAGCCTCAATGCGTTTAAGGGCGGTGCCGAGTCGTTCTAGTCTGAGTTTCGTCTGAGCGGCGCTTTCAGGGGACTGAGTTTCTTCTGTTAGCGATTCGATCTGCGTCAGGATAGTCGCCTTGATTTTAGCTCGCTGGTGTTTGTTCATAAGGGATCGTTTTTTTGCAGGATTTGGGGAAAGATTATTCAGCGTACAGGCAAAAATAAAAAAGGACCAGCCTTTTGGCTGGTCCCTGATTTATTTTGGTAGCGGGGGCAGGATTTGAACCTGCGACCTTCGGGTTATGAGCCCGACGAGCTACCGAACTGCTCCACCCCGCGACAACGAGGTGAAGATAGCGAATCGACGGCGAGTTGTCAACCCCTGATGATCACAATTTTAACAATGTCTGAACGGCTGGTGCTTGCCGTGTTTGTTGGGGCCTGTTACAATGCCGGCCAATTCCTCTGGTGGAGTCTCTCTTGGCTAAGCACGCAGCAAAACAACCTTACAATCGTCTGTGCGCCAAGTGCGTCCGGTCCTGCCGTCAGCCGGTGGGGTCTCTGCTGATCAGCTGCCCCCGTTATCTGCCCCGCCCCTTCGCTATCAAAACCTATCGTTTCGATCAGCTCGATCTGTTCGGCAAACCAAAAAAATAAACCTTTTTATTTATATTCTGCACTGAAATCAAAAGTGTCTTCAGCTAGTGTCCATCCGGAAACTATGGATGGACACAGTGCAGTTTTCATATGGGAAACGAGATATTTTTTCCAAGGTCAAGGAAGTCAAGCGCTTGCACGGAGGCGTAGCTGTTTACGCCGCACACGCAAGGGCGCGGATTGACGCCGAGATTGGGGAAAAGGGCCGTTTCCGGGTGAAAACTAGCTAGCCTGCGGGGCTCACGAAGAAGGATCAATATCTAAAGTTCGGATATTTGAGGATTTTTTCTGTGTTCTGTGATGAATAGTCAGGATTGTGCCGAGGGTGTTTCAGAAAAGGGAAGGGGGAGGTCTTTGGATGCAGTGCCCCATCGCTCAAGATGACGCCGAATAGGGTAGGTTCAACGCTTTGGCGACCTGTTGATGTCTTATTTGCCCAGCATAGGTATTGAGGCCGCGCCCGAGTGCGGTGTCGGTATGTAGCGCAGATGGTACGCCGTGGCGAGCCAGTTGTTGAATATAGGGCAGGGTGCTGTTGGTGAGGGCAAAGGTGCTGGTTTGGCTCACTGCACCCGGCATGTTGGCTACGCCGTAATGCAGAACGCCATGCAGTAGATGTATCGGTGTGTCGTGACTGGTTGGCCGGGTGGTGGCGATGCAGCCGCCTTGGTCGACCGCTACATCGATAATGACGCTGCCGGGGCTCATCTGTGCCACTAGCTGTTCTGTGACCAGCTGTGGTGCGCGGTCACCAGGAACCAGGACCGCTCCGATCAGTAGATCGGCACGGCTGACTTCATCCTCGATGTTCTGGGAATTAGAGATGAGGGTCAGGATATGATTGCCGTAATGGTCGTCCAGCAGGGCCAGGCGGGAGGGGTCGATGTCGAGCACGGTCACATCCGCACCCATGCCGACAGCAATGCGCACGGCGTTACTGCCCACGGTACCGGCACCGAGCACGACTACCCGGCCCGGTCGCACTCCCGGTGCCCCGGCGAGCAGTACTCCCTTGCCACCATGCTCTTTTTGCAGAAAATGAGCGCCAACCTGGATCGACATGCGTCCGGCGACTTCGCTCATGGGCTGCAACAGGGGCAGGGTGCCATCGTTTTGCTGCACCGTTTCGTAGGCAATGCCTGTGATGCGTCGTTCGAGCAGTAGGGCGGTCAACTTAGGCGCCGCCGCCAGATGCAGAAAGGTAAACAGGTTCTGTCCCGGCTGCAACAGCTCATATTCCGCCGGTAATGGCTCTTTGACCTTAACGATCAGTTCGGCCTGTTGATAGACGCGGGAGGCAGAAGGCTCCAGTTGGGCTCCCGCGGCCCGGTATTGTTCGTCGGTCAGGCCACTGCCAAGTCCAGCCCCCTTTTCGATCAACACCTGGTGGCCGTCTTCAATCAGGGTACGCGCCCCGGCCGGAGTTATGCCGACTCGATATTCGCGCTCTTTGATCTCTTTGGGAACCCCTACGATCATGACTTTGTCCTCAGTAAGCGTGCCGCTGACCGGATTAATCCGGTCAGCAGCACGGACAGAAGAACGTTCTTACTCGGCCTTGGCTTTAACCAGGTGCAGATACTTGATGAAGTTGGAATCGACGGTCTGGCCAATTTCCTCGATAACGTTGGCGGGAACTGCCGAATCGAGAGATAGAATGACCATCGCTTCGCCCTGCTTTTCCTGGCGGCCCAGGTTCATGGAAGCGATGTTGATGTCGTGCTCGCCCATGACTTGGCCGATCTTACCGATCATGCCGGGGCGGTCGAGGTAGGTGGTGAGCAACATGTGCTCCTCGGGGACAAAATCGACCCGGTAGTCGCGCAGCTGCACAATCCGCGGCTGGCCTTCGAAATGGGTGCCGGTGATGGAGCGACGCAGGTTGGGGCCTTCGACGCAAATGGTCACTGAGCTGGAGAAACTGTCGGAATCGCTATTTAAGACCTCTTCAACGGCCACGCCCATGTCTTCGGCGATCAATGCGGCGTTGACCATATTGACGTCTTGCTCGACGTTGTTGTTAAGCAGCGCGGCCAAACCACAGACAGTCAGGGGATTGCAGTCGCAATTGGCTACTTTACCCTGATAGGTGAAGGTGACCTTGTTAAGGTTGGAGTCGGCCAGTTGGGCGACAAACTCGGCCATGATGTTAACCAGATTGAGGAAGGGGCGCATCTGGTCCATCTCGGCGCTGTCGAAACGGGGAATGTTGGCGGCGTAGGTCAGGGGCTGTTCGTTGATGTAACGGACCATGTCCTTGGCCACGTCGATGGCAACGTTGATTTGTGCTTCCATGCTGGAGGCAGCCAGGTGGGGGATGGACAGTACCCGCTCGTGTCCGATCAGCTGCTTGATCATGTCGCTCTTGGGTGGCTCTTCGCTCCAAACGTCGATGCCGGCATTAGCCACCTTGCCGCTCTGCAGGGCTTCAAACAGGGCTGCCTCGTCGATAACTCCGCCACGGGCGGTGTTGAAGATCGATACGCCATCTTTCATGGCAGCCAGTTGCTCGGTGCTGATCAGGTTGCGGGTGCCGTCGGTAAGGGGCACGTGAACGGTGATGATGTCAGCAGTCTGGATCAGTTCATCCAGAGAGACCAGACGCACGCCCAGGTCCTCGGCCCGTTGCTCTGAGATAAAGGGGTCAGCACCAATGACATCGCAGCCGAAGGCCTTGAGACGGGTGGCGACGCCGCCGCCAATTTTGCTCAGGCCGATAACCCCGGCGACCTTGTTTTGCAGTTCGCTAGCCTTGAAGGAGCTGCGATCCCAGGAGCCCGATTTGAGGCTGGCGTCGGCGGGAATCAGTTTACGGCAGCAGGTGAGGATCAGCGCCATGGTATGCTCGATAACGCTGTTGACATTGCCGAAGGGGGCGTTGCAAACGATAATGCCTCGCTCGCTGGCGGCTTTGACATCGACGTTGTCGAGGCCGACGCCGGCGCGGGCGACGACTTTAAGATTCTTGCCGGCTTCAAGCAGTTCACGGTCGGCCTTGGTGGCGCTGCGAATGACAATGCCTTCGTAATCGCCGATGACGGAGAGCAGCTCTTCGCGGCTCATGCCCAGTTTGACATCAAGTTGCGCCTGGGGCTCTTTTTCAAGAATCAGCAGACCCTCTTTGGCCAGTTTTTCGGTTACTAGAATCTTCATCATAAACTCCTTTACACGTTCAAAAATAAAATTCATGCGCGGAGGCAAAGCCGAAAAAAGCATCCTGCCAGATCGTACAGGCGGCAGAATAACGGTTTCAGCGACGGGGGCCCAAGCCCCCGGCCCGGGCATGAAAAGATAAGGGACGTAATCGATTAAACGTTGTCATCATATAAAAAACCGACCACTTTAGCCAGAAAATTTGTCATATTTGGTGTCTTGATCCGTAATGGCAAGCCTCCTGCCAGCGAACGGTGCATTCAGTTCCATTTTGGCCAGCTGGTGGCGGTGCAATTTCAAAAATGGCGTGCTGAAGATCAGTTATGCTCGGCTCTGCCAATGAGCTGAGCCAGGGTTTCGGCAAGCTGCCGATAGCCGGCGGCATTGGGGTGGATGGCGTCGCTCTTTAACTCTCTGCTGGAAAGGATTTCAGGCAGAATTTTATTATTATAAGGGATGCCGTATTCATCCGCTATTTCTTGATAGAAGGGGGCCGCCCGCAGCCAGAGGCCAGGTTGTGGTACCCCGAGTAATACAACTTCAGCCTCGCTGCTCTGCACCGCCTCGATCATGCGACGCAGGTTGGTTGCAGTCAGCGTGGAGTCATGTCGGCGCAGCAGATCGTTGCCGCCGTGGCAGAGAATCACCAGGTCGGGTTGATAGCGTTGCAGTAGTTTCGGCAGGCGCTTCAGGCCTTCGGTGCTGAGTTCCCCGGGCCGGCCTGCGTTGACGGTCCGGTAGCCGGTAAGGTTCTCCAGTATCGCTGGATAGCTGGCGGTGCTGCTGGCACCATAACCGGAGGTCAAGCTATCGCCAAAGGCCAGAATTACAGCGTCGGGATCTAGTGAGGTCAGATGTGGTGTTCGATCACGGCAGCCCGCCAGCGACAGGAACAGAAGCAGGCCGAGGGTGATAAGCAGGGGGTGTAGGGAAAGAGGGCGATTCATGGAAACTCCAGGTCAGCGAGTAGCCGAAAGCTGGCTCTACTGTAACTTTTGATGATATTCTCCCCTCTGTCAAGGATTGCTCTATCCGCAAAGCCAATCTTTTGCCATAATCGGCTACTGAGTTCATGTAATTAATGCTGCACAAACTTTTTGCGCTTTGTGCCGCTTCGAAAGGAACATTGTCTCATGGTGTTGCTCAATCTGCGTGATATACATCTTGCCTTTGGCGGTCCGCCGCTCCTTAACGGAGTCGATCTGCAGATTAGCCGAGGGGAGCGTATCTGTTTGCTGGGCCGCAACGGCGCGGGCAAGTCGACTTTGCTGGGTCTGGTGGCCGAAGAGCTGAAGCCCGATGCTGGTGCTGTCGAGCGGCGTCAGGGAATAACGGTGGCGAGGCTGCCTCAGGAAGTGCCACCGGAGTTAACGGGTACGGTTCTGGAGACGGTGCTGCCCGGTCTCGGTTCGGTGGGTGAGCAGATTGCCCGCTGTCAGTATCTCACTCATCTGGCGGCCGAGACCGGCAACGACGCAGGCCTAGCCGAGATGTTGGAGTTGCAACAACAGATCGAGCAGGCCGGTGGTTGGCAACGCTTGCAGGGGGTGGAGCAGATCCTCACCCGTCTCAAACTCGAAGCCGAAGCGGAGATAAGCAGCCTGTCCGGTGGAGTAAAGCGACGGGTGTTGCTGGCTCGTGCGCTGGTGAGTCAGCCGGATATTCTGTTGCTGGACGAGCCGACTAACCATCTCGACATCGAATCCATCAACTGGCTGGAAGAATATCTGCTGCGCACTAACCTGACCCTGTTATTCGTCACCCATGACCGGGCATTTTTACGCGCAGTGGCGACCCGTATCGTCGAGCTTGAACGGGGTCAGCTGTTCGATTTTGCTTGTGATTACGATACTTTTTTGCTGCGTCGCGCCGATCAGCTGCATTCTGAGGAGAAGGCCTGGGCTCGTTTTGACCGCAAAATGGCCGAAGAGGAGGTATGGATTCGCAAGGGGGTCAAGGCCCGGCGAACCCGCAATGAGGGCCGGGTGCGGGCTTTACAAAAGATGCGCGAAGAGCACCGTCAGCGGCGTAACCGCACCGGTTCGGTCAATCTGCAGGTGGATGAAGCCGGTCGCAGCGGCAAACTGGTGGCCGAGGTCGAGGGGCTGGGCTTCCGCTACGATACGCGACCGCTGATTGAAAACTTTACTAGTACCGTGCTACGCGGCGACCGCATCGGTATCATCGGTCCCAATGGCGCCGGTAAGACGACTCTGCTTAAGTTGCTGCTCGGAGAACTAGAGCCGCAACAGGGCCAAGTGAAGCTCGGCACCAATCTTGAGGTGCTCTATTTCGATCAGCTGCGCGAGCAGCTCGATCCCGAACTGACCGTACAGCAGAACCTCTCCGGTGATCAGGATACGGTCACTGTCGGCGGTCAGCAACGCCATGTCTACGGTTATCTGCAGGATTTTCTCTTTACCCCCGATCGGGCCCGCAGTCCGGTGCGAATTCTTTCCGGCGGCGAGCGCAATCGATTGTTACTGGCCAAGCTCTTTACCCGTCCGGCCAATCTGCTGGTCCTTGATGAGCCGACCAACGATCTCGATCTGGAGACCCTTGATTTGCTCGAAGAACTGCTGGCCGATTATAAAGGCACCTTGTTTTTGGTCAGTCACGACCGGGAGTTTATCAATAGAGTGGCGACCAGCTGTATGGTCTTTGAAGGGGAGGGGAAGGTCGGCGAGTATGTTGGTGGTTACGACGACTGGCTGCGTCAGCGAACGAGCTTGAAGGCGGAGCCAGCAAAAGACAAAGACAAGGCGCCGCGGACCAAGCCGGTCAAGGAGCGGCCCCGCAAGCTGAATTTTAAGGAACGGCAGGAACTCGACCAATTGCCGCCGCGCATTGATGCCTTAGAAGAGGAGATTGAGGCCCTGCAGCAACAGTTGGCTGATCCGGAGCTCTATCGCAGTCGCGGCGAAGCGGTCGCCGGCCTGCAGCTGCGGCTGGCCAAAGCGGAGCAGGAACTGGAAGTGGCCTTTAGCCGTTGGGAAGAGCTCGACGCCCTGGCGTCGGCCTGATCTGTTATGAGCGAGTTGCTAGAGATTCTTTATCAGGACGAACATCTGGTGGCGGTCAATAAGCCCGCTGGTCTGTTGGTTCACCGCAGTCCCATCGATCGCCGGGAAACCCGTTTTGCGCTACAAATACTGCGTGATCAGCTTGGTCAGCATGTCTATCCGGTTCATCGTATCGACAAGCCGACCTCCGGAGTGTTGCTTTTTGGCCTCTCATCCGAGGCGACTCACCGAGCGGCAGAAGCCTTTGCCGGCCGTCAAGTGAGCAAAAAGTATCTGGCGGTGCTGCGTGGCTATAGCGACGAGCAGGGCAGTATCGATTATCCGCTGCGCGATGAACCGGATCAGCGAATCGCCAAGGCCCCGCCCGTTGAAGCCCGTCCTTCGCGTACGGATTATCGTCGTCTGGCCACCGTTGAGCTACCGATCGCGGTAGAGCGTTACGCCACCAGCCGCTATAGCCTGGTAGAGGCCCAACCCTTAAGTGGTCGCCGTCATCAGCTGCGCCGTCACTTTAAGCATCTGTCTCATCCCATTATCGGGGATACCACCCATGGGGCTGGCCAGCATAACCGTTTCTTCCGTCAGCAGTTCGATTGCCATAGGATGCTGTTGGCCGCCACGGAACTATCGTTTATCCATCCTTACAGTGATCTTCCTCTGACCATCCAGGCGCCTTTAGCCAAAGATTTCTGCACTTTGCTGGCAGCCCTTGGCTGGATCGATGCCGTGCCGAGCTGCTGGCTGCCGGCCAAAGAGTCTGCCCTTTCTGAACCCGACTGACAAACGCTATGATCGGAGACAGCCCATGATCCCAAAAGTACTGCTAAGCCTCTACTTGCTGCTCTTTATTGCCCTTGGTATCGCTCCCTACGACCGCGCCGTATGGGTGGCTGAAAACCTGCCCATCGTCGCCATTGTGGTGCTGCTGGTGGCAACCTACCGCAAGCAACGCTTTTCCGATCTGGCCTATCTGCTGATGGCTTGTCTGGTCTTTCTCCACACCATCGGCGGCCACTTCACCTTCGAGCGGGTGCCCTTCGATTTCGTCACTGAACTGTTTGGTTTCGAGCGCAACCATTACGATCGTATCGCTCATTTCACCGTTGGTTTTTACGCTTTCCCCTGTGCCGAACTGCTGTTGCGCCGGAGGCTGGTCAATTCTAAAACGATTTTATTACTGTTTCCGATTTTTTTTATTTTTACCGTGGCCGCCAGCTACGAACTGTTTGAATGGTGGTACGCCGTGCATGCCGATCCCGCCGCCGGTATTGCCGTGCTCGGTTCGCAGGGCGATATCTGGGATGCGCAGAAAGATATGCTCGCTGATGGACTCGGCGCTCTAGCGGCCACTGGGCTGTTTTTTGCCGTGCGTTGGAGGGGGATAGGGCAGGGCCTGTTAGCGGTTGGTCAGGAGCAGGACTAGCCTGCTTGCGTACCATCAAGGGGGGAATGGATCTTAAAGCCAGAAAGGTTGATGGCGTCGCAAAAAGTCCGCTCTACTGCGTTGCAGCGCTTTTTCAGGACTTCGACATACTAGATGTATGCTTTCACCCCTGAAAAATCACTACGCCTTGTAGACCGAAATTTTTGCTTAGCCATCTCATGACTTTTTGCGAAAGCATCTTTGTTGATGAGCGAAGTTATTCGCTGTCTGCTCGCATCAATAAAGGGCCCTCTTGTGGCGGGATAAGTTCCGCCTGCGCGGCCCGCCCGAGCAACTCTTCGATCGCAGCCAGTCCTTCTTCCCCCAAATCCACAGTGAAGTCGTTGACGTAAAGGGCGATGTGCTGTTCGATGGCCTCCATGTCAAGTTCTTGGGCGTGTTGGCGGATGTACGCAGCAGGCTCGCCAGGGTTTCTCTGGGCATAGAGAACACTGGCGGTGATGGCTTTTTCGATGGCGGAGATTTTCGCACTGCCCAGTTGGCGTTGGGCCACGATTGCGCCAAGGGGCAAGGGCAAGCCGGTCAACTCCTGCCACCAGCAGCCAAGATCGACAAGCTCGATCAGATTATGTTGAGCGTAGGTAAAGCGTGCTTCGTGAATGATCAGGCCGGCATCGACTTGGCCGGCACAAATAGCCGGGATGATGTTTTCAAAGGGTAGGGCGATCAAGTTGTGGCAGCTTGGCTGCCACAGGCGCAGCAGCAGGCTAGCCGTGGTCAGGTTGCCGGGGATGGCGATGCGTCCGCTGGCAAGGGCTGCTGGATCGAGATCGCGACGAGCCACCAGCAGGGGGCCGCAGCCTCGACCGAGGGCGGCGCCACTAGTCAGCAAGGCATAATCGCGGCGCATGTGGCCAAGGGCATGGCAGGAAATCTTACTGATCGCCAGGCTACTGTTGCGCACCAGGCTGTTGAGGGTTTCGACATCGGCCAGCAGTGGCGGTCTCTGTAGACCGGGCAAGGTCACGATGCCGTGGACCAAAGCATAAAAGAGGAAGGTGTCGTTGGGGCAGGGTGAAAAACCGAGGGTCAGGGGCTCGGTCATGCCGATTCCTGAGGGGCTTGGCGGTCTTTCAAGTAAGCCATCAGGGCTCTCTGAGCGATTTTGGCTGCTGTGGGAAGGTCCCAGCGATTGAGATCGCGGTTTTCGACTTGGTTAGAGATACCGCGCAGCTCGAGAAAGGGTACTTCATATAGGCGGCAGATTTGGGCTACGGCGCCGCCTTCCATGTTTTCGCAGATGCCGCCGGTTCGCTGAACCATGGCCTGGGCAGCCTGATCGGTGCCCGAACAGGTCGAGACGGTAACCATCGGTCCGATTGCCAGCTTGGCACCGGCCAGACTGGCGGCAGCAGCTAATGGTTGCTGTACTGCGGCCAGCAGTTGCGGGTCTGTGGAGAAGCGCTGTTCCATGACCGGTCCGCCATGCTCCAACAGCGGAAAACCGAGAGTCGCGAAATCGACAAACCCCTGTGGGGTCGCGACTCCTTCATCGCCAAGGATCTCTTCGCTGGCCAGGACCAGATCGCCGACTGCCAGGCCGCTGTCCGGATAAGCACCGCCGCAGCCGATGACGATGACAACCTCGGGTTCAATGATCTCTAGCAGGGCGGTAACAGCCGATGCGGCGTTTATCTTGCCGATACCGCTGTGCAGCAGGGCGACCTTCTGGGTAAACAGAGACCCGAGAAAAAGCTCTCTGGTGCCACAACGACGCACCTCGCAGGGCGAGAGGGATTGGCGCAACAGGACTGTTTCCGCCGATACGGCGGCAACGATAGCGATCATGGCGTTGGTCTCTGCTCCCGATGAAAGCGTTGGTTAAGAAGGGCTGTATCGACTGGTTTAAGGATTATACCAGCCGGAACGGATTAGGTCGCGGCGCAAATAGGTGCCCTGCTTAAGGACCATGCCCCGATACCAGAAGCGGTCGGCGCGCAAGGAGATGTCGTTGGGGGAATCGAGACGTTTTCGGCAGTCGGAAAGACTGCTGCGAAAACGGCCGTCCGGTTCGGCAACAATCTCTACCAGCTTGTCGTGCAGTACCGTAGCGACCCCTTCGATGACATACTGGATAATATCGCGCAGCTTCAGACATTGGTGGTATTCGTCCAGGTCGCCGTCAAAGCCGTTTTCGCACTCCTGTACGAAATCGTGCCAGCTCAGCAGTAGTTCGCCAAAATCCTCCTCGGCGTAACAGGCAAACTCCGTTTGTTGTTGCAATCGCTCTTTGATCGCTTCCTGCTCCCGTCGGGAAAGAAAAAAGGACAGCCCTTCTTCTACCGGATACATGTCGAGCAGATCGGCCAGTTCTTCGCAGAAACAGAGATAATCCAGTTCGCTGTCCGCTAGCTGATTCAGGGGCGCGGGCAGCAGGTTGCGGGGATGACAAAGAAGTGACAGGTGGTCATGCCCCAAGTCCGAAGTCAGCAGTAGCTCGGGAGAGAAAGGAAGCCCCTGGCTATGGAACAGATCCGTAATACGGAGATGGTTCTCGGTAAAACAGGTCAGCAGCTTTTCTTCCGAATAGAAGAGCTCCATGCCGTTGTGATTGTTGGCCAGGCCGAAGCCGACAAATCCGTCGTGAATCAGGCGCGACAGATAGGGCCCAATGGTGGCTAGAATCTCTTCAGTCGGTAGGTAGGGCGAATAGTAGAGGGTCGGGCTCGTTTGTTCCTGCGTCGCGCTGCGTTGCTCCTCGCGATAGAACTCTAGAATGAAAAAAGCTTCTTCTTTAAGCGCTCCGGCAAAAGAAGAAAAGATCTCCTCAATACGAGCGGGATCCGCCATGGCGGTGAAGCGATAAGAATCCGTCGATTTTTCCAGCAGCGAAAAGTCGAAGCCTTCGCGAAGGCGCTGGCCTTTTTTTATTTCGCTGGCCCAAGGGGCGATCCCCAGCGGAAAAGTGAAGCTCTTGTCTGGCAAAGGTGTGTCCTTCCTCGGGCATTATCGATCATCTGACAGGCGATCATTGGCAATTCTGTATATTGCAACCGTTGAAAAGGTATAATTATGCTGTCGAAGGTTAAAAGTCAACAGCTTGAGCCGTGACCCAGCAGCATGGAGGGGGTTCGAACTTGACGCCAGGGCCGCAGTTTACAATACTGTATACGTATATGGGTGCTTGCTAAACACAAATGTTCAGTGTGGCATACCGTATCAAATGGGACCATAGTCAATCAGTCCGACGGGGTTCGCCCGTCTAAGGAGAAGACAATGAAAAAAACAGGACTACTGCTCCTTTGCGTCTTACTTTTGTTATGCTTCGCCGGGCAATCTTTGGCCTATCTGCAAGTGGGCAGTGAGGCTCCTGATTTTAAGATTTCTGATCTTGAAGGCAACAAGGTTAGCTTGTCCGATTATAAAGGGCAGATTATTATTTTGAAGCTCGGCACCACTTGGTGTCCTGGCTGCATTGGTCAAAGTGCCGACCTGTTGAAAATCGGTCCCATTCTTAAAGATCAGGGGGTGGTGCTGGTCGATGTTTTTATCCAAGAAACTAGTCGTAGTGTTAGAAAGTTTTTGAAGGGCAAAGATTTTGTTATGCCGACAGTGCCGTTACTCGATGACGGCCAGGCTCATGCTGCTTACCAGGTTTACCTGATTCCCCGTCTCCTGATCATCGATCAAAAATTTCGTGTCGTTCACGATGGCCTGCGCCTTAATGCCAAAGAGGTGCAAGAAAAGGTAGCCGCTCTGCAGCCGCCGGTGGCCGAAGAAGTATCAGCCTCAACTGAAAATAGCATGCCCTGTTCGCCTTCTCAGTGAACCTTTTGAGACTCAACCTTTTTATTTGTGATTTTGACGGTACCGGTCGGCAGAGGGAGTCCTGGCGGTGTTGCATATGCGTTGTTGGTTTTAAAACCCAACAGCCCCTTCCATCACTGTTAGGAAAAGATTTGGACCGATCGTTTTAGCAACCAACTTTCGGAAGAGGGGCTGCCCAAAGAAACTTCCGCAGCTATGGTATGGCTCAAGGGTTGCTAGCCTTCACCTTACCTGCGTGACAGCATGCCCCACGCAGTGGCAAGGCACTTTTTACTTCCTTTTTGTTGCCGCT
>JABXKU010000128.1 GCA_013619105.1 Desulfuromonadales bacterium
TAACGGCTAAAAGTCCGTATCAGCACAAAGGTCTTATTCAGAAAAGGACGCGAAGCATGTTCAAGAAAATATCTAAATACCAGCGTCACCTGGCACTGATCATAGCTGCTGCCGGCCTTTGTCTACTGTTCGCAGGAGTTTTTTACTGGCAGCAAGCAATGGGGCAACGGCAGCGAACAGCCGACCTCAATAACCGTATCGCGGGCATCAACCAGGCAGGGCTTGAATTTGCTGATCCACAACAACTGAAAGAGCTTATTGAGAAGGCCAATCAACAAAACCTTGATCTACCGGAGGTGGAGTACGCTCTGTTCTACCGCCAGTGGCTGCAAGCCGTCACCCTTTTCGACGAGCTCCGAGATACTCTAGAAAATCCTTACCTTGCAGAGCGCGCCCAGGCTTCCGCCAATGACTTCCACGCTCGCCTGCTGCAATTAAGAGATGCCTTGGCCGAAAGCCTGGCTGAAAACCAAGACCTGGCCCTTAAATGGCAGTGGAAACTTCATAATCTCAAAGGGAATACCGCTGTACTGCTAGCCTATAGCGTGCTCTACCACGAAAAGGACGGTCGCAAAGCGGCGAAATTTCTCACCGATGCTTTGGAGGATTATAAGATCGCCATTCGCCAAGTGGATGAAGCAAGCCTTTCCTCCTTCGAACGAGCTCTGCCTCGTTGGAACCTGGAACTGATCGTCGCCGTCGGCGAATATCGCCGCCTCGGCCTGAGCGAAATCTCCTCTGCGGATATCTCTCGGGTGCAAGAGCAACTACAAACCTACATCCCCGAGGCACCAGGCTTCTCACCTGGTGCACCGGCCGAAACCCGAGTCGAAAAGTAGGCGCTACAATGGAATTTACTCAGCCATTAGCCCTGTGGTTACTGATTCTGCTGCCGCTGGGTATTTTTGGAATCGCGGCCAATGAACGTTTTGTTCGCCAAGCGCAACGGGTCTTTTTATTACCAGACTCCACCGCTCTGCGATGGCGACGCCGTAGCCGGCTAATTAGTGGTGGCCTTGCACTAGTGAGCCTGATTATTGCCCTGAGCGGTCCGCAGTTCTGGTTAATGCTCAAAGAAGACCCACACCACCGGCTTAAATTGGCCGTAGGCATCGATGTAAGCAAATCGATGCTGGCAGAGGACGTATTACTTGATGATCCTGCAGCCGATCCTTCGGCAATCATCAATCGATTGAACACGGCGAGTCTCTTCGCCCTTCGTTTGTTCGAGGAGATGAACGGCGGCCAAGCCAGCTTGTTCCTTTTCTCTCGAAATAGCATTGAAGTCGTAGCCCCGACTAGAGACCAGGGGTTTTTGCGCTACATGGTGCAACATACCCGTCTGGCGGAACTGACCGAATCGGGCAGCGACCTTAAAGTGGCCATGGCCACCGGAGCCGATCTGATTGGCGACCACAGCCAGACCGCCGGCGCCGTCATATTGATCTCAGACGGAGAAGATACAGAGAATAGCTTGGATGAACTCAAAACACAGGCCGAACAGATGAGCAACAACGGGCTACCTGTCTATACCATCGGAGTCGGCCAGCCCTCGGAGGTCTACATCCCCATCCGCCGCCCCGGCGCCACCGCGATCGAAGGGTTCTATACCGATTCAGCCGGCCAGCATCTACAAACCCGCCTGCAACCGGCCAACCTGCAAAAAACCGCCAGCAGCAGTGGTGGCCAATATTTTGCCTTAAACGGTACCGATCCTCGGCAGTTGGCTCACAGCCTGCTTGCACTGATCCCACAGGCAGCTGAGTGGCCGATTGGTAGTTCCCGTAGCCGCGGACTTAAAGATATCGCCCCGCTGCTGATCGCCATGGGGCTAGTTTTTTACGTGGCCCACTGTCTTCTTTAACCCCCAATTGTGCCATTTTAGAACACCTGACATTGACCGCCCGTCACGAATTTGGCCCAGCTAATACGTGCATTATTCAAGCAACCCTTTAATTTCAAAAGAGGTTTTGAGACTACAAGCCATAATCTCCTGACTTCTGCAGCGATGGCCCGATTCTTGTTAGTTAAAAGGGTGTTCTATAAGGTGTTGTACTTTTCTCTGGCTTTTGATATAACGCAGTTCTACATTTTCAAAAACCGGTTAAAAGTGTGATGTTTTTGCACTATCAATCTCCGAGCCTGACAACCTACGAGGAAGGTCCCTATGGTTGCCAAGCCGACGGGTTCCGTTGGAAACAGCGGCGCCTCCCACCTTTGGAAAGGAGATTTTTCCTGGAACCGTTCCAAAAGCAACAACTTGGGAGGAAAAGAAAACAATGAACAGAATTTTCCGCGTCAACATGAAAGACCTGACCTGCAAAATCGAAGAAGTACCGGAAGCATGGGCCGGTCACGGTGGCCGTGGCCTGACCTCCACCATCGTTGCAGCTGAAGTACCCCCCACCTGCCACCCCCTCGGTCCCAACAACAAGCTGGTTTTCGCTCCCGGCCTGCTGACCG
Source organism: Desulfuromonadales bacterium (assembly GCA_013619105.1). Classification (GTDB taxonomy): domain Bacteria; phylum Desulfobacterota; class Desulfuromonadia; order Desulfuromonadales; family Syntrophotaleaceae; genus Syntrophotalea_A. Next base: position 2,464 of record JABXKU010000128.1, read on the forward strand.
GCACCCCGGCAGCTCAGTCCGGCCGCATGTCTTGTGGCGCCAAGAGCCCCCTGACCGGCGGCATCAAAGAGTCCAACTCCGGCGGTACCAGCGCTCAGCAATTCGCTAAGCTCGGCATCAAAGCCATGATCATCGAAGACAAGCCAGAAGCTGGCAAGTGGTACGAGCTGCACATCAACAACGACGGCGTCACCTTCCACGACGCTTCGGCCCTCAAAGGCCTGCAGAACTTTGACGTCATCGACGCCATGAACGCCAAGTACAGCACCAAAATTGGCGTATGCACCATCGGCATCCCCGGCGAAGAGCGCCTGATGTCGGCCAACATCTCCGTCAAAGACTCTGACCAAAAGATCCGCAGCCACGGCCGTGGTGGCATGGGTGCCGTTATGGGATCCAAGGGCATCAAGGTCATGACCATCGACGATTCCGCAGGTAAGCGCGTTGAAATCGCCGACAAAGACAAGTTCCGTGCTGCAGCCAAAGTATTCGCCAAGGCCATGCTCGATCACCCGGTCACTGGCGAAGGACTGCCCATCTACGGCACCAACGTTCTGATCAACATCCTGAACGAAGCTGGCGGCCTGCCGACCAAAAACTTCTTGTACGGTCAATGCGATCACCACGACAAAGTTTCCGGTGAAACCATGCACGACGTCATCGCTTCCCGTGGTGGCAGCACCAAGCACGGTTGTCACGCTGGTTGTATCATCCAGTGCTCCCAGGTATACGTTGACGAAAACAAAGAGTATATCACTTCCGGTTTTGAGTATGAGACCGTCTGGGGCCTCGGCATCAACTGCATGATCGAAAGCCTTGACGACTGCGCTCGCATCGACAACGCCATGGACAACATCGGCATCGACTCCATCGAAGGCGCTGTACTTCTTGGCGTAGCCATGGAAGCTGGCGTACTCCCTTGGGGCGATGGCAAAGAAGCCCTGCGTCTCATGAACGAAGAAATCGGCAAAGCTACTCCTCTGGGCCGCATCCTCGGTAACGGCACCAAGTCTGTAGGCGACGCTTACGGTCTGACCCGTGTACCAGTTGTTAAGGGCCAGGGCATCCCAGCTTACGATCCTCGCTCGGTTAAAGGTATCGGCATCACCTACGCTACCTCGACCATGGGTGCCGACCACACTGCCGGTTACTCCATCGCCACCAACATTCTTCAGGTTGGCGGCCACATCGATCCGTTGGTAAAAGAAGGTCAGGTTGAGCTGTCCCGTAACCTGTCCATCGCTACTGCAGCTGTTGACAGCACCGGCATGTGTATCTTCATCGCCTTCCCGGCGCTGGACATTCCCGAGTGTCTGCCGGCTCTGATCGACATGATCAACGCCCGTTACGGCATCACCCTGGACGGCGACGACGTTGTTGGCCTCGGCAAGTCCATCCTGAAGACTGAAAAAGCCTTCAACGAAGCCGCTGGCATGAACAACGCCCATGACCGCCTGCCCGAGTTCTTCGAGCTCGAGCCCATCCCGCCCCACAACGTGGTTTGGGACTTCACCCCCGAAGAAATCGACGAATTCTGGAACTTCTAAGAATTTCGTAGATACAATTAGCTAAACCGTTGTGGGCACCCGTACCGGGTGCCCACAATTTTTTGTTTTCAACCGATCCCTTCCATTCGAGGCCTGCTGTCCATGAAGATTACCGTGAAACTTTTTGCCATCTTTCGCAATGATCGCTTCAAGATAGAAGACCGGGAATTCCCGAATGAATCCACCGTCGGTGACGTCCTCACCTCTCTGGGTATCGACCATCCAGAACTGGGAGTTGCCTTGGTCAATGCTCGCCACGTAACCCTAGCCACAGTAGTGACCGACGGGCAGACCCTGTCCCTGTTCCCCAAGGTTGGCGGTGGCTAAACCTCGCCCTTCATCAAAGGACTGTTGCTTTTCACCCTAAAGGGTGATTTACAGCCGGTTCAAATCTTGATATCGTCAATGATATACTGAACAACAGACAGACGATCCAACACATATTCCATCCGTCGGTGCCCAATAGGGCTGAAAAGGGAAGTGGGGTGTAAATCCCCCGTGGACCCGCCACTGTAAGCGCGGACAACGGACCAACATGCCACTGGCCAGAAAACCGGCTGGGAAGGCGGTCCCGAGATCGATGCGCGAGCCAGAAGACCTGCCGCTACGGATAACCCACAACATCTTCCCCGGGCTTATGGGAAGGTGGGCTGAGGCGAACCTGAAATGTGGCCTTGCTCTTCTAAAGGGCCGCTCCTTTCTGTGTGTTCCTCTTTGTGCCTACCCCCGCCTGGACACAAAGAGGAGTTCCCTATGTACAAAATCCTTGCTGTGGCCTCAACCAAACAGCAAGAAACTGTACTAGATGCCCTCAGAGCCGTCCCCGCGATAGATGTTGTACGCCAAGGCGGCGTGGGTCAGCAAACTTCTATCTTCATGAGAGGGGCAAACTCGGAGCACACCCTGGTCCTGGTCGACGGCATTCAGGTTAACGACCCAATCTCCCCCGCTCGTTTTTTCAATTTCGCCAATCTGACAACAGACAACATAGATCGCATTGAGGTTGTTAGAGGGCCGGGAAGCACACTATACGGCTCGGACGCCCTCGGTGGGGTCATTAACATAATCACTAAAAAGGGGCAGGGAGAACCGCGCTTAACGGTTTCCGCTGAAGGCGGTTCCTATGAAACCCATCGGGAAAAGATTGCCCTGAGCGGTGGCAGCGAAAAGCTCAATTATTCTCTAACCGCCTCACATCTCGAGTCCAACGGCATTGGTGCCGCAAGCCGCAAGTCTGGAAATAGCGAAAAAGACGGCTATGAAAACCTCTCAACATCCGCCCGTATCGGTCTGACCCCTACGAATAATTTCGATCTCGATTTCATCCTGCGGTATATCGACAGCGACGCCGATATTGACAATTCCGGCGGGCCAGGCGGCGACGATCCTAATTTTACGCTAGAAAGCAAAACTTTCTTTTTCCGCACCCAGGCCAGACTCGCCCTATTCAATGAGCTGTGGGAGCAAAAGCTTGGCTTTTCCCTGAGTGATTACGATCGCCAAAGCAAGGATTCTGTCGACACCGCAAGACCACTAGATTCGTCTCGCAGTTCCTACTACAGCAACCTGTACAAAGTCGATTGGCAGCACAACTTGTTTTTATCCGAGGCCAATACCCTTACCTTAGGCATCGAATATGAAAAAGAAAAAGGCAGGCAAAAGGATCAGCGCACTTTTGAAGACTGGTTTAATCCAGGCACGCAAGCTTCATCCTCTTCGGAAGTCAAAAAAATAACCACCAGCACAGTCGGCTACTACCTACAAGACCAGATCAAACTCTGGGATCGATTCTTCACCACCCTTGGCATGCGCCTGAACGATCATGACGAATTCGGCACCCAGACCACCTACCAGCTTGCATCAACCTATCTCTTCCCCACTACCGGAACCAAGGTACGGGCTTCATACGGTACCGGGTTCAGGGCTCCCTCCCTGCTGCAGCTTTACGATCCGGTCTTCGGCGGGAATGCCGATCTTGATCCCGAGAAAAGTGTTGGGTGGGACGTCGGCGTCGAACAAAACCTCTGGGAGGACCGCGTCGCATTAAGCCTGACCTATTTCGAGAACGACTTTGAAGATCTCATCGTCAACGAGTTTGTTGCTGGAACCGGGTTTCTCTATTTAAATGTCGATGAGGCTGAAACCAAAGGCATCGAAGCCGCCGTCACCTACCAGCCTACAAACGATATTACCTTGCGAGTTAGCTACACTTACACGGATACGGAAAACAAGGAAACTGGCGAGCAATTGCTGCGACGACCTAAAAATAAATATTCCGCAGACCTTACTTATCAATTTTTACAAAGAGGTAAAATCAACCTCAACCTGCTGTATGTCGGAGAAAGGGACGACGTCTTTTTCAACAACGTTACTTTCGCAGGTGGCCGCACCGAGCTCGCCAGCTATACTCTTATCAACTTGTCAGCCTCTTACAAAATCACCGAAAACCTTCGACTTTTCGGCCGGGTAGACAATCTCTTTGACGAGAAATACGAGGAAGTATGGGGGTATGGAACAGCCGGCATCAACGGCTATCTCGGGGGAGAGTATACCTTCTAAAAAGAACATGCTATCTTTCCCACACCAAGGTTTTACAGCCGATTAGCACTTCCTCCGCCTACTACCGGCGGGGGAAGTTCCTTTCTCGGCTTACGGCTTTGCCCTCTACCGTCTCTGCCAACAGGAAGCGGGATGCCTGCTAATAATCCACTAATTTATTGGGTGATACTCTCAGTCAGCCTACACGCTGTTGGCCTGGCTTGGTGCCCTGCACCTGAGTCCTTTCGCCCGCCTTCTCCCTTCTATCTAGTGGTCGATCTTTTTTCCGGCCCAGCCGCTTCTGGAAACGACCATGGACTGAACGTCGCCTCAGCCAGCGAAGAAAAGGCCGCGCCAGAGTCAAATATTTCGGCTAAAGACTCACTACGGTCACCCCAACCAACCGAGGCCAAGAACCTAGCCCCAGCTGCAATAAAAATCAGCCCAACTCCACAACCCAAGATATCAGCCAGCGCAAATGAGTACCAGGATGAGAATCCGGTCCCCCCTGAACAGGTGATGACTAAAACAGTTACCGCTCGGGAGACTACCCCGCAAGGGGCTGCAGCGAGTCCCGCCGATAGTGGCACCAGCATGGGCTCCGAACTAGTCAGCCGGTCAGGCTCTGGGTCACCTGTCGAAACACCCATGGCCTATGGCACCAATCCACCTCCACCCTAC
>JABXKU010000129.1 GCA_013619105.1 Desulfuromonadales bacterium
GTCGAGTCTGGCACCACTACCAATCGGCACCTCGACGTAGATTTTAAAACGGTCCGTAGCTCCCTCATGACGTACCCCGAGCCAGGCGCCATAGGTGAGGGGCCCGGATCGTTGGGCCCCAGCGAGTCTGGATCGCAGGGTCCCATCAAGGGGCGGTATCTTCCGGGCGACTAAGAACCGTTCAATGTGTGCGAGTCGCTTTTGGGGGTGTATATCGGGATGAGCGGTCTCTACGGTGTAACGCAGGCTATCCCCTGCTTGGGTAAATCCAAATTCAACGGGCGCTCCGGTGGGAGTCAGCCGACTGGGGCGTACCCCATGGGTAAAGAGACCAAGGTCCTGCATCAGCGCCTTGGCCCGTTGGCCCTCTGCACCGAGCCCTTCAAGATAGCGAGACATGGGAGCCAAGGCCGAACAAGGGAAGGGATCTTTATCCAACAGACACATACGAGACCTCCATTACCGAGCGCGCTTTCATCAGTGCATCACCCGCGTCGGCTTATGCCTATTTTGCTTAGGTAGACGGCTGGCCCGGAAGGGTCAGCTGGGCCGTCGCCGACAGCTTGGTCTCTTCAATCGTTGTAGGCAGGGGCTTATCCTTGACCCAATACTCAGCCTTATAGTAACACTCGGGCGTCTTGTCGGCTTCGATATAGTAAGAATAAAGCTGCTGCAGGCAGTTCTCTTTATGGAAGGCCGTCAGGGTATTCACATTCGTTTTGTTCTCACCGTCCTTAGTATAAAGCGTGACCACGACCTGGGTGTATTTCCCCTGCCCCCATTCAATCTGCGAGGGGTCCACCGTCACCGAGAAGAGAGGCTTGTCGGGCTTCAGAACAAACATCGAACTGGATGTTTTGGCCGGATGAAGTTCGACGGGCATTCCATCGAGAATATACGTACCACTGAAGCTAACGATTTGGCCATTCTGGTTCGCCGGTGCGAAGAAATTCCACGCCTTGGGTGGCGCCTTGAAGGTGGTGAGATTCCAATCGTTTTGTTCGTTTAGGTTATTCATGCTGTCGGAATACTCCGCATGAATTGACATCATATCAAAATGCTTGCCATCAGGGGGCAACGGAAATAGGCTGATCATTTTGGATTGAAAAGGAGAGCTGATCGCCAACACAGGCACAGTTGACGTACCCGATGCTACGGGAGCGGCCAGCATCGTGGTCTGCCAATCAATGATCACCTGTTGGGCGGTGGTCAGTACATATGTGAGCCGGTAGCTGCATGGATTACTAAAGGGTTCATGGGTCTGGCTTTGGAAGGTGTGGGATTTGTTGGTCCCGTCCAGCTTGGCCTGCTGCATCTGGATCGGCTGCCCCGTCGCCTGGTTGACAAAAAACAGATCGATCAGAAGGTAATCCACCAGATTGGCCCCGGTGGCACCAGACCCTTTAAACGGCACATTTTCTGCGGTAAATGCAATCCGTAGAATATTCAAATTATTGGCTGTGAGGTGAACTTCAGACTGATCGCTTCGCATCTCTCCCGACGTAAACGGCTCAGATCCATCGGCGTAATTAACGACATAATGATAGGTATAATCGCCGTTGAATATCCCACCAGAACTCTGACCGGGGGCCTCGAAAATCCAGCTGCTCTGGGTGGCCGCACTGAATTGATAGGTGTTGTTCGCAGGGGCCACCCCGGACCCCGCTGGATAGCTCACCACCAAATTAATGGACGCTACGCCATTAGGCTCAAGATCCTGTACCGTAAAGGCGATCTTCATGGGCCGAATGGAGACGGATTTGGATACCTTTGCCCAGACATCCTTTGAAAATGCCGGAATTGAAGCGCGGGGAGAGATGATCCACGGCACTATCTGCCCTTCGGTATAGACATTGTGGAAGGACGAGATCTCAGTCATGTTAAAGGTCGGAGCCGTGTTGCCGTCCATCATATGTGTTGCGGTGGCAACGGCCTGCTCGATATCCTTTTGTAGGGTTGCATTGCCCCAATCCATTAACCGCTTTTTGGTATCGGCACCCAAAGGCTGGCCACCGGGGTCTACCGTAATCGTACCCGCCTTGGATTGTTGAAGGTGCTCGGTAATCGATACCGTTTTACTGGTCACATGGCCCCAGGTATTCTTTTTGATTTTCACTTTTCGCTGATAATCGTAAGCGGTTTGTGAGTTGAAATCAACAGTCACGGTGGCGGGGGGCAGCCGCGTTAAAGCGGTCACATCATACTCCAGCATAAAGGTACCAGCAGCGCTCCCGTCAGGTCCAAAAGCGGCTTCAAAAACCTTGTAGGTCGCGTTATCGGGCAGATGGATAATAAACGATCCCCGGTTGGCCCCATACATCGACGGCGTCGCAATGAGCATCATGGCCGACTGGGTGGCCGTTGCAAAATGAAAGATAAGCTTCACCGAATGCCAGTCGAACTGACCGATTTTAATCCCCTCCCCCAGCGTGGCCTTAACCGCTGCCAGCGCCTCGGCGCTGACCTGCAACTCAGCCTGGAATGAACAGGTACCCGTCACCTCACTCCCGGTGGTGTAGGATAAAAGCGCAAACTCCGGCAGCCCCTCATCATTCAGCGGGATCACCGGCTCGGGTACGATATAATAGGTAGTGGCATCGCTAAAGTCCTGATATACCGTCACCGTTTCATTGGTACCATAGGTAATCACTTGACTGGCCTCGATATTGATCATTTTGAGCATCCTTATCATTATAAAACCTGATTAGCCACACATGCGGTAAGCGATTGTATCTGAAAACAAAATATAGGCCTTCTATGGTTAAAGGGGGCTTAAAAACGAAACCTCCGGCGGCCAGGGAATAAATTCCCTAGACCCCAAGTGAGTGACCATGATGGGCCTTTCGGCCCATCATGGTCACTATTAAAATATGTTTGGCAACCTTTCCAAAAGGTTGGCCCCCGGCAGGGCCGCCGGAGGCTTTTTTTACAAACTGAATATAGTTGTCAAAAGAGGATGTATAAACACATCATTGTCGTGATGGCTTTAGAATAAGGGGTAATCAGATTATAAAAACACCTAAATAGAGGGGCTTACATAAGGGTCTCGGCAATATGGGAGAGTTGATCCCAGACATCCCTTGCGGCCGAAAATTCGGCTCGTCTTAGGACCGGCAGAAGATCTTTATCAGAAGCCGTTGAGACATCAGTCAAGGCTGCGGCCACGAGCCCCTCCATCAAAGCCCAGGTGGCCCGGACCTTTCCTAGGGCCTCGCTGGCCTGCGTATTGTCAAAAAGCGCATTATCGATAAGCTTTTGGGCGATGACATAGGGAAGGAGTTCGGGGTGAGAACCCGCGGTTTGGGTGATCTTGATCATCACATCCGACTGAATGGCCAGCGACACCATGCACGGACCATGGGGAGTAATGGCCAAAAAATCATCCCTTAAGTCGGCATGGATCTCCTTACTGATTGTTCTGCCGTCGGGAGTGTTGTATGCAACGATATTGCTGGCAATGGCAAGGGCATCGTGATCCGACTGCACCAATTTCGTCAAACGGAGTAAACGAGCATCAATGGCTGCGATGTCGGCAGAGGCCTTGGAAATACCACTCTTCAGCGTGACCAGGGTATCAATCGATCGCTTCTTTTGTTCCGGTGTCGCGATGCCCGAGGCCATCATGATTTCGGTTTGAATATTATTCATCGTATCGCTGGCCATGTCGAAAATCCCCGCAAAGGAGATAACAGATTGTGGAATGATACGGGTGACATCGATACACAAATCATCCATCCAGTGGATGCCGTTGGATATGGCAGTGGCAATACTGTTTTTTACCGGTTCGAACCAACCGGGCATAGACTCTTGCAATAGTGGCGACACAACATAGCGAAGGGCGCCAGCATAGACAGTTATCACCGCTGAAGCGCGGATCGATAGCTGTAGGGTGTGTTCGGTAGTCGTGATATCGGGGGCAAGCATAAATGTATCGCCTTAAAAGAGAAGCGTAAGGAGCCGCCGCTTCTGAACGAAAAAACAGACGCGGCGGCCAAAAATCAGGCAGCTTTTGGAACTGTCACATTCATCGGCAGCGTCACGGCACCCGCACTTGCAGGGGGGGCGAGTAGTTGTTGAGCCAACTCAGCGGCGAAACCCCACTCCTCAGCCGCACCGTTCACGAAGGCCTCGTTGACGATGAGCGCAAGACCGGTATCGGCCATATTGAGTTGATCGATGACACCTTGAAGCTCGCCCCCAAAGAGCTTCCACATGGCGCGCACATCCGACAGTGCACTGGTGGCTCTATCGATGGACGATACCGTCTGGTTCGTCGCCAACTCAAGTCCTTTGAGAGCGATAAGTTGCTGGTTATCAATTTTTTTCTTCTTTTGATCATCGGCAATATCGTCGTATTGTTTATTGATCTTAGCCTGCATGATACCCCAGGTAACAGCCCCGCCAATAACAGCGGCGCCTCCAATGCAAGCAACAATACCGCCGACAACCTGTGCGCCGGGCACACACATCAGAGCCACACCGATAACCGCCACAAAGACACCAACCCCCACGGCGATGGCGGCCGCGGCAATCGCCTTATTCTCCCCTTCAATCAACGCTTGAAGCCGCGAGATATCGGCATTTATCTTACCAATATCGGCAGCCAAACCCGCCTCGGCCGCCTGAATACTCGACACACCACCAGCAAGATTATCGTGGGCTTTTTGCATGCGAGTCCCCCAATCGACCAACTTGCTGTCCTCGGCGAGGATATCG
>JABXKU010000205.1 GCA_013619105.1 Desulfuromonadales bacterium
CTGTCCAGCTAACCGTTTAATGTGACAATGCCGTCCTGTTCCCTTTATGCGCGGAAGTGCAGTAATCCTGATATGGTGTAGAACCGCAGGCTCGCAAATTCGAAAGTATGTCCAGTCGGGGTTTGATCGATGGTTTGTCGAAGCGCCAGTTTCGTTTTTTTCACACTCTGTCTTGCAGGTCTGCTCCCGGGCGGGACTGCGGCGCAGGATACCGAGCATCGTTTGTTTCAGCCCGAAGACGTTCACCGTATCAGGAGCGTCCGTGACGTTACCATATCTCCTGATGGTGAGTGGATCGCTTACCGCGTCGACACTGCGGACATTGACAAGGATGCGAGATCCTCAGACTTGTTCATGGTCAACTGGAATGGCTCGGCACGCACTCAGCTGACACATACAAGAGATAGTGGCGAATGGCACCCGCGATTCAGCCCCGATGGACAACAGCTGGCGTTTATCAGCGCCCGTAGCAGCGGCGAATCAGCCGAGCCCGATCATCCCAAAGGATTAAGCCAGGTTTGGTCGCTGAATCTCTCGGGCGGCGAATCGAGGCGCCTGACTGATTTCCCGGGCGGCGTTTCGAGCTTCGAATGGTCTCCGGAAGGCACGCGCCTCGTCGTCGTTTCAAGAGATCCCGAAGAAAACCCGAGCAATACGCCGCAACCGATCGTCGTCGATCGCTATTTGTTCAAGCAGGATGGTCTGGGCTATCTCGGTAATAGATATCAGCGGCTTTATATTTTTGATCTTGATAGCAGTGCAGTGTCGCTTCTGACGCCAGGCCCATTCGACAGTGTTCAACCTGCCTGGAGCCCAGACGGTGAACTCATTGCATTTAGCAGCAAACGCGAGGGTGAACCCGACCGGCACCTCAACAGCGAAATCTATGTCATTGAATCATCCGCCGGTGCAAAGGCCCGGCAGGTCACGACCTGGGACGGTCCGGACTTCAGCCCGGTGTTTAGCCCTGACGGCAGGCAGATTGCCTATCTCCAGGACGGGCCACAACTGTATTCTGGTTACGACCCGATTCAGCTTGCTGTTGTTTCGATAGACGGCGGCGAGGTATTTCTGCCGACCAGAGAACTGGACCGCACGGTATCGTCCGGATTTATCCGGCAGAGGAATTGCCGGGCGTCGTCAGGGAATTCGACATCGGCAGTAAGGGCGTTGCTACGGTCACGACTTTCGGTCAAAAACCGGCAGAGCTGTATCGCGCAGATAACGGTCTGACGCTCAGCGATCATAATAAAGACCTTCGCGAACAGATCCGCTGGGCGACGGTCGAAGGTTTCGACAGCGTCAGCAAGGACGGAACGACGGTTGGCTCAATGCTGCTCAAACCACCCGGTTTCCGTAAAGGCGTGAAATATCCGATGATCGTCTGGATGAGCCACGGAATGGGTCAGGATGCTTTCGAATTTGACACGATTTCCCAGATGCTTGCGGCCAGGGGTTACCTCGTGGTGAACCCGAATTTTCGTAGCAGCGCCGGCCGGGGCCGCGACTTTGCCCGCGCCGCATTTGGCGACTGGGGAAACCTGGAAATCGTCGACATTCTTGGTGCTGTGGACAAGCTCGTTGCCGATGGACTGGCCGATCCGGACCAGCTTGGCATCGGTGGCTGGAGCTATGGTGCTATGCTGAGTAATGCGGCTATTGCGACCGACACGCGTTTCGCGGCGGCGTTCTCGGGTGCCGGGATGTCGAATTATATTGCGGGCTACGGTACCGATGAGTACATCTGGACATACGACAATGAGCTCGGCCGGCCGTGGGAGGCGAACGAGCGCTACATTAAGATGTCCTACCCTTTCCTGCACGCCGATCGCATCGAGACGCCAACCCTTTTTATGGTGGGCGAAGAGGACCTGAATGTACCGCTTATTAATTCGGAACAAATGTATCAGGCCTTGCGGAGCCTGGACATCGCCACACAGCTGGTGATTTATCCGGGCGAGCACCATTCTATTTCAAGGCCGAGCTTCGTTCAGGATCGTCTGGAGCGCATGATTGACTGGTATGGCCGTTATCTGGTGCCCGCATCGGATTAATTGGAAGGATCGAAAATGAGGATAGGCAATTGAAGCTGGGTTTTCGGCAATGTCCGATAATAGCTTGGGCTCAA
>JABXKU010000130.1 GCA_013619105.1 Desulfuromonadales bacterium
GGATAAGCCCTTCCGGGTCCGTCCAATCAATTCAAACATCTAAAATTGCACGATTATCTAATTGTCTGGGCATAAGGAATCGGGAGAAATCAATTAATGTCGCTTGCTGCAGTAGTTCCTCGGGGGCCATCAAGAAGCGGCCAAATATCAAAAAAGGACATGACATCAACGTATGTCATCCTGACTGGACTCATTAAGTTGATCGAAGGCCAACGACGCTTTACCGAAGAATTGGGACTACCCTACGCGCGAATTTTTGATGAGGAATGCCAGGTTTTTCGAAACAAGAGACCGGAGCTAATACTACAGGACTGGCTACGCGACAAGTTGGTGGGACCGGGAAAATTCAGTTGTCTATTCAATGATCTCGTTGAGCATAACCTTGCATTGTGTGCGGCCCTTGACGGGGTAGCCCTTGAATCAATTTCCAGATTGAGCCCCACGACCGTCAAAACCGCAAGCTTTAGCATCTTTGGCTGGAGACCTTTCGCCTGGCTGACCTTTCGACGGCTTCACAGGGCTTATGCCACCAACGATTACATGCGTTATCAGGAATTGGTTGTGAAAGGTTTTGCCAAGGCTTACTGCGGGCATCGGGAAACCCTGCGCAACCCTAAGGCCCCATGCCCCACGTCTTCCCAGTCCCGAACCAATGAGGAACAATCATAATGGCTAAAAACCGTTGCTCTCTAGTTTTTTTAGTACCCCTCTTTGTGCTCCTACTGAGTGCCTGCTCTGCCCCACAGGTCAAGGTGAATCTGTCTTCCACGGCTAATCTCAACATGAACAATGCCAGGGAACCCTTGCCAGTGGTAGTTCGGATTTACCAGCTCACCGATCCAAAACTGTTTGAAAATGCCACCTTTAACGAGTTGTGGAAAAACGATATTGCCATTTTAGGCAACAGCCTGCTGCGAAAAGATTCTTTGACGTTAGATCCGGCCTCTCAGCACAAGATTCGCCTTGAACGCCATGAACAAACACGCTTTGTCGCAGTGATGGCCGCTTTTCATCACCAACCGAACAATTCGTGGCGAGTGGTCAAAAAATCGAGTGGTTCCTTCCTTGGCATAAAGACGTCGACCAACGTCAAGGCGCTGCTCAAGGATAACATTATAGAAATGGAAGACTAATCAGGGATCACTGACATGAAACTCTGAAAACTGGAAGTTAATAACGCCTAAACTCCATTGTCTTCAAAGGAAAAATGGTGATCATAGAATGAGTAAAATTGTTTGGGCAGAGGGGGTATTCCTGAGCCAGCAGCATTTTCAGGCTTGGGACCAACAGCTAGAACGTTCGCAGCATCTGCGGCAGTTTTTGATCAATCCGTTTTCCTGGGGAATCATTTTGCTTTCTATCGACCAGGAAGCCTTGGAACTTGGGCGGTTTCAGCTGCTCGAAGCCTCGGTTCTGTTTCAGGATGGTCGCATGGTGCACTTTCAGGGTTCCGTGGATACCCCGCTGGAATGTGACCTTGATGCACCTGGCGGCGATGCCCTGGGAATATACCTGGCCTTACCCGCCAACAACCATGTCGGCAGCATCTCCGGGTATCCTCAACGTAGCCAGATCAGCGGCTGGGTTGCCGATTATCAGGAAATCGAAGACAGTTTTGATGCCAGTCGTAAACGTGAAATTCTTCTGGCTAAACCCAATCTGTACCTGATGACGGACAAGGAAACGTTGAGCTCATTTTTGAGCATCAAAATCGCCGAAGTGGTACACGACGGAGATCAACGTTATCGACTGATCGATACTTATATCCCCCCGATATGCCGGCTATCCGCCTCACCGGTTCTCGTCCAACGCCTGAATCGTATCGTAGAAACCCTGAACGCCAAGCGTAAACAGATCGAAGTCAGCCGCGAAGGGTGTGACGGTGGCGCCGCCGGTTTTACCCGCAGCGATCCCCACAACTATGCATTGCTACAGAACCTCAACGCCATTCTGCCCCAATTGAGACATCTGTCGAAAAACCTGGATCTGCATCCGGAGCAACTTTATCGCCAGTTATGCCAGGTGGCCGGCACCTTCTGTTCTTATCACAACAAGGCCACCATCGACAGTATCCCGCCGTACCAACACGAAGATCTGGCGCAGGTTTTCCGGACATTCGACACCCTGCTGTCAGTTCTTTTGGAGCTGAACAGCACCACCAAGGCCACGACCTTGGTGCTTGGCAAAGAAACCGATCACCTGCTGTCCTGTACCGACATTTCAGGCGACCTGTTCCGGGACGAGACCTTTTTTATCGAGGCCTTGTTCGACGCCGAAGGACCTACCTGGATTACCGATTTTGCACGGCAGGTGAAGGTGGCCGCCCGCATCGCGGTTGAAACCTGCGTAGCCTCGGCGCTGCCCGGGGTTCGCCTGGTCCACACCCAGCGCCCACCGGCGAAACTGGCCACCCGCAGCGGCTGCGAGTACTTCCGACTGGAACCCCGTGGGGATTTTTGGAATCAGATGATCAACGAAGAATCCCTGGCCATCTACCTACCCCATCCCTTCAATACTTCTGACGTCAAAATCGTCACCGTTAAGGAATGATGCATTAGCAAAAACCCATAGGATGGCTAAGCATAAAATTTAACCTGCAAGGCTTGGTATTTTTTCAGGGACGAAGGCATACATCTAGTATGTCGAGGTCCTGAAAAAAGACCGTAACGCCGCAGGGCAGACTTTTTGCGACGCCGTCAAGGAATAGGCGCAGATGAGCATGAATACCCCCAAACAAGTTTACAACCCCATGTTGAGCTGTTGCGAACCGCTCTTTTCGCTGGTGACACCTCTCAGCGATGACCATAAAGCCTTATCTGTCGGCACCGACTTCAGCGAAAAGGTGCTTGCTAATTTTGTGGCCATGGAAAAGGCGGCGTTTGAAAAGCAGATCGGCATGGTTGAGTTTAAAGATATCAAATATGCCATGGCTGCCTTTATCGACGAAGTGGTCCTGACCTCTACCTGGCAGGGACGGCTGGAATGGATGTCCCGTCCTCTGCAACTTGAATTTTTTGGCGAGCATACTGCCGGTGAAGGGTTCTTTACCCGCCTCGCCAATCTGCGACAAGGTGGCGTAGACAATCTTCACCTGCTTGAGCTCTATTATTATTGCCTGCAACTTGGTTTTGAAGGGATTTACAAGATAAAGGGCCTGGAACACCTGATGGCGTTGCAGGTTGACCTACGAAGCCAGATTGACGGGTACTGCGGACCGCTAAAAACGCAGATATCTCCAGAAGGGCTGCCCAGTAACGTCTTCATAAACCAGGTCAGGCGTCATGTGCCCTATTGGGTCATCGCCGTTGTAAGCCTTGCCGCAGTTTTCTTCACCTATATGGGTTACTCCTTTGTATCCGGAAATGTTGCCGACTCGAGCGTTGCGACGGTGCTCAGAAACAAGGACATCATTCTGAAAATATCGAACGACCAATACTAATTCCTTCCGCTTTGATTAACGGAGCACTTATACCATGAGCAATCTCCTTATTTTCGTCCAGGCCTATCTGTTTGGCCGTATGGGCTCTCGAATACTTGGCCTGATGCTGATTCTTTCACTGATCTGGTGGGCCGGTCCTTACGTCGGTCTCCGTGACGCCAACTTGCGGATCTATATCCTTGCGGGAACCCTGGCTCTGTTTCTTGGAATCTGGTTGATTCGCAAATGGATAGTGCGGCGGCGATCGACTCGATTCAAAGATGACCTCGACTCGCAGGCGGGAGCAGATCAGTCGCGTCAGATGGAAATCGAGGAACTCCGGGACAAGATGAACAAGGCCATTGCCTCGTTGAAATCCTCTGAACTGGGCTCCCACCATCGCGGCAACGCTGCCTTGTACGCCCTGCCCTGGTTTATGATCATCGGCCCCTCTGCTGCAGGCAAGACCACCTTGTTACGCAACTCAGGATTGGATTTCCCCTATGCCAGCGGCGACGATATCGACATCCGCGGATTCGGTGGCACGCGCAATTGCGACTGGTGGTTTTCCAATGAAGCCGTCCTCCTCGACACCGCTGGGCGCTACACCACGGAACCTGATGATCATGAGGAATGGCTGGCCTTTCTGAGCATGCTGCGCAAGCACCGCCGACAGCAACCACTGACCGGTGCCATAGTTGCTATCAGTCTCTCCGATCTGCTGACGGCGGATACTCAGGAATTGGAGAGACACGTCAAGATCATCCGTGATCGCATTAACGAGTTAACTTCGCGTCTCGGATGCGTCTTCCCGATCTATGTTGTCTTCACCAAGTGTGACCTGTTGTACGGATTCAGCTCCTATTTTGCCGATCTGACCTCTAAGGAACAAGAGCAGGTGTGGGGTGGCTGGCTGGGACACGAGGATGAAGATAACATCTGCGAAGCCTTCTCCCGCAAAATGGAGGGGCTACATCATCGCCTCTGCGAGATGCGGCTGCATAAGTTGTCCATGGTTCGAAACATGCGGGCAAAATCCGAATTGTTTGATTTCCCGGCTCAATTCGATGCCGCCAAAGATCGCCTGATCGAATTCATTTCGCGTCTCACCAAAGAAAACCCCTACCAGGACACCCCTCACTTTTGCGGCATCTACCTGACCAGCGCCACCCAGGAAGGAACTCCCCTTCAAAAAATTCTCGGCAGCATGCGACAGGCATTTGGCTATGTCGATGAAGATCAATCACC
>JABXKU010000131.1 GCA_013619105.1 Desulfuromonadales bacterium
ATATTATCAGACAGATTCAACCAGACTCAACTTTGGACGTCTGGCACAAACAGTGCAAAACTGTTTCTACCAACAGACGCTATTCAAAGGAGCTTTTCAATGCCCATAGATTTGGCTTACCACAGCTTTGGCAGCGGTCCACCGCTGGTTATTTTACATGGCTTATTCGGCTGCAAAGAGAACTGGCGTTCCCTGGCCAGACAGCTAGCCCAACAGTTTCAGATTTTCACCCTGGACCAGCGTAACCATGGCCAATCACCCCATACGAAGGACTTCAGCTATCAGGTTATGGCTGATGATCTTCTGGCTTTTCTAAACAGCCAGCAGCTGGAGCGGGTTCACCTTCTTGGCCATTCAATGGGGGGTAAAACTGCTATGCAGTTCGCTGACAGCTACCCCCAGCGGTTGAAGCGACTGATTATCGAAGACATCTCTCCAATCGCTTACTCACCGCGTCACCTCGAGATATTTGCGGCGTTGAACCAGCTGCCTATAAAACAGCTGAGTTCCCGCGGGGAAGCCGACCGCCTGCTGCAAGCAACTGTGCCGGACCTGCCAGTGCGCCAATTTTTGCTTAAAAATCTTCAGCGCCATCCTGAGGGCGGTTTTGCCTGGAGGTTCAATCTGCCGGTTCTTAGAGGTTCGTACCCCGAGCTAATTTCCGCATTGAAAATTGAAGGCCCGATCGAGGTACCGACCCTCTTCGTACGCGGCGAACATTCCGACTACCTGCCGCTGCAGCTGCCCCCCTCCGTGGCAACCGTCTTTCCCCTAGCCCATCTACAGCCTATTGCAGAAGCCGGACACTGGGTACATGCCGATCAGCCTACCGCTTTTCTACGAACCGTGCTCGCTTTTCTCGATGAAGATACCGGCCCCTGAAAAAAAGGTTCCTCAATATTCGAGGAACTTTTTCCTTACATGCGCTTTTCATAAGCTTTTGGACCTGCTCTAAAGACTGCTAAGCTTTGACTTCGTTGCAAACTACTTTATTAACCAAATATAAAACGGCTCAACCTATTTTTCATAGGTTGGGCCATTGGATATTATCCAAGAAGAGGTGTATAATTACACGAAGTGGTTGAATGGTTTGCCAACCGAGCAAACGAGAAAGTTTCTATCTGATGGACGAAAAACGCAGAAAGGGGTGTAGACATGAGACGGTTTAAACTTCTCCTTGGAATGCTGATTGCGGCCCTTATCCTAGCCGGTTGCGCCACAACCGGTAGTCACGAAAATGGGTTTGTAAAATGTCCAATGTGCGGACATAGAGTCAATATGACGGATAATTCCGGATCCTGAACAGAAATGTTTTCCACAAGGATATTAAGTTGCCTTGTGCCACCTTAAAACAAAACCAAAAAGTCCTCGTCTATGGGTGAGGACTTTTTGTTTTTGTTTTATAAAAATCGACAACTGTTGTGCAATATTGACAGGATCGACGGTTTCGATTTTTTATGGGATAAAGTGAAGCAATTATGGCTTCTCAACCCATCCGAAAGTAAAACCGGTTGAGGAGGGTGAATAATAATCGGAACCATGACGTTTATTGGGCGGGACAATTTTATATTTATCCGTTTTACAATACAGCGTTGTTTGACCGATACCGACTTCCTTGGCCGCTTTTGCGGCTTGCCACTGATTTTGGTTCAAGGTTTCCAGAATAGCCGCCTTCTCCAACTGTTCCAGCGTGCCCAACGAACTCTTTGACAATGACCCAGATTCCAAGGTGTTGGATTCAGGCGATTCGATTTGCGGTTGCAATGCATTTATTTTCTGATCAACAACCTCCGGCCAGCATGTGCCAAAGGTACCGCCATGGGACTCCGTCTGTTTCTCCAGAGCATTACATGCCCCCCCCTGGGGAGGAACGGAAGGGTCCAAAATCTGTTTGACCTGCTCCTGATTCAATCCTATTATCACCTCATTATAACAAAAGACTTATCAAGCGAATCGAAGGAGATTTCAATGGAGCATAAGACAATTTTCGGCATTACCGCAACACTGAATCGGAGCATGACTCTCACGGCGGTTCTGGTCCTTGTTCTGTTCCTTGCCGGCTGTGGAGGCAATCGACTAACTAATAAAAAAACCGATATAAAGGCAGTTATCTGGCAGCAACAAGACCAGTTCGTGCGCATCGAAGCCCAGGATCATGACAGCATCCTGATGCCGGATAACGACCACCCCGTCAAACTCTCCGCCAACCTGATCCGAAAGCTTCTCGGCTCACTAGAGGTGCAGTTTGAGGGAAAGAAGAAACCGATCCCGGTCTTCAGCCAAGACGAACTTGAAGTCCTCGGTGAATCCGCCAGTCTCGGCCTAGCCCAAGCCGGCCCACAAGAGGATATCACCTTCGCTATCGCCGGAATTCACGAGGGGCACACTGCACCGGTCATCTCCACCTATCGGCTGTTTGTCAAAAAAGATCTGCTCAACCTTATTATCGGCACCCTTCACGGGGAATATGCTGAAAACATTGACCGGGTAAAACACCCCCTGGTACCGGCTAGTCGCAAGTACATACCGCTCCACCAACGCCAAACGACCACCAGCTGGACGATCGTACCCCATCTCGGCATGAAACATAAAACCACCGGTGCCATCACCAGCGACGTTAGCACGCGACCAGATTGGCTGGTATTGAATCCTACTCCTGAAACTTACCGTGAAGCCGCCCAGATTTGGGAAGACAGCGCCCAAATAGACGCAGAACAACATAAAATCAACATGAAAATCGAGTCAATGCAACGCTCTATTGAGCAAATGAAGCAAACCATAACGACCGGCGCACCGATGGCCGCACCAGGGGGCTCAATTGGACTGGATAAAATCAAGCAGCGCCTGCAGGTCTTACAGGAACTCAGAAACAGTGGGTTTATCAGCGATGATGAATTCCGCTCCAAAAAACAGCAAATTCTCGACAGTATCTAGACTTGCTGTAATAAATGTGTCCTAACCGGGTAGGAGGCGGGGTTCCCCCCCCCGTCCTCCCACACCACCGTGCGTACGGTTCCGTACACGGCGGCTCACAAAGAGCACTGGAAGCGTCTGGTGGTCCACTAGCGCGACCAGCCCCAGCTTGTCAAAGTAGGATTTCCACAATACATCATGCATGAGCGATACTCCGTCAATCTACGCCCAAAGACCTATCGCAGATCAGCCTTGAACCGTTTCACGGAAGACCCCGCTACTTTCAGGCGGGGCTTTTTGTGACAGGTCATGCTGTAGCCCAGAAAGATTTTTTCCCAGGGACGGTCAACGGCGCTTCTGGCTTGGTTGACCTTGAGCTTCAGGCGCTGTTCGAGAAACTGGATCAGCGAGGCCATGATCGACTCGGTCGACTTGCAACCATGCATATAGACATGCAGTCTTCGGCATAGCGACAGAAGGCGTCGCCACGCCTCTCAGGTTCCTTGTTGAACTCGTCCAGAAAGATGTTCGACAAGAACGGCGAGAACGGGCCGACCTCGTTCTGATTATTCAGACGAATCTGGCCATCAAGGCGGGAACAGAAGTCGGAGTAGTTGCCATCGAAAAGGCGCCCAGACTATGCTGGCCCACTATAACTGAATGGGTTATCCCCCAGTTACGCAACATTTTACGTTACGCTCTGACTATTTTCTCCACCCTGCTCATTATACCTTGGCAGACCTGCCAGAAGAACTTACTAGTCCAACACTGAGCGCTTTGCCACTGCAATTTGAAGCAGCCTACACCTACCAAGATGCAATCTTTAGTGCTAAAAAAAACTCCTGGAGCACAATGTAGTTGGCAGAGAAGGAGATTATTCAGTGACAGAATATGTCATTTGACCAAAATCAACTCAATTCACGCACGTAGCCAAAATGAAAGGCCCGGCCGGGGAGCACCGGTCGGGCCAAACAAACTGAAACTGTTAAGCAGCCAGCGAACTAAAGGTTCCTGACATCGGCGACAGCCATCGGCAGCCACTCGTCCAACAAACGCTCAAAATTAACTATCGTTCGTTCTTTGACTTCTGCCATCGCCACCGGCCGACCGAGGATCTCCTGCAACGAGGTCATGGTACAGCCGACAATACCGCAGGGGATGATGCGTTGGAAACCAGCCAGATCAAGGGACACGTTCAGCGCAAAGCCGTGCATGGTTACCCAGCGACGGGCTCCGGCCCCAATCGACGCCAGCTTGCCCTGCTCAGTCCAGACCCCTGTCTCACCGTCCACCCGATAGGATTCAACACCGAAATCCGCTGCTACCTGAATCAGCACCTCTTCGAGAAAGCGCAGGTAATGCCGCAGATCTCGGCGGCGCTGGCCGAGACTAATGATCGGATAGCCCACCAACTGTCCGGGCGCGTGGTAGGTAATATCCCCGCCGCGATTGATATGCACGGTTTCAATGGATGGATCGAGAATATTCTCTAAATGTCCCGAGCGTCCAAGGGTATAGACAGGGGGATGCTCCAGCAGAAGCAGGGTCTCTACAGAGGTGCCAGCCAAAACCGCTGCCACCAATTCTTCCTGTAGCGCAAAAGCCTCGGCAAAAGCCATTAAACCTAAATCTTTTACATCCATAGAGCGTCTCTCGATCTTTGTTGTGTTCACAAAGCTCAGTTCAGTTGAAGTAGAACTTTGACCTGTCTGCAAACTCTAGTTC
>JABXKU010000049.1 GCA_013619105.1 Desulfuromonadales bacterium
TCGGAAGGCCGTAATTAGCATGACCGCTTTACAACTAGGGCATTTAAACACCGGCCTCGGTTTCAATGGATTCGGTATCAGCATGACGCGTAAAATCAGCTGCACCAGCTTTAAGAGCCTTTTGTACTACCTTGGGGTCGGACCAAGTTAACTTACTGAAAATGCGAGATTTTACATCAAAAAGGCCCTAAAAAACCGCTTATAGGCCTATTTTAGGGGTCAAAATCAGAGCCATATGCTTTTTTAGCTGCATTTTATCTGACTGGCAATGGGAGGGGCGCATGGCAAGAGCGAATCGGCATCACATACCGGGTTGCATCTGGCACATTACTCACCGCTGTCACAAAAAGGAATTTTTGCTGAAGTTCGCTCATGACCGCTCCCGTTTTATGGCCTGGATGCTCGGGGGATCAAGCGGGTCATGTCTGCTGTTGACCAATGTTTGATGTGAGGTAAGGTTTTTTACGGATCACATCGATCACCCAGGGGGTGAATTAACTTCAAAGTGACCACATGAGCTACTGGTATCAAGATAATCAAGCGGATGGACAACACATGTGAGATTCACGAACAGTTTTGTGGGTCGCATAGGATACGTCGCACCGCTTATCACGACCGTTGTTTATAGTGGTTAGAAATAATAAATAGCCCAACATCCGTCTTACCTAGGAGAAAACATCATGAATAAAATCGTCCTGATAATTCTGGCAATAATTTTTCCCCCGATTGCCGTTTTCCTAAAAAATGGTGCCGGGAAAGATCTCATCATCAATATTCTGCTCTGTTTGGTTTTTTTCGTGCCAGGGATAATACATGCACTATGGGTGGTCACAAAATAACGCTACCCTCTATGCAGCGTTCAAACACATTGCAAGCGCAAGCAGGTGGGGGCTTAGCCAGAGCCACTAGTCGCTTACAGTCTATAATTGTTTAACTAACGGCACCCACAAATATGGGTGCCGTTTTTATTTCTGTTGGCAGCCAACCAAGCGACCTGCGTCGATGTGGCTTTGCAGCGTCGGGTCGACAAAAACACCTTCCGCTTCGATTCGGTCAGTGGGCACGGCATAGCTTCAAGAAGCTTAATCCGGCTGGCGAATTGTCCTGATTAACAATGGCTGACTGTACATCGCAACGATAATCGGGCAAAATGTAGAATCATTGTTACCAGCTCCCTATGCTGTTATAGCTAATCCTAGTTTTGACTGAACGAAAGGAACATCCCCTTCATGCATACCCTGATCTGTGGCTCCTTTGCTTACGACAACATCATGGTCTTCGGTGACCGTTTCAAAAATCATATTCTGCCCGACCAGGTACATATTCTCAACGTGTGCTTTCTGGTGCCCGAGATGCGCCGTGAGTTCGGCGGTTGCGCCGGCAACATCGCCTACGGTCTCAAGTTGCTCGGCGGTAAACCCCTGCCTATGGCGACTGTGGGTCAGGATTTTGCCCCTTATCGGGCCTGGATGGAACGCTGTGGTATCGACGACAGCTATGTGACTGAGGTCGACAACACCTTTACCGCTCAGGCCTATATCACCACCGACCTGGACGATAACCAGATCACCGCTTTTCATCCCGGTGCCATGGGGTTTGCCCATCGCAACGCCATTGATGAAGTGGCGGATGTCACCTTGGGGATCGTCTCCCCCGACGGTCGCGAGGGTATGATTGAGCACGCCGCTCAGTTCGCCGCTGCCGATATCCCCTTTATTTTCGATCCTGGCCAGGGATTGCCCATGTTCAGCGGCGAAGAGTTGACCAACTTTATCGAACAGGCCACCTGGGTCACGGTTAACGATTATGAATGGCAACTGCTCCAGGAAAAGACTGGCCTGAGCGTGGCGGAGATCACCGACCGGGTCGAGGCATTGATTGTCACCCGCGGAGCAAAGGGCTCGGTCATCTATAGCAACGGTGATGAATATCTGATTCCCACCGTGACCCCGAGCGAGATCAATGATCCCACCGGTTGTGGCGATGCTTATCGGGCCGGGCTGATCTACGGTCTGAATCAGGGACTCGATTGGGAGATTTCCGGGCGTATCGCATCGCTGATGGGATCGATCAAGATTGAGCATAACGGTACTCAGAATCACCAGTTTACTCTGGAGGAGTTCCGGCAGCGGTATCAGCAGGAGTTCGGTAGCAGCTTTTAGCTTCGGGTCTCTTGGACAAAACAAAGGCGAGGCAACCTTTGTTTTGTCCCGGCCGGAAGCCCTAGGCAGAGGGTACCTCAGCGAAGTTGCATATGCGTTATTGGTTTTAAACCCAACAACACCTTCGATCACTGTTGGGAAAACAATCGGATCAAGAGTTTTAGTGATCAACTTTCGGAATAGGGGCCGCACAAAGAAATTACTCCCCCTTGAGGAGAGGCCCTAGGATATTAGCCTTCTCCTTACAAGCGTGACAGCATGCTCCACGCAGTGGCAAGGCACTTTTTGCTTCCTTTTTGTTGCCGCTTGGATAAAAAGGAAGGCGTCTGGCGGGACGCGACCCGCCGGTTTAGTCAGTCCAACCATGGACCCTGGCTTGGTCATATGTCCGTTTAACTCAATCGGTCCTGGTTTTTGACAAAGATAAAACAAAGGGGCTTTTCGCACCCGGCAGAGGGAAGACCGATGATCAAAATGTTCGTGGTGACTTTGGGGGTCAACCTGGGTGTAGCCCTTGGCTGGTGGCTCGGTAGCCAGATTGGCCTGATGACCGGCTATTTTACCGCGATTTTGGGTGCATCCATTGGTCTCTATCTCAGCCGTCAGTACTGCCGTAATTATCTAGACTAGTTTTCATCCGGAAACGGCTCTTTTCCCATATGAAAACTGCACCGTGTCCATCCAAAGTTTCCGGATGGACACTAGACTAGTCCGCATCCGAAGGCTACAGCCCATGGTCCATCCCTCCTGCTGAAGGAACACTCAATGTTCGAGGAAAACCCCACCTCCACTTACTTGGGCCGGCCCGGCGCTCCTTTGCCTACCGGCAATGATCTGTTACAAAACCCGATGCTCAACAAGGGCACTGCTTTTAGCTGCGCCGAGCGTGAGGCATTCGGCTTGCTCGGCCTGATGCCGGCCCATGTTGCGACCATGGACGATCAGGTCGAGCGGGTCATGGAAGGCGTGCGCCGCAACAGTACCGCGCTGGGCAAATACATCGCCATGATGGCTCTGTTTGATCGAAACCGAGCCCTTTTTTATCGGGTGCTGACCGACCATCTGCAAGAACTGATGCCGATTATCTATACCCCGACTGTCGGGCAGGCCTGCAAGAAGTTCTCTCACATCTATCGCAAAGGACGTGGCCTCTATTTATCGGCACTCAATAAGGGTCGCATCGCCGAGCTGCTGCGCAACTGGAGCTATGAGGATGTGCGCATGGTGGTGGTGACCGATGGTGAGCGGATTCTCGGTCTGGGCGATCTCGGTGTCGATGGCATGGGCATTCCGGTGGGTAAGTTGTCTCTCTATACCGCTTGTGCTGGGATTCATCCGACCTACTGCTTGCCGGTGACCATCGATGTAGGTACCAACAACGATGAGCTGCTGCAGGATCCCCTCTATCTGGGGATGCGTCAGGCCCGTATCCGTGGCGCCGAGTACGATGCTTTGATCGAGGAGTTTGTGCTGGCGGTTCAGGAGGTCTTTCCGCAGGCGGTGCTTCAGTTCGAGGATTTTGCCAATTGCAACGCCTTCCGCCTGCTGCAGACCTATCAACATCGCGTCTGCTGTTTCAACGACGATATCCAAGGCACGGCCAGCGTCGCTCTGGCCGGCATCTACTCCGCCTTGCGTTTGACCGGCCTTCCCCTGACGGAGCAGACCTTTTTGTTCCTCGGTGCCGGTGAGGCGGGTACTGGGACCGGAAACCTGTTGGTGGCAGCCCTGATGGCCGAAGGCTTGAGTGAGGCGCAGGCTCGACAGCGTTGCTGGTTCGTCGATTCCAAGGGGCTGGTGGTGCAAAGCCGGCAAGGGTTGGCCCCTCAGAAGCAGCCTTTTGCCCACGACTATCCGCAGCAAGAC
This sequence comes from Desulfuromonadales bacterium, assembly GCA_013619105.1. Lineage (GTDB taxonomy): Bacteria > Desulfobacterota > Desulfuromonadia > Desulfuromonadales > Syntrophotaleaceae > Syntrophotalea_A. The sequence goes on from JABXKU010000049.1 coordinate 4,029, forward strand.
AATCTGCTTAGCGCGGTGCGCAGCCTTAAACCGACAGCGCTAATCGGTGTTTCCGGTCAGGGGCAAGCTTTTAGTGAAGCGGTCTTAGCCGAGATGGCGACTCTCAATAAACGGCCGATTATCTTTGCCCTGTCCAATCCCACCAGCAAATCGGAATGCACCGCCGAACAGGCCTATGCCGCCACCGCGGGTCAGGCTATCTTTGCCAGCGGCAGTCCCTTTGCGCCGGTAGTTTTGGAGGAACGGATCCTGGTGCCAGGGCAGGGCAACAACGTCTATATCTTTCCTGCTATCGGCCTGGCCGCTATGGCTACCGGGGCAGAATATATTACTGATGAGATGTTTCTGGTCGCGGCGCTGGCCTTGGCCGCTCAGGTGACCGATGCTGACCTGGCCCAGGCTTCGGTCTATCCTCCCCTGACAAAGATCCGTGAGGTATCCGCTCTGATTGCCGTAGCTGTGGCAGACCTGATCTACGAAAAGGGCTTGGCTCGGACGAAGCGACCTGACGACCTGCTAAACTATATATATTCTTGGATGTACCAACCGGCTTATCCCGACTATGTCGACGATAGGAGCTAAACGCAGCTTCTGCTCTTTGTAAGGCCGGTGAACAGAGTCCTGCAAGAAAGGAAGCAGTGCCTTATGGCCCGATGCGTTTTTATCGATTTGAGCGGGACCCTACATGTGGGGCGCACGCCTTTGCCAGGGGCTATCGAGGCGGTGGCTCGCTTGCGACGTGAGGGCTACCGGGTGCGCTTTGTCAGCAATACTTCCAGCAAGAGTCTCCGCTATCTGCAGCAGGTTCTCAGCGAAATAGGTTTCGATATCGCCCTTGAAGAACTATTTACTGCGCCCCTGGTGGTCCGACGGCATCTGCTCAAGCACCATTTACGACCCTACCTTCTGGTCCATCCCGATCTGGAAAAAGAGTTTTCCGACCTGCCTCAGCAAGATCCTAATGCGGTGGTAGTTGGCTGCGCCCTACAGCACTTCACTTACGCGAATCTCAACCACGCCTTTCGTCTCCTCAAGGGAGGGGCACAACTCATTGCCACTGGTCGTACTGCTTGCTTTGAAGGGCGCGACGGTTTGCAGCTCGATGCCGGTCCCTTTGTTGCCGCTCTCGAATACGCTGCCGGTGCAGAGGCCCTAGTGCTTGGTAAGCCGTCGCCGGCTTTTTTCGCCGCCGCTCGGCAAGAGTTCAGCTGCCCGTTGGATCGGGTCACCATGATCGGTGATGACGCCCGTTCGGACGTGGGGGCTGCTCTGGCGGCGGGCATGCGCGCTATCTTGGTTCAGACGGGCAAATACCGGCCGGGGGACGAAGCTTTAATTGGACACGCCGATGCGCAGGTCGCGGCGAGCATGAGCGAGGCTGTGGAGCTGATTTTGGCAGCGGAAAAATAAACGAAGCGAGAAAGTGTTTTAGTGAAGGGCTTTTTCGAAGCTGGATAGTCACTAAGGAGAGACTGGTGAAAAATTCCATTGTACTGTTGCTGGGGCTGCTAAGCGTCATCTATCTGCTCAACCCGGGCGCCGGCATCTTTGAGCTGATCCCGGACAATCTGCCTTTTGTCGGTAATCTCGATGATGCTGCGGCCCTGGCGTTGCTGGTTATGTGTCTGCAGTATTTCGGCATTAATCTTCCGGATCTATTTCGCCGTAAAAAAGACTGAGCGTGGGTTTTTTTATAAGCCCCTTTTAAGGATAGGCGAATCTCCATTGTCTCAGTGGCCATACGGCGCCAGCGGTAGGCTGTCATCAGGTCCCACTTCGAATTTGAGGAGATAGTTTTGTGAGTGATGCAGTAAAGAGACGATTATCCAACGAATTGCCTTCAGTATTGAAGAACATGGAGCAGCTCAATGGGGAACTTAAAGATCGTCGACCAGTAGTTTTTCTCGATTTTGACGGTACTCTGACGCCCATTGCCGAGCGACCGGAGATGGCTGATATTTCGTCGGACATGCGTGAGTCGGTCCGTCGCCTAGGGCAGTGCTGTATCCTAGCCATTGTCAGTGGTCGTGATCTGGATGATGTGCGTGCCAAGGTCGGCATCGACGAGATTTACTATGCTGGTAGTCACGGGTTTCATATTGCGGGCCCGGCTGGTTTCGGTCACGAATTGCAACAGGGTAGCCAATTTCTGCCTGCTCTGGATAAGGCAGAACGGGCCTTACTGCAACAGCTTAGTTCTATCGCTGGCGCCCAGGTGGAGCGGAAAAAATTCGCTGTGGCGATTCATTTTCGGCGGGTGGCCAATGAACAGGTGAATGCTGTGACGGCGGTGGTTGACGGGGTTCTGGCAGATAGCGAGGGGTTGCGCAAGACGGGCGGCAAGATGATCTTTGAACTGCGCCCCGACATCGACTGGGACAAGGGCAAAGCGCTAAACTGGTTGCTGGAAAAGTTACAACTGGATAAGCACAATGCAGTACCGATCTATATCGGCGATGACTTAACCGATGAGGATGCATTTCGTGAGCTGCAACAGCACGGTGTCGGTATTCTGGTGCGTGACGAGGCTCGACCGACCCTGGCTCGGTATGCCTTGGAGAGCGTTGACGAGGTGGGAATCCTGTTGCGACATTTGGCGACGCAGTTTGAGTAGGGATTCAGCTGAAGTACAAAAAAGAACCGCCCGTTGCACTGGCAACCGGGCGGTTCTTTTAATGTATATTTGTGAAAAAAGCAGCGGCTGTCAGAATAGCGGCCGGATCGGGCGTTTGGCTCGAAATTGAAGTTGATCCAGGCGGCTCCTTAGTTGACGCTGTCTTGAATGGCTTCACCCGCTTTTTCCAGATCTTTGCCCACACCGGCCATGGTATTGCAACCACTCAAGGCGAGGCTTATCAGTAATAGCAGCACAGCCCATTTCTTCATGATTTCGCTCCCTCTTTTAAGGTTGTAGTGCTTGCCTGCAGGCGGTAGCGGCTTTTGAAAAATGTTTTATCGATGCTGAGGATAGATCAAGAAGCGACCGATATTCAATAGAAAACTGCTCACTGGCCCGTCCCGTAGCTCCGGCAAGGCCGATGGTCTGACCAGCAGCGACCTTTTCGCCTTCGCTGACGCTGATGCTGGAGAGATGGAAATACCTTGTGATAACTCCCATACCGTGATCGATGTAGATACTCTGACCAGCAAAGAAATGATCGGCTACTAGCACCACCAGTCCGCCGCCGGCGGATGCTGATGGAAAAGAGCGGGAGGCCCTGGAAACCTTTGAACAGCAGCTAGAGTTCATGCTGAACATGGCCGAAGGTCGGGAAGACCGCTTTATGCAACATTCGATTGGCGAGTTGGAACGACTTGACGAAGTTTTCGAGGGCCTGATCGCTGCCTGGCCTAACGGTGAGGACGAAAACATTGCCAAGCTTGTGACAGAAAATTTCAAAGAGCAGTTCCCGGAGATTTACCGTACCCTGTTCAGCGCGCGCAATGCGGGCTGGATACCTTTTCTAGAGAAGTATATCCTCCGCCCCGAAACCGAACTGATCCTGGTCGGGGTCGGCCACTTAGTCGGTGACGACGGCCTGGTGGCGGAACTGCGAAAACGAGGCTATCGAGTCGAAAAGCTACCCTAACTTTCCGCCTTCTCGTTTAGTCCCAACTGAAAGTTTTTCTCGCAACTTATTCTCTTCAGATCGGCTGTTGACGGCATTGGTTTGATATCATGGATTTCCCCTTTGGTTTCCGAAAAACAATTGTGAAAAATATAACATTGCTTTAAGATGCCGAGATTATTGCATTTGTTATGTTTTGTGCTGGGGGGGGATGTTGGACAATTTAATTTTTCTGTCGTTGTTGATGGTCAGTATCTTTGCCCTGGTTGTCGTGCTGTTTGGCATTATTTTACACAAGAAAAGCGAGGCATTCAAAGCACTGCGTAAAAGCGAACAACGTTTTCGCTGCCTGGTGGAGACGGCCAGTGACTGGATCTGGGAGATAGATGCCGCCGGTCGCTATACATTCGCCAGTTCTCGGGTTCAGGATCTGCTGGGTTACGCACCGCAGGAAATATTGGGCAAGACCCCCCTTGATCTGATGGATCCGATAGAAGCCGGCCATATCGAGGAAAAATTCAAAAATATCATCAAAAACCAGCAGCCCTTATATTTACTTAAAACTATCAACCTGCACCGGGACGGCAGACAAGTTGTGTTTGAAAGCAACGGTCTGCCGTTTTTTGATAAACATGGCAAGCTGGCTGGTTATCGAGGGGTCGATCGGGATATTTCCGAACGGGATAAAATGCTGGATGCCCTGCATCTGGCCTTACATAGTTTCGATTCATCGAGCAGCGGCATTATCATGGCTGACTTGAGTGGAAAGGTGACCTACGCCAACGAGGCCTTTCAGTCCATGTGGGGAGAGGCTTCTCCCTATGAATTCATCGGCAAGCCGGCCTTCGGCCTGTGGGAGAATGCCCAACAGGCTCAAGCTATTCTGCCAGCCCTGTCCGACGGTGGCACCTGGTCGGGAGAACTGAGCGGGGTGCGATCTGATGGTTCTCGGTTTGCGACTCAGACCTCGGTTTTTCTGGTCGGCAACCAACAGGACAAACCCCTGAGCCTGATGGGCGTGTATATCGACATCAGTGACCGAAAGGAGGCGGAACAGGGGCTACGGGAAAGCAAAGACATGCTCAACGCTATTCTGAAAAGTATTTCCGACCCGATATTAATGATGGACCGCTCCCATCGTATCCTCTGGGCAAATGATACCGCCAAAGGATTCTTCGGCGAGGATTTGGTCGGGAAAAAATGCTATCAGGCCATTCATCGCCACAATTTGCCCTGTTCGCCATCCCTTTGTAGCACTTTACTCTGCTTTCAGGACGGCGCATTGCGGGAGGATGAACAAGTGTGGATCGATTCTGATGGTGATAAGCACCTTTTTCATTGCACCGCCAATGTGGCGTTGCGTGACTGTGATGGCCGAGTCACTGCAGTATTGAAGACCGCCCGGGATGTCACCATTGAGAAGCAGACCCAGAAAGAACTTCACTTGTCTAAGTATGCTCTGGATTCGTCTCTGTCCCCGATTATTATGAGCGATTTGCAGGGCCGGACAACCTATGCCAACAAGGCCTTCCTCGATATCATTGGGCACAGCAGCGAGCAGGATGTTCTGGGCAGTGATGTCTTCGCTATTCACGTTGATCCGAGCACGGTGGCGGTCGTGCGCCAAGCCCTGCAAGACGAGGGAGCATGGCGCGGGGAGTTACTGGCCAAAACAAAGCACGGGGCAATGATTGATTTAGAGCTTCTGTCCAATATCGTTAAAAATCCCGCTGGCGAGCCTCTGGCCAGAATGGGGTCTTTTCTCGACATCTCCGAGAAGAAGAAGTCCGAGCAGGAAATCAGGCGCTTGGCCTATTTTGACAGCCTGACCGGTTTGCCCAACCGGACTCTGCTCATGGAGAATATGAAACAGGCTCTTGGCAATGCCGAGCGGGCCGGAAAATCAATGGCGGTACTGTGGATCGACCTGGATAACTTCAAACAGGTCAACGACACATTGGGGCACGCCAAAGGGGACCAGATGCTGCAGCAGGTAGCTCAGCGACTGGGCTCCGCACTTCGCAAAGGCGATATCTTGGCTCGCTGGGGTGGCGATGAATTCGTCCTGTTGCTGACCGATATCAAAGGCGAAAGCACGGCAGTGACTGTGGCTTGCAAGATTGCGGAGTTGCTTACTGAGCAAAGCTATGACTTGGATGGGAGCGAGGTCTTTTCCTCGGCCAGCCTCGGCATCGCTCTCTTTCCCCAGCATGGCGCGGATTCGGAGACCCTGTTAAAGCATGCCGATACGGCCATGTATGAAGCCAAAAAGGATGGTCGTAACGACTATCTATTCTTCTCGGAACGGATGCATCAAAAGGCCATTGAGCGTCATAACCTGGAGGGCTGTCTACGTCGGGCGATGGGAAATGGGGAGTTTTTTCTGGTCTATCAACCGCAGCTCGATCTGCTAACCGGCGAGACCGTGGGTATGGAGGCCCTGGTTCGCTGGCAGGCACCTGGACGGGGATTGGTTTCACCAGCCGAGTTCATCCCCGTGGCAGAAGATACCGGTCTGATCCGACCCTTGGGAGAGTGGATTCTGCGTACCGCCTGTAGGGAGGCGGTAGCTTGGCAACGTTGGGACCGTGGGCCCTTACGCCTTGCGGTAAACCTGTCGGCCCGGCAATTCAGGCAGCCCGATTTGGTGGAGCGTATCGAGGCGGTTTTGCAGGAAACAGGTCTCAATCCCTGCTTGTTGGAGCTGGAAATCACAGAAAGTGTCTTTATGGAAAACATGGACGCTGCCATCGAGGTGTTGGTCGACCTCAAGGCGCGGGGTATCCAGATCGCCATCGACGATTTTGGCACCGGTTACTCATCCCTCAGTTATCTAAAGAACTTCCCTATCGATCGCATCAAGATCGCTCAGGAATTCGTGCGGGATATCCCGGCTGACCCGAACGACATGGCAATTGTTTCGGCAACCATTGCCATGGCCTTAAGCCTCGGTTTGAAATTGATCGCTGAAGGGGTGGAGACTATTGAGCAGCTAGAGTTTCTGCAGCAACAGGGCTGTCAAGAGATGCAGGGGTACTACTTTTCCCGGCCCCTGCCAGCGGATCAGGTGGCAAAATTTTGTAGGCAGAAGGCGAACCGGATTATGGTGTCGCCGGCCAATTAGTCTTGAACAGATGGCAGTCATGGCCATGTTTCAATTGATCAACGACTTGTCGGTCGAAGTAAATTCCCGGTGAAAGCGTTGGGGGGGGGCGTCAGTTGACCCCGATCGTTCCGCCTACAAAGGGATAAGTTTCCCCGCGAGTCTTTTCCCTTCCGATTAATTCAATAAAACTTAAAGATCGAACTATCGCCAGGAACTGTTGTGTCCTCGAATTGCTCAGGCTGGAGCCAGATGGCTTTCAAATAGGGCCCGAATTTGTTCGGTGGTCTGTTGATAGTCCTCCCGTAGCTGTTCTTCGGGCTCCTTTCCCAGGTAGCCGAGCCGTTTGGCCAGTTTGGCCAAATAGAGTTTATCGCTTGCCAGTTGACTGATCGATTGATCGTGTATCAGGCGCAGCTTGTTTTCCAGTCGGCGCAAAAACAGATAGCCTTCCGTTAGTAAGAGGGTTTCCTGATCATCAAGGTGTTCGGTCTGTTTCAGGGCTTGCAGCGCCTCTAGGGTATTGGGTGAGCGCAGGCTTGAATCGTTATTGCCATGGACTAATTGCAAATACTGGACGAGAAACTCTACATCCACCAGACCGCCCCGGCCTGTCTTGATATTGTAGTGAGAACGGTCTTCACGGTCCAGTTCCCTCTCCATGCGTTGTCGCAACCGGTAGATCTCCTGACGGGAGTCTTGTGGTAACGCTTGTCCGAACACAATGTCTCGTTGAAGTTCCTCTATGCTCTGTGCGAAGGCGGTCGGACCGACCACAACCCGGGCTTTGATCAAGGCTTGGCGTTCCCAAAGTTGTGCCGACTGCTGATGATAGGCGCGAAACGCCGGGAAGCTACTGACCAACGGACCCTGTTGGCCAGAGGGGCGTAGCCGAGTGTCGATCTGGTAGACGCTGCCTTCGCTGGTAGCCAGCGAAAGAATAGAAATGATCCGTTGTGCCAGGCGGGAAAAATATTCCTGATTGCTACGGACCTTAAACAGTGCTGGGTCGCTATCTGCAGCCGGACGAGTTTGCCCCTGATCCTGGTAGATGAAGATGAGGTCTAGGTCCGAATGGTAATTGAGCTCGCGGCCGCCGAGTTTGCCCAAAGCCACGATAGAGAAAGAGGCTTCGTGTTCATTGCCCTTGGCGTCTTGGCAGGCCGGCAGGCCATAACGGGGTAGTAGCTCATCTCGAGCCATGGTGGTGGCCTGTTGCAGGCAGATTTCAGCCAACTGGGTGAGTTGGCCGGGGCTCTGCTGTAAAGACAGATCACCTCGGATGTCGCCAAGGGCTACGCGCAACAGCTCTTCATTATGAAAGCGGCGCAGGGCGTCGAGCTTTTCTTCATAGTCAACGGCCCGTTTAAGGTGTTTGGCCAGGTCAGCTTCGAGTCTATCGCGAGCCTTATCCGGATCGCTTTCTTGGACAGCCACCAGAAAATCGAGGGTGCCGGGGTGCTGAATGAGAATCCGTGACAGAAATTGGCTGGTGCCAAACAGAGAGACTAGCAGCTTGATCAGGGTACGATTTTCAGCCAATAGGGCGAAGAAGGTTGCGCGAGCCCGCAGGGCACTGAGAAAGCGTTCCAGGTTGCGAAAGGCCATGTCCGGTTCCGGCAGGGCGATGACTTCGCATAGTAGCAGCGGTGCAAGACGGTTGAAATGGCGGCGGGCCTGCGGGGAGAGAGGGTGCCTGGGTGGCCCATCCCGCAGGGCGATGAGGGTGTCATAGGCGCCGGCCGGATCGTCAAACCCCTTAGCCTTCAGCAGCTTGTGTAACTCAGCGGGTTCGGTCGCCGAATCGAATAGATAGGAAACTTCCGCAGGAACGGCTTCTGCCTCTTCCTCGCTGGTATAGAACAGGTCATGGTAGATAGCGGCCACTTCCCGGCGGTAGCTTTCCAGGATTTGGCGAAACTTGACACCGTCGATAAAACCGCAACGTCGGCCGAGTCGTTCGAATTCTATCTCATCGGTAGGCAGATTATGGGTCTGGCGCTCCTGTACCACCTGGATGCGATGCTCGACGGTGCGTAAAAAAGTGTAGGCTTTACTCAGAATCACAGTCGTTTCGGCATCGATCAGACCGTGGTTTTGCAGCAACGCCAAGGCCCGCAGGGAATTCTTTTCCCGTAAAGCGGGGTCCTTGCCGGCATGAATGATCTGTAGTGCCTGAATGAAGAATTCAATTTCTCGAATCCCACCCCGGCCGAGTTTGAGATTGAGTTCACCTTCTCGCTCGCGAGTCAGGTTGTGATCGATCTTCTGCTTCATTACCTTGAGATCGTCGATCATGGTGTAGTCGAGATATTTGCGGTAGATAAAGGGTTCAAGGTTTTGTAAGAGCTGCCAACCGAAATCGAGGCTGCCGGCTACCGGTCGGGCTTTAAGCATGGCTGAGCGTTCCCAGCTTTGACCCCAGTGCTCGTAATAGGATTCGGTAGCGCGCAGGGAACTGGCAATTTCACCGGAGCGTCCTTCTGGCCGCAAACGCAGATCGACGCGGAACACAAAGCCGTCGGCTGTGACCTGATGCATGGCCTGGTTGATCTTCTCTCCCAATTTAACAAAGTACAGGTGGAGAGCGATGCGGTTGCGCACGGTATCCCCATCGACGATGCCGGTCGTTTCGCCCTGATCGCAGCTGTAGCAGTAAATTAGGTCGATATCGGAGGAGAAATTGAGTTCACAGCCGCCAAACTTGCCCATGGCAAGGACAGTAAATTCTGCTTCGGAGCCAGGCTGGTCGCTATCAGGGCCGAGCAGGGGGGCGCCAAAGCGCTCGCGCAGCAGTTCGTCACAGATCTGATAGGAGCGTTGCAGGGTGGCGGAGGCCAGGTCTGAGAGTTCTGCGGTGGTAGCGGCTAAGTCGGCACGACCCGTCAGGTCACGGGTGGCGATGCGCAGGATTTCCTGCTGTTTAAATTGGCGCAGGCCCTTTTGCAAGTCCTCGAAGGAAGACCGTTGGGGGATGCGCTGTTGCAGCTCAGTGAGCATGGCCGAATGGCCTTTTTCCTGGCAGTAGCCGTCATTCAGGAAGAGCTTGTCGAGCAGGGAGTTATGACGAAACAGGATGGTGGCCAGGAACTGTGACGCGCCGAGGACGGTGAGCAGTGCCGTAAAAGAGGTTGCGTTGGACACCAGCGCGTCAAGAGACTCGCTGGTCAGCCCACTTGCGAGGCGTTCAAGGGAATTGAGGGCTTGGTCGGGGGCGGCACTTGCCAGAGCCGCACAGGTTAGATCGGTGAGCTGTATTTCGCTGAGGCCGTGCTCTTGCAACAGCAACAAGTTGGCGGCGCTTTTATTCGTTTCCTCGTAGCCGCAGGTGGTGAGCAGGCTGGCGAGACCGTCTTGGTCCTGTTTGCGGAGGGCGTCAGCCAATTGGGTCGTCGGTAAGGCAGGTTGCATAGGCATCAGTCCTGTTTTGCCAGCAATTCGGCCAGAGCATTCTGATAATCACCGCGAGCTACGCCTCGTTCGGTGATAATGGCACTGACCAAGCGGGCCGGAGTCACGTCGAAGGCTGGGTTGCGCACTGCGATGCCTTCTGGCGCCACCCGGGTGTTGGCGTAGTGGGTTACTTCTTTCTCGTCCCGTTCTTCAATGGGGATCAGGCTGCCGTCGGCAATGGCCGGGTCGATGGTCGAGATGGGCGCGGCGACGTAGAAGGGCAGGTTGTGTTCTTTGGCCAGCACCGCCACGGTGTAGGTGCCGATCTTGTTGGCCACATCGCCGTTGGCGGCAATTCGGTCGGCGCCGACGATCACGCAGTCGATCTCTCCTTGGCTCATGAGTGCGCCGGCCATGTTGTCACAGATCAGGGTGACCGGAATGCCATCGGAATGCAGTTCCCAGGCGGTGAGTCGGGCTCCTTGCAGAAAGGGCCGGGTCTCGTCGGCGTAGACCATGAGCTTTTTGCCAGATTCGACAGCGGCGCGAATGACCCCGAGGGCGGTGCCGTAGCCGCCGGTGGCCAGCGCTCCTGCGTTGCAGTGGGTCAAGACCCGGCTGCCGTCGTCAATCAGCGGTGCGCCATAAGCCCCCATGGTGCGGTTGATCTGCTCATCCTCGGCGGCGACATCCAAGGCTTCTTGCAGCAGACGCTCCTTAAGCTCGGCGAGTGGCAGTTCGCAATGTTCCTTAGCGATGCGCTGCATGCGCTCCAGAGCCCAGAAGAGATTTACCGCCGTCGGCCGAGTGGCGGCCAGAACAGCGCAAACCTGCTCCAGTTGAGCGAAGAAGGCTGCAAAATCGTCGGCGACAATGTCCCGAGCGCCAAAGGCGGCACCGAAGGCTGCTGCCACGCCGATGGCTGGCGCGCCGCGCACCACCATGGTTTGAATCGCCTCGGCCACACCTTGGTAGCCGGTGTATTCGAGCCAGACTTCCTGGGTCGGCAGCAGGCGCTGATCGATCATGCGGCAGATGCCGTCGCGGTATTCTATCGGTTTGATGGACATGAAGATCTCCCAAGCAATAAAGTCTGAACTATTCTCCAGCCAACTTCTTTTTCAACAGTTCGTTGAGAGTCGCCGGGTTGGCTTTGCCCTTGCTGGCCTTCATGATCTGGCCGACGAAGAAGCCCATCAGCTTTTCCTTGCCGCCCCGGTACTCCGCGACTTGACCGGGATTGGCGGCAATCACCTCGTCAACAAGAGGTTCGATTGCGCTCAGGTCGGTAACTTGCTTGAGCCCCTGCTCCTCGATAATGGTATCGGAATCCTTGCCCGATTTCCACATGGCGTCGAAGACTTTTTTGGCAATCTTGCCGGAGATGGTGTTGTCATCAATGCGCTTTAGCATCCCGGCAAGCAGTTGGGGCGTTACCGGACAATCGCTGATTTTCAGGCCATTTTCATTGAGGGCGCGTTGGACTTCACCCATCACCCAGTTGGAGCAGAGCTTGCCGTTGCCGTGCAGTTTAACCAGGGCATCGTAATAGTCGGCGTTGGTGCGCTCGGCGGCTAGCACCTCAGCATCGTAGTGGGGTATGTCGTACTCCTTGACGAACCGCTCGATCTTGGCTTCGGGCAGCTCGGGCAGCTCAAGGCGGGCTTGTTCTATCCACTCTTCCGAGACTAACAAGGGCACCAGGTCGGGATCGGGAAAGTAGCGATAGTCGTGGGCCTCTTCTTTGCTGCGCATGGAGCGAGAGGTGCCGCTGTCGGTGTCAAACAGGCGGGTTTCTTGAACAACGCGCCCGCCTTCTTCCAGAATGTCGGCCTGCCGTTCCACTTCGTAGTCGATGGCCTGCTTAATGAAGCGAAAGGAGTTGATGTTTTTTAGCTCGGCACGGGTACCTAATTCCTTCTGCCCCCAAGGGCGGATGGAGACGTTAGCATCGCAACGGAAGGAGCCTTCTTCCAGGTTGCCGTCGCAGACCCCGAGATAGACGATGATCTGATGGAGCTTCTTTAAATAAGCGATGGCCTCGTCGGCAGAGCTCATGTCCGGCTCCGAGACGATCTCCATCAGCGGGGTACAAGCCCGGTTAAGGTCGACCCGCGAGCCTGCATCGCTATCGTGCAGCAATTTGCCGGCGTCCTCTTCCATGTGAATGCGGGTGATGCCGATGGTTTTCTTGCCATCCTTGGTATCGATTTCCAGGCGGCCGTGCTCGCAGATCGGCAGCTCGAACTGGGAGATCTGATAACCCTTGGGCAGGTCGGGGTAGAAGTAGTTCTTGCGGGCGAAGAGCGACCGGGGGGCTATGCTGCATTCGGTGGCCAGACCGGTTCGAACCGCGTATTCGACGACCTTTTTATTCAGCACCGGTAGAGCGCCGGGAAGCCCAAGGCAGACCGGACAGGTCTGGGAGTTGGGCTCGTTACCAAAGGTGGTGGAGCAGTTGCAAAAGATCTTGGTATTGGTGGTCAGTTGGGCATGGACCTCTAGCCCGATGACGACTTCATATTTGGAGAGCATGTTCAATCCTTCCGGACGCGTCATAATTATCAAAAGGGTAGATCTTATCTCGGCTATTACAGGGGCGCTTGTTGCTGATGCCAATCGCCGGCCTGTTCAAAGGCATAAGCGGTGCGCAGCAAGGTCTCTTCGCCGAAGGGTCGACCGATGAGCTGCAGGCCGATGGGCAGGCCTTTTTGGGACATGCCGCAGGGCAGACTCATGCCGCAGGTGCCCGCCAAATTAACCGGGATGGTAAAAATATCCGACAGGTACATTTGCAGCGGATTAGCGGTTTTCTCGCCAATTTCAAAGGCGGGAGTCGGTGCCACCGGCGTCAGAATGACGTCGACCTGATTGAACGCATCGAGGAAGTCCTGACGGATCAGGGTGCGCACCTTTTGTGCCTTGAGATAGTAGGCATCGTAGTAACCCGAGGAAAGGGCGTAGGTGCCGAGCATGATGCGTCGCTTAACCTCAGGACCGAAACCGGCGGCGCGGCTCTGCCTGTACATATCGATGAGGCCCTGCTCTTGATCGACCCGCTGACCGTAGCGCACACCGTCGTAGCGGGCCAGGTTGCTCGATGCTTCGGCGGTGGCGATGAGATAGTAGCAGGCCACGGCGTAATCGGTATGGGGCAGGGAGACTTCCACCGGTTCAGCACCGAGTTCGCGCAAGATATCAACGGCTTTTTCAACGGCCTTTTTAACGTCAGGATCGAGACCCTCGATGAAGTATTCTTTCGGCAGGCCGACCTTCAAGCCCTTGACGCCATCCTTTAGGGTTGCCAGATAATCAGGTACTGGCACATCTACCGAAGTTGAGTCGGCCGGATCGTAACCGGCCACAGCTCCGAGAAGCATGGCGCAGTCTTCCACGTCGCGGGTGACGGGCCCGACCTGGTCGAGGGACGAAGCGTAGGCGATTACTCCGTAGCGAGAGACCCGGCCGTAGGTTGGCTTAAGACCGACCACGCCGCAATGGGAGGCTGGCTGACGAATCGACCCGCCGGTGTCGGTACCGAGGGTCGCCACCGCCTGGCGAGCGGCAACGCAGGCCGCCGAACCACCGGAGGAGCCGCCGGGTACGCAGTCTTTGTTCCAGGGATTGCGCACCGGGCCGAAGGAGCTGTTCTCGTTAGAGCTGCCCATGGCGAATTCATCCATGTTGAGCTTGCCCAGGATGACCGCCCCCTGTTCCTTGAGTTTGGCGACAGCGGTGCCGTCGTAGGGCGGAACAAAGTTGTTAAGGATCTGTGAGGCGCAGGTGGTGCGCAGCCCTTCGGTGACAAAAATATCCTTGAGGGCCAGTGGAATGCCGGTCAGGGGAGCAGCATCACCGGCTTTGAGACGAGCGTCGGCTGCCTCGGCCTGCTGCAGTGCTTCCTGCGGGCAAACGGTGATAAAGGCGTTGACATGCTCGTCGGTGTCGGCGATGCGGTCGAGAAAGGCCTGGGTCACTTCCTGTGACGAGGTCTTACCCGCCCTGAGCAGGTCGTGCAATTGGTGGATGGTCAGGTCGGTCAGTTGCATAATTCGATTCTCCGAAAACAAAATCAATCAATAGCGGTAGCAATTATTCAATAATTTTGGGCACCAGGAAGCAGCCGTCGCTGGCTGCTGGGGCGTTTTGCAGGGCCTCTTCGGTGCTAAGGGACTGCCGCGCTACATCGTCGCGAAAAGCATTTTCCATCGGCACCGCGTGAGCAGTGGGCACGATATTATCGGTGTCCAGTTCGTTAAGTTTGTCAACGTAGCCGAGAATGGCATCCATCTCGCTGGTCAGAGAATCAAGCTCCTCCTTCGAGAGAGCCAACCTCGCCAGTTGTGCAACGCGCTCAACCTGTGCTCGGGTTATCTTCATATATTCAACCTCCATGAAATTTTTTCTATTCATAATAAAGGGACAACCTAACATGGTGAAGGCCGGTTTTTCAAGGTTTAAGGCGTCGTTACAAGTCCTTCTTCGGCTGTCACAAGCAGCTGTTTTTGGTCTGTTCAACGCTGGTTTTTAAGGTGGTTTATAAGAAAAGAGATCGCCCGCGCGCAGACAGATAAAAAGATTAAAAGGAGTGAAAATTGCATGCCACTGTCCTCTGGCAGATGTTTATTGATTATATTTTGCTTGCTTTGTTGGTAATTCTGGGAGCTTGAGAGAATAAAGATGAATAATCGTAAGCGGTTCGGCGAACTATTGCTAGAAATGGGCGTGATTAGCGAAAATGATCTAGTTACGGCTTTGTCGAGGCAAAGGGTGTCAAAAAAACCGCTCGGTCAAGTTTTTGAAGAGTTGGGTGTGATTTGCGATCAAGATATACTGCGAATTTTGGCCCAACAATTCAATCTGCAGAAGGTCGAGGAGATTGGACGACCACCGGTGCCAAAGGAAGTGTTGGAACTCATTGACGGCGACATGGCGTTGGAAAATCTCATCTTTCCCCTTGGAATTGGCAACGGAAAGTTACTTATTGCTACCAGCGACCCTCTGGCTTTTTCCGCTATGGATGAGTTGGCCTTTCGTACCGGTTTGCAAGTCGAACCTTATTTGGCTACTCCGACGGAAATCATTCGGGCCATCAGGAAGTACTATCTTCAAGACACCGAAGTGCACGATAATCAAAACCAGACTCTGCTCGTTATAGACGATCAACAACCCTATCGCGAGGCTCTGTGCAATCATATGCAAAAGGAAGGCTACTCGGTGATGCAGGCTGAAAGCGGAACCGACGCCTTAAAACTGGTTTTAAGCCGTGCACCGAAATTGATTATGCTGGAAATGGGTTTGCGGGGCATGGATGGCAAGGATGTGTTTCGTACCTTGCAGACCAACAGTTTGACCCGGCAGATTCCGGTGATTGCCCTTTCTTCTCGCGCTTATCCCGAGGAAGAGGCGAAATGTCTCGATATGGGCTTTTTTGACTTTATCGCCAAGCCCTATAATTATATCCGTTTTATGGCCAGGGTTCGACGAGCTTTGTGCTTTCATCGGGCCTGCAGAGCGGATAGCTTAGATGGTGCTCAATAGCCGGCCGATAAAATGAAAATAATGGCTACAAGATGTAAACCCTTATGGCTTTGATACGTCTTTTTGTGTAAAGGCGGATGGCCGGTCGCGAATTGATATTTTATTTGCTTTCTGATTAGGGCATGATAAAAATCAGATGCGCGCTGTTTTTAAGCGATACCGGTTTTCCGAAACGATTTATTTTTTCCTTACGGTGTTCAAAAGGAGAGTTTTTATGAAACGTATTCTGGTCTGTTTGTCTATGGCTTGTTTTGTTCTGGCGGGTTGCGCCCAGCCCATGAGCCGTACCCAGAAAGGGACTGCTGTCGGTGCCGGTGCTGGTGCTGTGGTCGGTGCAGGTCTTGGCCAGTTGATCGGCGGCGATACCGAAGCAACCTTGATCGGTGCTGGTATCGGTGCTGCACTGGGCGGTACCGCCGGCGGCTTCTACGCCAATTATATGGAAAAGCAGGAAAT
>JABXKU010000050.1 GCA_013619105.1 Desulfuromonadales bacterium
GTTTTGGGGAGGGACAAATAAGAAAGATTCAACAATGGCGAGTGGATTAAATCCGGTGAGAATAAAGGAGAAAAATTATGGAAAAACCTATTTGAGAGTGTGAGTCTTGAGGTTTTCTACATCTTTTGGTAGACCCCTTTCCTCTTTTACCTTGGATAAGCGTTCTTTAGGTCCCTAGTTTTTGTCAGATTATATTTTAGTAATTAATAAAAAGACTGGCTGCGTACCGCCCAACTCGGGTTGACCGTCTGTCGAATCCCAGGACGTGGGTATAAGCAGGGTTTCGCCCTAAGCCAAGCTGTATTCAGGTCCGTGTGCCTGCAGTGCTCAGTGAAAAAGAAACCTGATTAGGCGATGCCCTGCGTGGTTTTTTGCAAGACCTAGGGATCTGATTTTTCGCCCTTCCCCCAAATGGTGCCAAGGTTTGGGTCGAATTTGAAGGTGCAATGCCGATTGCTCGATATGGAGCGGTTGTTCCTCGGGAATGGGTAAGGTGTCGGCGGTGGCGGTGATAAAGGTACTCAAGACCGATATCTGCACGATTACGATGAGTAATGTTCCTGGTGCCGAAGGAGTGACCATTGAAACAGCCAGCGGTATGAAGATCTCCCTCACTTCTCTTGACTTGGTCATCAATAACGTGCGGGATAGATAGATCGTGACCTCCCCCCAAACAATAGACACGTCAAAAGTAGAGTTTTCTGGAACATGAGTCGCACCCGCGTCTTGCAGACGCCTCGGCCTCAGTCAGATCTTAACCTGTCTTGATAACATCGACCGGACAGACATCGTCACAGGTTCCGCAATTGATACAATCTTCGGTGATATAGTGCGTTCCCATCTCGACACCTCCCTTTTGGCTGGTTTATTACCGCACAAACTGTTTGCAGCACAGCGAGATCCGCAAGGTTGTCCAGCAAGGGCGCAAATTCCCATGTTCGGCCTGCTCCGCCCCTTCCTGATGATATGGTAGAATGTAAGCAAAACGCCTCAGCATCATACGGAAGGGTGGGCCGCATGTTTCCCATCGTCAGCAACGATCTCATCGCGCCCTACGTCCATCGACTTATCATTCAGGCCCCGCGCGTTGCCAAAGCCCGCCGGCCCGGCCAGTTCGTCATTGTTCACGCCGACCGGCAAGCCGAACGCGTTCCTCTGACCATCGCCGACGCCGATACCGACCGGGGAACCATCACCCTCTTCGTTCAGGCTGTTGGCTATTCGACCTGTCGCCTGGTGGCCATGTCATCCGGCGAGTCCCTGCGCGACCTGGCCGGGCCCCTTGGCAGGCCAACCCGAATCGAACGCTACGGCAGGGTCGCCTGCATCGGCGGCGGCGTCGGCACAGCGGTTCTTTACCCCTTGGCCAAAGCTCTGGCCGCAGTTGGCAACCAGGTCATCACCATTATCGGCGGCCGTACCAGCGTGTTCATCATCCTCGCCAATGAACTGACCGAATTTTCTTCCGAGGTGCTGATTACGACCGAAGACGGTAGCCGCGGCAAAAAAGGCTTTGTCACCCATGTCCTGCAATACCTCATTGACGACCCCCGTTCTGTGCCGCAGGCGGTCTATGCCGTCGGCCCGGTGCCGATGATGAAAGCGGTCACCGACATGACCCGCCCCCACCAGATCAAAACCATCGTCAGCCTCAACCCGATCATGATCGACGGCACTGGCATGTGCGGCGGTTGCCGGGTAATGGTTGGCGGCCAAATGAAATTCGCCTGCGTCGACGGTCCGGAATTCGATGCCCACCAGGTCGATTTCGCACTCCTGGTCGATCGCCTCTCCACCTACCGTGATGAAGAGTGCCGCATGCTGCAGCGCTTGCCCAAGCAGCAGCGCCCCGCGGCGCGCCAGCGCTAGCAAACTTGTTGCTACAGACGGCACTCGAGAAAAATAAAAAGGTCACCTCCCTTGTGAAGATAACCTGACTCTATGCTTCACGGCACCCCTACGGTCAAGACCCGACTGGCACCACTACAGATTATTACACTCAGCCCTTGTGGCCGGCATGGCTTGACTAACGACTACTCGGAGAACGCTCCGAACCCCGCACACCAGCGGAGACCGGCAGCATGGGCTTACCGTTGCATAGCACTTCGGCTTCGCATTCGGTCCAGCATGCATCGCCTTTGCAAACTTTGGTTACTGTGAACTCAATATTATATTCACCTGCTTTGCCAATCAAAACGTCACCATCTTGCAGTCTCATGGTCCCTCTCCTTTCCGCCGCAAAGTATACCTTCCTCCGTTCACTATATCTCCAGACACCCTGTCCGCAAGACCCTCATCCACAAAAACAACTGCCTAAAGAAGCTGTATTGAAAAGCTCTCTTCGGGTGCTAGAATGGAAGAGTGATCCAGAAAGTCTTGCTCTTTCCATCCACCCCGGAAGGAGACGAAAACTTTGTGTTTATCAGGAATACCTTCGTGGAAAGGTTGGCGGATGTCTCGCTAAGTTGTTGAAACTTTTAACCTCTAGCGTATCTCTTGAAAACGAATGTTACAGAGACAGGAGCATAAATGAAAGTGTGCGTCACATCTTATGGACCGACTCTGGATTCGAAGGTGCAGCCTATTTTTGGCAGGTGCCAATACTTTATCTTTGTCGATCCGGTAAACATGGAATCCGAAGTGGAACCCAATCCATATGCTTCTGCTTCTGGCGAGGCCGGGGTAGAAAGTGCGAAGTTGGTCATCGAAAAAGGAGCGGGCGTTATATTGACAGGTCGGATGGGTATCAAGGCCCGGCAAGTTTTAGATGCCGCAGGAGTGAAGATCATGATCATGAAAGGGGAAATCGTCAGAGAGGTGGTGAAGGCTTTTTGGAAGTGTGGTTGAGCTTGAGATCCTGTTCTAAAAGGGAGATCATTTTGCAAAGCCATAAGGTCAAACAGCTTCACCTGGCCTGCATATGCCTTCAATCCCATCCATCAAGAGAGTCATGACGGAATCCAGTTTTTTCTTATTGGCTTTGCCATTCAATATTTCTTCAGGGCTTTGTACATATTTTCCTTTGTTCATTTGCGCTCCACAACAAGATATCGCTCTTTTTATAATAGGGGGCTCGATATGGAACTGTATCCCTATTAATTTGTCCTGGCATTCGAAAGCCTGATTTACACAGCTCTCACTTTCAGCAACTCTTCGGCATCCCTTTGGAATTTTAAAAGAGTATTCATGCCAGAGAAACGGTGTAAATATTCTTGGCAAACGTCCGAAAACCCGTGAGTTTTTTGCCTCTTCAGTCAGAGAAACAGGGTGCCAGCCAATTTCTGGGTATTGGGTTTTGTATACTCTAGCTCCCATGGCATCAGCCAGAAGTTGGGCTCCGAGACAAATGCCTAATATGGTTTTTCCTTTTTCAATGGCGTTAATGATGAACTTCTTTTCTTCTTTCAACCACGGGTAGCGACCCTCATCAAAGATACTCATTGGACCACCTTTAATGATCAACAGGTCAAAGTCATCGAATTTTGGCAATTCGAAATCCTGATATAAAAAGGTTGTTGAAAGAGAGTGTTTTTTATGTTTGGCCCACTGCGCTATAGTGCTCAAATGGCCGTATGATACATGCTGAAGCGAATGTATTCTCACTCCCTATCCTCTTCGTTATCATGATGTAAGGCGAAGTTACCATTCGCTATAAACTTCTCAATGATATCGGGCCTGTTAAAAGAGTTTTCAAACTGCAAAACTTTCTCTTCTTACCAAGCCTGAAAGACTTCACTGATCCGAAGACTTCCCTTCACGCCTCATCATCTACATTATTTGCTGCGGATCAAAACCACAACCCTGCATCATTTCCTGACACAGTGGTTTCGTTTCAGCCATCATTTTTCCTGATTAGCACCAATCTTCCGCCGAGACAGTGTGACATACTTATGACACGGCGCGGGTTTAACCTCACTGCATCACGCTCAGGGAAATAGGGACTGCATACAGGTATTGCTTTCGCTAGGGAGCCAATTAATGGTCTCGACTGCCCTCCATGACTTTTTTGGCAATACCCTGAAAGATCCTACCGGTTTCAGAATCCGGAACCGATGCCATCAAGGGTACCCCCGAGTCGCCACCTTTTCCGATTTCCACATCAATGGGAATTTCACCCAACAAAGGCAGGCCGTACTCTTCACTTAGCTTTACGCCTCCTCCGTGCCCGAAAATTTCAATCGGTTTCTCTGTGTGGCCACAGAAAAAATAGGACATGTTCTCAACCAGACCGACGATGCGCATGTCGAATTTTCTGAACAAATCGATAGCCCGGCGCACATCGGCCAGGGCAACCTCCTGGGGTGTGGTGACCATCAAGACGTTAGCTTGGGGTATGGATTTGGCGATGGTAATGGAAGGATCGCCTGTGCCGGGGGGCAGATCCACAACCAGAAAATCGAGATCGCCCCACAGAACCTGACCTAACAATTGATTGATGGCCCTGGAAACAAGCGGTCCTCTCCAGATAATGGACTGGTTTTTTTCCGTAAGCATCCCTAACGACATGATCTTCAACCCAAACTTCTCGGCAGGGATCATCATTTGATTTTCCCAGACTGGAGGCTCATTGAGTCCCAGCATTACTGGAAGACTAGGCCCATAGACATCGGCATCGAGAAGGCCAACCCGGTTGCCCTTTTCGGCCAAGGCCAGGGCGACGTTTACCGCTATGGTGGTCTTGCCCACCCCGCCCTTGCCGCTCGCCACAGCTAAAACATGACGAACTTTTTCCAATCCGACCAAGGGGTGCTTGGGAAACAATTGTCGGAGTTCTTCCTGGTTCAAGGTGGTCAGTTTTACATCCACTCTGGATATGCCCGATAACTCCTCAAGCACTCGTCTGATCTCCGTTACCATGGCCTCTTTTTTAGGGCATTTGGAGGTGGTGAGCGCCAAGGTTAAAGTGACCTTGCCATCTGCCACCGATATGTCGCGAATCATTCCCAGTTCAAGCAAACTCTTTTTCAGCTCAGGGTCCTGGATGTCTTTGACCGTTTCACGAATTAATTGCTCGTCAATCATGGAGACATTCCTTTCTGATTTCAGGAATTAAAATTCTTCCCCTTGCGCTTGCCAAAGCCTTTTCAGTGTCGGTTTCCTTGATAATCAGGATCTCGACATCGATGTTACCCAGCGCGAATTCTGCACCTTTTCCAGCAAAATCCTTACGGACTATCAGCGCATCAAGGCCTTCTTCTAATAGCCAATTAACCACTTTGATTCCTTTGGCTTTGTCTTGACATTGGTCATGATGGAATCAGCTATAGCACCCCCATCCCTTGTCTTTTGGGTGAGGACCCGAAGAAATGGAGCTTCCCCCAAATTCTCGAAAATGGTCCGGCGGTCCTCCGAAAGGGAAACGCTCAGAGTGATGTTCTCTTTTTTCTGTGGTTCGTAATGATTAACAACGTGATCCACGTTTTCCAGATCGCACTTGATGCGCTGTTTGATTTCTTCTGACATATGAGAAAAACCCTTGGTACTTAGATTGAGGGCTTTTGGCATCTTACAGGTGCTGATTCCTGTTGAGCTGGAGAAAACGAGCAGCGCTGTGCGTAATCTTTTTTCGGCATCCCCGACTGGCGCGGGCGCAGGGTTTGCTTTAAGCGAAACTCCATGTTGGCGATAAATCAGTCTATATGCTTGCCGTTAGGTTCCATCATGAGCGTCATTAACGTGTTCCATCCGCGCGTACAACTTAACGACCATCTGCTTAAATTCCTTGAAGCGTTCTTTCGGGACGGCTGCCATCAGTGGAATGTCAGCGGTCAATGGATTTACTGCCCGCCTTTTGATGTGAATTTCATAATGCAGGTGTGGTCCGGTGGAACGACCGGTATTTCCAGACCGGGCAATCATGCCTCCCCGTTTGACCTTCTGACCGCGTTTGACATTGATTCGGCTTAAGTGCAGGTAGCGCGTCAGGTATTGTCCATCATGCTTGACTTCAATGTACTTACCGGCGAAAGGATGGTTTTTCACCCGCGTGATTTCGCCATCTGCGGTTGCCATAATTGGAGTGCCGCTGGGCATGGCAAAATCGACACCGCGGTGCGGGCTGATACGCCCAGTAATAGGGTGCATACGACGCAGATTAAACGGAGAACTAACACGGTGATGCCCTTTGAACGGATAGCGCAGAAATACCTGAGCGAGACTTTCCCCGTTTTCGTCATAATAATTTCCGTCGGCGAACAGGAACGCGCTGTAATAATGATTGCGCGTTGAAAAACGGATACCTTCGATATGGCTTTGTCCGGTTGCTTGGTCGTCGACAAACTGCAGACTGCGCACCACCTGAAAGCGATCACCAGCTTGGATATCACGGGAAAAATCTAATTTACCCTTAAACAGGCTGGTAATATTGCCGGTTTCCTGCTCACTCAGCCCCGCCGCCAAAGCCGAGGCATAAAAACTACCATCAATTTCAGCCTCAACTGTCTGATTCTTCCAGACGCCAGGCAGAATAATTTCTTCAGAATCAAATAAGTTTTCATCCACGCGCCGGTAAATAATTTGATGGGCCAGATCAATAAACAACTCCATTTTCTCAAGTTCACCAGTTTTTTCATCCAGCGTAAAAGTCAGACGGTTGCCCAGACGCAAAATATCCAGCGCCAGTAATGATTCATCAGCAGCAAGAATCTGAAACAGCACAGTCTGATTAATCTTCACGCTGTCAAAAATCGCACTAAGGTTATCCCCAGGAGCGACAACCCGCGTTACAATCACTGGCCCCTGAGGCAGCGCGATGGTCGGGACAACTGGCGTAACCGCAGCGGGTTTTTCCTGCGCAACAAGTTCGTGCTCAGATGAACCCGGCTCAGAAATAGAAAAGAGTGAGGAAATGACAGCCCCCAGCCCGACAACAACCAGCAAGAGCAGTAGGCGCCAGTTACGGCGCTGTCTGCGTGATCGCGCCGAGTCTAGTTTCCAGTTTGCATTCATAATAGTCCAAATGGGGTCACCCATTAAAAGGCTCGTGTCAATAGCACAAAAATATCCTTAAGCATTTATTTAGGGGCTGTCCTAGAAAACTAGCCCATATGTTCTTTAACAAGCCGTTTTAGCAGGGATAATTGTTCTTTTGGTTCAGGGGTATTAAATCGCCACTCGCACTCCTTCAAAAACAGGCCAAAGTGCTCCTTGGGAATGCCATTGAATTTGCGCAAATGACGCTTAGCCTGATTCCAAAAATTCTCTATCCCATTGATATGGTTTCGACCCTCTGCAAACAGCTTCGAATGGTTGATTCGGACGTGGTGAAAGTCACTCACGTCAAGCACATTATAACTGTGAAGTGAGTCGGTAAATACGATGCTATCTGGGACAATTTTCTGCTCCAGAATAGGCATCAAAGTGGCCGACTTAACATTCGGGACGATCTTAGTATAAACCCGGCCACCACGCTTTAAGATTCAGAATACAGGAACTTTTCCGGCAGCACCTCGGCCTCGTTTGCCTTTACGCTTGTCACCGAAATAGGATTCATCAAATTCGATTTCGCCAAAGAAGGGGGTTTCATCCTCTATGGCCTGGCAGATCAGTTGACGCAGGCGTTGAAAATAGTAGGCAGCAGTGTTGCGATTCACTCCAACCAGAGCGGCATGAACCCGAGACAAAGTGTTCAATGAGTCGATTTTGTTTGGCCTGACTCAGGCGACTTTTTCGCATATTGCTATCCTAGACAATTTTCTGTTATCTAGGACAGCCCCTTTATTTATGCTCTTTCTTTCAGAACGTACGGCTAAGTTGCCAGTTTCTTCACATGTGCTGAGATTTCTTATTTTTTGCGTTAGCCAGTTGCTGCGCCAGTCACCCATCAGGATCAAGGCCGACCTCGTATGCTCTTTTGAGCATTGGCCCCTTCCGCTTGTAGCGGTCCAGAAAATCTTCAGTTCCATGCCGTGGTCAATTGGTTGCAGGTCTCATGGTTGTTAACCAGCCCCTTGGGGACTCACGGCATGGGCAGCAAAGATGGTGGCAACTCTATTTAGGCTTCTCTGTTTCTCGAAACCCCTGACAAACAAGAAAAACCTTTGGTCCGTAGATTGAGGGCTTTTGGCGTCTTATAGGTGGTGATTTTGAGACAATTTTTCTTCGAATTAACGACCATCATAACCGTTTGTTTTCCCCTGTGCCAGGAAGTTGACTTGGTCCAACCCCGGCGTCCTCCCCCAAATCCTGATCATTTCCATCGCTGGACGACGTATAGTTCCTTATGCCCTCATGCACCGCACCGACAGCGAGGGACGAACAGTGTATTTTCTCTTCCGGCAAACCACCCAGAGCATTAGCGACCTGTTTGTCGGTTAGCTCAAGGGCCTTTCTCAGAGTCATCCCTTTTACTATTTCGGTGGTCATGGAAGCCGTTGCGATGGCTGCGGGACATCCTTTAATCATGTATTTCGCATCGCTGATGATATCGTTGCAGAATTTGAGAAAAAGCAGAAGGCTGTCGCCACACTTCGGATCTCCGACCTTTATGATGGAATCCGCATCCTCAATGACTCCGATATTCCGCGGATTCATGACATGATCCATTACCAGTTCAGTATACAAAACATTCGTCTCCTTTTGACGTGATCGGCTATATCAGTTGCCATCCTCGCGTCAACTTATCAGGCACCAAGGAGGGTCGACCTTATGGGCAACCGCTTAGCTGCTGTTCGATCATAAAAAAAGCAAGGGTTTGACGGGGATTTATTAAGAACGTATCTAACCCTGGGCCCCTTAAGGTTTCATTTTCTCTTTATGCCAATCTTCCTGCGGCATTGAATCAAAGCATGTCGGCTTCGGGTTTATCCATTTGCCTTCTGGCGCAATTTGCCATTTTGTATAAAAATCCATTGGCGAGGCGGTTTTGTCTATACGATAGCCCTCAGGATGAAAACCTATTTGGATTTCCTTAGCTTTAAATTTTTCATCCATTATGTTCATTCCTCATTTTCTTTCAGGTTGCTGAGAATTCAGGTCTGATTCTATCAACCGAACGGTTCGCCGCACGGACGCTTATTTCGGCCGCGCAAGCGGATGGATTCGGTGTCCTGTAGAAGCTGTGGTTACGCGTTCGGTTTTTTAAAAAGTCAGTATCCCCTTCACACAAACCGATTATCAGACCGTTTACGATTTACCTCCTCTTGCGAGGAATTCATCCAGCCGGAGGTCGCTCCCTCGCGGTAATCAAACTGCAGGATATAAGGTTTGACGTCGAGGAGCGGGGTTCCGTTCAAAACATCGACCCCGCGCACCTTCAGTCGGTTGCCTTCGACAGCCAGCAGTTCAACGATGGATAGACCAATATGTGCCGATCTGAGCGGCGAGCGCGTGGCGAAAACGCCGCGTTTTTCGCTGTCCATGTACGGCACAACTTCGAGTTCCATGCGGGTTGCCTTGTGAAAATGGTAAATCAGGTAAATATGGCTGAATCCATCCAAATCCTTCAGGCCTGCCGTGAACCCCTTCTCCAGCACCACTTCCCCTTCAGCATCCTGAGCACCAACAGGCTGAATTGGCATGTTTTCCAATTCCTTAAAGGGGGAATGGATAATTCCAATCTTGGATATTTCGATGTTCATACTTTTCATTATCCTCATTTTCAGATGACCAGAGTCAATCCTCCCCTTCCCTGCTGAACTTTGTCGTCAAGGGTGTCAAGCATGGAAGAAACGACGTCCTTACCGGTGCAGTGGCAGGGAACAATGAACTCCACATCCCAGTCGGCAATGGCCCGATATGTTTTCTCCACACGCTGCACTGAAGCATTATGCAGATGCAGTCCCCCAACAATGCCACGTATCCTGTCAATCCCGCTCACCCGCCGTATATGCTCCACCGTATTCAGCAGTCCTGAATGGCAGCATCCGACAATAATGACCAGACCACGGTCCGTGTGAATCCATAGGGCCTGATCATCATCGAGCAAATCGGGCCGGTGGCCGTCTTGATCAAGGAAAAACGGCCCACCGGTATCTTCAAAGGCGTGCGGGCGAGGAATCGGGCCAGAAATTCCAATATCTGGCTGAATTAATTGTGGCGCTGCAACCCAGTGAATTTGTCCTGAAGGCAAGCCTACCAGGGCGGCGCGAGATTGCTGAGGCATGGAAATAGACTTTACGCCTCCCTCAGGCCGTATGCTGTATCTGGGTAGAAATACACCAGCATGACAATATACCGGGATTCCTGGATTAACATTCAGCACATGAGGTACACCACCGGTGTGATCGTAATGCCCATGGCTCAACACCAGCATATCAGCCTGCGACAGATCACATTCCAGCGCGCATGCGTTCGCAGGTAAGGCAGTTCCTTGCCCCGTGTCGAATAGAATTCGCTGGGATGCTGTCTCGATCCACAACGAGAATCCGTGTTCTGCCGAAAGATTATCATCCGCACTGTTGTCGACCAGAATCGTAAGTTTGATTTTGCCATTTTTCATGGATGCTTCAACCTCTCCATGAACTTAGCTTCAGCCCAGGCCATGATTTGCCCGTCAATGACCAGTTCGCCTCTCAACCGATACAATGGCGGCGAAGCCTTGAGTAGCCGCGCCCGCAATTCCATCCGTGCATCACAAGGAACAGACTTTACGAAGCGAACGTGGAGGTCACCTGTTACCGCCTCGATACCTTGATGGAAAAGGCAATGCGTCATGGCCGAATCGAGCAGTGAACTGACCACCCCACCATGAAGAATTCCTTGGTAACCCTGCAGTCCTGGATGCGCTTGGAAGGTTGCATTGATATCCCCATCATCACCAGGATAGAAGCGGAGTCCCAACGACAAGGGGTTCCTGCTGCCGCACAATAAACAGTCGGCATGCAGGTCCCTCTGTGCCATAGAGAGCTCGGGGTTAATGGTCACAGCAGTTTTCCCCGGTCTTCAGGGTGCTATCGAGATAAGCGTTGACCAATTCGTCTGGGGATATCCCCTGCGCACCGACCAGCACAGCGATGTTGTTGCTGGCGAAAAGCTCTTGCGCCCGGCTTCCCATGCCGCCAGCGATTATCAGGTTAACACCGAGTTCGCCCAACCAGCGCGGAAGCAGACCTGGTTCGTGGGGAGGCGGTTGATGATAGTTTTTGCTGAGAATTTCCTTGCTTTGCTCATTGACCTCGATCAGGGCAAACTTCTCACAATGACCAAAATGCATGCTCAGGACTTCCTGGTGAAGGGGGATAGCAATTTTCATAATATTACTCCTTTTGGGTATTGGTTGAGGTGAACAACGCCCGCCGTTGTGCGGGGTTAACGATTAGTAAAAAGATTCGCTGCAAGAAATATATTTAACGAAGCAGATCGGCTATGTTTTCCCAAAGCAGCTTCATGTCTTGGGCCGCCCCGCTTGAGGCGTATTCAACCAGCGCCAGGCCACTAATCTGGGCTTCGGTAACGGCCCTGTCATAACGAATACGGCCGGCCACAGTCACCCCTTGCTGATTGGCATCCTGTTCTATGAGTCTGGTCATGTCTTCGTTAAGGTCCCACTTGTTGATGCAGACGATCAAGGTGACACCAAAATGCTTGGCCAGATCGACGACCCGCTGCAGATCGTGGCGTCCGCTCATGGTCGGTTCTGTAACGGCCAAAACCAGGTCAGCGCCGGTAATCGAGGCGATAACCGGGCAACCGATGCCGGGTGAGCCATCGATGATGATGAGCTCATGCTCTCTTTCTTGAGCGAGTTTTTTGGCTTGGGCGCGGACCAGGGTGACTAGTTTGCCGGAGTTTTCTTGAGCGATGCCAAGTTTGGCGTGTGCCATGGCACCGTGGCGGGTTTCGGAGAGGAACCATTGGCCGTTAATTGTAGGACCGAATTCAATGGCCTTCTCGGGGCAAAAATGGCTGCAGATACCGCAACCTTCACAGGCAATCGGATCGACCCGGTAGACACCGTTATTGACGTTGATGGCGTCGAAGCGACACAGTTCCAGACACTTCCCGCAACCGGTGCAGCCTTCAGGCAGGATCTGAGCCGTAGATCCACCGGAAAAATTGTTACTGCTGAAAGTATCCGGTTTAAGAATCAGATGCAGGTCCGCCGCATCGACATCGCAATCAGCCATTACCGCGCTTTGGGCCAGAGCCGCGAAGGAAGCGACCACTGAGGTCTTTCCCGTCCCCCCTTTGCCGCTGATAACCACGAGTTCTTTCATGGGTTGCTCCTTTCGCTGGAGTTTATCTGCCGGCTAAGGATGGCTGTTTCAATAGCGACCATCAAACTGAAGAAGCGCGCTTTGAAATCGGGCAGAGCCTCACAGATAAGCTCCCCGCGGGAATAGGCTTCGGCAACTCGCCGATCGTCTGGAACTTGCGCTAGAATGGAGACGTTTTGTTCTGTGCAGAAATCCAGCATTGCCTGTTCATTGAGCCCTGCCCGGTTCACAACAATGCCGCAAGGAAGGTCCACGGCGCGGACCATCTCCACCGCCAATTTCAGATCGCTTAACCCAAAGGGAGTCGGTTCGGTCACCAGGGCAACATAGTCGCAGTCACGAATGCTTTCGATGACCGGGCAGGAGGTTCCCGGTGGGGCGTCTACGATAGTCACCTCCCCTTCCTCTGCTTTGCTTTTCAGTGCCCTAATCAGCGGTGGGCTCATGGCCTCACCGATATTCAGCAGACCACTGGCAAAATGGATGGAGCCAGCCAGCCCCTGATCAATACTGCCGATTTCCCGAGGGGTTTCGGTAATCGCCTTAGCAGGGCAGACTAGTGAACAGCCGCCGCAAGCGTGACACATCTCTGGAAAGGTCACTACCTGCTCCGGCAAACAAAGCAGGGCATTGAATTGACAGATTCTGCCGCATTCGCCGCAGTGGGTACATCGACCCGAGTCTATTTGCGGGACCAGAGTGGTTGCCGGAGAGTGCTTAGTTAACTGCGGCTTTAGAAAAATATGGCCGTTTGGTGCTTCGACATCACAGTCAAGATAAGCAACCTTGCGCCCCTGCTGTGAAAAAAGATGGGCCAGGTTTGCGGCTATGGTCGTTTTGCCGGTGCCGCCTTTGCCGCTGGCAATAGCAATTTTCATAGGCATACTGTGTTCCTTGTTGAAGAGACAAAAAGGTGTTCTTCAGACGCCACCGGTTGCATCGTTGGTGCTGGTTTCCGAGAGATTCCCCTCCAGATAGGCGCTCAGGGCATTTTCTACCGTACCGTTCGCTCCGTGAAAAATTTTGACGGCAGCGGCCGTGAGGGATTTAAAGGCCTTGGGTCCTATGGCTCCGGTGACCAGGGCTACGGCCTGATGATCCACGACTTTCTGTGCAGCCTGGATGCCAGCACCATGGGAGGCGTTGATGCCGGTGCTGTTGTCGATCGATTCCCAGGATTTTTTTTCCTGATCGTAGATCATAATCCAGGCGGCGCGACCAAAGCGGGGATCGACTTGGCTTTCAGGAGAGGGATTTTGTGCGGTAATAGCGATTTTCATGTTGGACTCCTTTGCTGTGTTGGTTTTTAAGCCTTTGGCGTTATCGCATCGTTTATGGACCTGTTGGTATGAGCATTGCCGCCCGTGAAAGGTGTCATCATTGAGCAGAGGCAGTTGGCCTGCCAGCCATTGTTCGAGAACATCGTTGACCTCGCCCCATGCTCCCGACAGGACCCACAGGCCTTCGGCTTCAAGAGCGGCTTGGAAACGAGGATGGATACCGTCACAGATCACACCATTTACCTGTTGCTCACGCAACCAGCGAGCCACTGATGGTTTGTCTTGGGGGTCCCACTCGTGCTGCTGTAGATCCGCCACTTGGCTGATCTGCTGATCAACAGTAACGAAGTAGAAATGGCGTGCCAGGCCGAAGCGGGGCATGACTCGGCTTCCGTAATACGGTATAGCGATCCTTAACAGGAGCTCTTCTTTGTTTGGAGTTGCCATGCTGATCTATATTCCACAAAGCATGCCAGACACAGGAATTGTCGACCAACACACATAAACCCTTTAAATATTGATAGGTTGGCGTTCCAATAAAAGAGCTTGATGCTGGAGAAAAATCGCTGACGGGTGTTGCAGTGCAACAGCTAGCTTTCGGGTTTTAGAGGGAGAAACAGGGGTATTAGGAGCTTAGGCGGGGTGTTGCAATAGATGCAACAACGTTGCAGGCTGCAACGCTTGGGCGCAGTCGATCTCGTAGACCGTCTGCCTAAACCATGGCGCAGTTCGAAAAACAGCGAACATTCAAGTATTTTTTTCAATTATAACAGTAGGTTATAGCCGTTTAAATCTGTAACCACCTAAACATTCCCTGAAAATATTTGACAGAATAGGAACTTTCATTGTATCCATTTACGCATATATTCACCTAGTTGAGTATGTCGTTCAGGTAATACATTTCATCCTGTTGAAAACTTACCCCTTGGCTGTTTTTATCTAGTTCCTCTCGTATTCCAGGCACCTACCCTTTCCTTAACATGCAATCAATGGGTGCTCTGTTAAATTTACCTTGCCTGCAAGGTGTAAAAATCACCTATATGTGTTGAGTTGTTTTTTGCATAACGAAAACTGAGATGCACCAAAGGAGTGGCGTAGTGAAGGCCGAGATCGCGTTTCCTGCAAAAAAGCTCGGTGGCGGTATAACACGTTACCGAGCAGGGCCATCAATACGCTGCATAAAACAGAGTGTAGGTAGACTGTCATCGTCACTCGCTAAGAATGGAGGTAACGCAAATGGTTAACATTACCGTAAATGGCAAATCCCTTTCCGTTGAGAAAGGAACGATCCTCTTGAAAGCCTGCGAAGATAACGGTTTTCCTATTCCTCACTTATGCTTCAAAGATGGCTTGAGTTCCGTTGGCGCCTGTCGTTTGTGTCTGGTCAAAATCGAGGGGCAAAAAAAGCTGGCAGCCTCATGTGTGACACCTGTCCAGGAAGGTATGCGCGTTGTTACGGAGGATGAAAGACTCCGTGAATTGCGCCGTGTTAACCTGGAATTAATATTATCTGAACACGAGCATAATTGTCTCACCTGCGAAAAAAGCGGGAACTGTGAATTGCAGGATCTGGCTTATGCATTAGACATTAAGTCCATCGGTTTTGAGATCAACAAAGAAAAAAAATCAGTCGAGGATTCCAGCGAAGTTATTGCCAGAAATCCTAACCTTTGTATTTTGTGCGGACGCTGCATACGTGCCTGCAACGAAATTTCCGGACGCAATATCCTCGGTTTTGCTAACCGGGGAGCGGGATTGACGATCAGTTCCGGGATCGATGATCCTCTGGCTTTCACCGAATGCGTCTCCTGTGGTGCCTGTCTGCAGGCGTGCCCCACTGGTGCTCTTACAGAAAAGTTGGCCCGTCTGCAGGCCAGATCCTGGGATCTGACGACCGTCCGTACCACCTGTACCCATTGTGGCGGTGGTTGCCAGTTGGAACTGGGGGCCTATAACAACAAAATTGTTCGTGTAAGGGGTGTTGAAGATACGCATGCTGAAAATAGCGGACACCTCTGTGTCAAGGGCCGTTTCGGGATGGATTTTGTTCAAAGCCCTCAGCGCTTGCAACACCCCTTGGTGAAGAAAAACGGCACCTTTGTAAAGGCCAGTTGGGACGAGGCTCTGGACCTGGTGTCGAGCAATTTCAAGCGTATTATCGATCAGCACGGCAGCGATCTGGTTGGTGGCATCGCCTCGGCCAAAACCACCAATGAAGACAATTATGTCTTTCAAAAATTCCTGCGAGCCTGCATCGGAACCAACAACGTCGATTTTTGTACCCGCTTTTGTCACACACCCAGCGCTGTGGCCCTTTCCAGAGCCTTTGGCGGCGGCGCCATGACCAACTCCACAGAATTATACAAACAGGCGGATGTGTTGCTGGTAGCCGGCCTTAACCTGACGGAAATGTATCCGGTTTTTGCCGACTTTGTGAAAAGCGAGGTGGTTCGGGGGCAGTTGAAACTTATCGTGATCGATCCAAGAAAGACCGTACTTGTCGACTACGCCCAAGTCTGGATCAGGCCAAAGTTGGGCACCGATATCGCTTGGATCAACGGTATGATGAATGTGGTCCTGGAAGAAAACCTTCAGGACGCAGCGTTTATCACAGATCGCACGGAAGGTATTGACGGGCTGAGGTCGGTCATAGCGCCCTTTACGCCGCAAAAAGTAATGGAAATTACAGGCGTTGCGGAGGCGGATATCGTTGAAGCAGCCAGACTCTATGGCCAGGCAAACAGAGCTTCCATTCTCTATGGCATGGGCATTACCCAGCATATCCATGGCACGGACAATGTTTCCGGATTATGCAATCTGGCTCTGCTGACAGGAAACGTGGGCAAGGCAGGAACAGGTGTCAACACGATTGCCAAACAGAACAACGGTCAGGGTGCTGGCGACATGGGTTGTTTGCCCCCCATCTATCCCGGCGGCCAGAAGGTGGCTGATCTGCAGAGCAACGAGAAATTCCAAAAAGCCTGGGGAACCAGTCTTTCCAAAAAACCAGGCATGACCGAATCGGACATGGTGCTCACTAAAGGCCGGCTGAAAGGTCTTTTCGCCTTGGGAGCTAACCCCATGCGCAGTGGCCCGAACATCAACAAGGTGCGAGAAGTTCTGCAGGGGATGGACTTTATCGTAGTGCAGGACATGTTTATGACCGAAACGGCCGAAATGGCTGATGTCGTTCTGCCTGCGTGCTCCTTTGCCGAAAAAGATGGAACCTTTACCAATGTTTCCCGTCTGATACAGCGGGTTCGCAAAATTATCGAGCCCCCGGGTGAAAGCAAGCCCGACTGGGAAATTATTTGCCAACTGAGTACCCGTATGGGCTATGAAATGAACTATGCTCATCCCGGGCAAATTATGGATGAAATCGCATCATTAACCCCTCCCTACGGCGGAATATCTTATCAACGCCTCGAGACCGGAGGCCTGCGCTGGCCCTGCCCGTCCGCAGCACATCCTGGCACCCCCTTCCTGTGGGAGAAGAAATTCAATACCAAAAGTGGTAAGGGAATTTTCTTTCCAGCCGAATATCAATTGCCGGCTGAGCTACCGGACGAACAATATCCCTTTGCACTGACAACCGGCAAGAATCTCTATCATTTACATACCGGGTCTTACACCCGGCAATCGGTGGCTCTTTCCAGACTGGCTTCTGAGGATCGTTTGGAAATGAATCCATCGGATGCAGAGCGGTTGGGGGTCCTGGATGGTGGGCAGGTAAAGGTAAGTTCCCGTCGGGGAGAGATCGATATTAAGGCCGAAGTGACCGACCGAGTATCCGAGGGGACCGTTTTCGCTACTTTTTACTCAAGCGCGGTGAACAAACTAACCAACGACAGCCTCGACGCTCTGGCAAAGGTTCCTGAATTAAAGATTTGTGGAGTCAGCATCGAAAAAGTTGCATAAAAACTGGATATACCAGTTCATGGCAAGAGCATGCGACTCTCTTGACGGGCATCAATGAAAATATGAGGGTAAAATGTGTGCAGTCGAAAATCAAAAAAAACGCCCTGCCGGAATCGCACCAGACTGTTTTTCCTGCGTTGTTAATCAGGCCTTGTCGGCCTCTCATTTTGCAGGGTTAAACGAAGAGCAGACACAAAGAATCGTCGAGGTCGCCGAAGCGGGGTTAGAGGAGTCCAAAAGCACTTCAATTCTGGTTCAGCATGTTGTGCGTCGTGTAGCGGATGCGATCATCAAGGCAAAAGGCGAGTCTTCGTCCTTTGATATTTATGCTGAGATCAAACAAAAGTCGAATCTTCTATCTCTGGATTATGCGGAAAGCCTTCAGGAGAAAATTGATACCAGTGTTACACCTTTTGAAACCGGGCTGCAGATTGCGGCGGCGGGAAACATCATAGACTTCGGTGCCAGAGACCACACTTCCCTGGATTTGGACAAAGAGCTCCGGTCTCTTGCCACCGTCCCGTTTGGCCGTTACGATCTGGTGGCGTTTAGAAAATCGCTTAAAACAGCTTCAACGCTTCTCTATCTCTGCGATAACAGCGGTGAGATCGTTTTCGACATGTTGTTCATAAAGCAGCTACAACGAGAGTACCCTGACCTTGAAATAGTCGCGGCGCTTCGTGATAGACCCATCATCAACGACGCAACCCTTGCAGATGCCCAAACGGTAGGACTTGATCGACTTGTCACAACCATTTCAAGTGGCAGTATCTATCCTGGAACAATCCTTACCGAAACGACCGATGAATTTCAGAACATCTATGCATCTGCCGATGTGATCCTCTCGAAAGGCCAAGGCAATTTCGAGACATTACTGCCGCTGGCGGATGGGAGAATCTTCTTTTTACTGCGCATCAAATGTGACTATATGGCTGCCCTGTCCCAGGTGGAACGCGATAGCCTAGTGCTTATTCAAGCCCATAACAGGGACGCAGCAGTCTTGTGAAAGCAAAACAGGAGGGGCCTACGATGCAAACCGCTCATCTGATCTATTTTTCTCCCACCGGGACGACCAGAAAAGTAGCCGAAGCCATCGCTCAAGGTTTGGGCGCTGGCAAGGTTATCCATTACGACGTAACCCTGCCAGGCTCAAAATTCGAAACCGTTTTAACCGATGGCGTGGCGATTATAGGCATTCCGGTGTACGCCGGTCGCTTGCCGGAACTCTGCCGACAGCGCCTGCAGGCGATCACGGCAACGCATATCCCTGCCGTTCTGGTCGCGCTTTATGGCAACCGCGAGTTCGACGATGCCCTCGTTGAGCTCCGCGCCCTGTCCGTCGCCAACGGGTTCCATGTCGTCGCTGCCGGAGCCTTTATCGGCGAACACTCTTTCTCCACCCCGACGCAGCCGATAGCGGCCGGTCGGCCCGATGCCGAAGATCTGAAACGGGCGGTACAATTCGGGAAGCAGGTGGCGACAAAACTGGTGGGCGGCACTGTCGACACCCCGGATATGGAAGGCCATGTGCCTTACAAGGACCGCCCGAAATTAGGTGGCAAGGCACCGGAAACAGATGACGAACAATGCATTCTTTGCGGAAAATGTGCGGAGGTTTGCCCCTCAGGTAGTATCGCCGTTGACCTCTCGGTTACGACAAACACCGAAAACTGCATCATGTGTTGCGCCTGTGTTAAAGAATGTGAGGTCCAAGCCCGCCACTTCAGCCATCCGTCGATCGAGGAAAAACGCGCAATTTTGCACAAGAACTGCTGTAAGCCTAAAACTCCGGCAATCTTTATTTAGTGAATTAGATGCCTGCCCCACCCTACCTGAAGATCGATCTTGGATTGAAGCAGCTCTTTACCTCGTCTGCCTGCCCGACTTACTGAAGGACCACAGAGGTAGAGCTAACTTAAAAGTCCACCACATCAGTCAAGCAAAGGCTTGTCCCTTTTACTTGTTGCCCCTTCAATTTCACTCCTATCTATTCTTAGCTGCCTCTTTTTGCCGGTAAAAACGCGACCCTAAGGTCATAGATTTGGCCTAAATAGCCAATTTTGTTCAATAATTCATCCGGTTAGCTTGGTCTTACCCCTGTAACCCACCGGCAATCGGTGGCTCTTTCAAGACTGGTCAGCAGTTTTTATTTCAAAACCACCACCAGTTCTTGAAGTAAAACTAGCCACCTGTTCTTACATAAAACCAGTCCACATACTGTTGGCTTGATAGGCGTGTAGACACCTTATAAATCCCTAGATAATGCAGGATTGGTATTCAGGACAACAAATAGGAAGGCCCAACCATTTAGGATCAGGTTGGGCCGTTCAGTGGCTTAGAAATGGTGAATTCTGGGACAGTATTTTTCAGTCTCTAACGTAAAGGTAACAGGTTCCCGTGGTGCCACGCCCGATGCGAAAGCGCCCCGCTTACCGGGCGTCCTGCTGACCGGAGTGTTAGGCCGCATACCATAGCACCGCGAAGTAATGGCATACGGTACCGGCCATAACAAATAGAGATCGACCGCGATTACGATAACCCATCCCATCAACAGATAGAGACCGGTGAAGAGTATCGGACGGGTGGCTTTGTAGAATGCCTTCAGCGCCACCCCGGCTACCGCAAGACTCCAAATTATTCCGAAAAGCGTCCAGCCCCATGCGCCATTAAGCACCCCAAGCGTGAATGGTGTATATGTACCGGCGATAAGAACGAAGATCGCGGAATGCTCGAAGACCCGAAAAGCACGCTTGGCCTTGCCCGTTGGCAATGCGTGGTAGAGGGTAGAGGCAAAGTAAAGAAATATGATGGTCGCGCAAAACACACTGGCGCCGACAATGAAGCGACCGTCTCCATTCCGTACTGCATGCGTGATAAGGAACGGGGTTCCAATGAATGCGGCGAACAGCCCTATACCGTGGCTAATGCTGTTCGCAATTTCTTCCGCATGCGATTGCTCACGTTTTGGCTCTGCAACCAGTATATGCACGCCGGTTCCTTTCAAGGCCTAACATTGAGCTCAGCGTCGCGGCTTGTCCGTGTCCGCTGGAGCGTCTTGTTGGCTGCCCCTACATGCTCTCCACCGCGAACCTGCTGACATAATGCACTTCCCCATGACCTGCGGAACGCACCTGCATCCCTGTCCGTGGTTCCCCGTCTTAGGCGACGAATTCAGCGCCGTAATCCTTGAATCGCTCTTCATCTTGGGCTCCAACCGACGGTCCCGTCCATAGGCTGAAGGGTACTCCCGCCTTGGCAGCAGGGCCGGGACGATAGTCCTCACATCCCTTTCCGGACAGGAGGTTGCCCAAGCACTTCACCGTGGTCTTCCCTCCCATCTTAGAGTGAACCGAAATTCCACCGCAACGCTTCCCCTTCAGAGAGTCGGGTTGTAGGCCGTCCAGAGCGCGGAGAACCGGTCGGGCCACGCCCCATGGAGTAACGCTGCCCGACCAACACGGGCTCGCAAGGATAATTCCCCCGTAACCGGCAACCGCAGCGGCCTCAAAGTCGTGCACTTCAACAATGTCCGCGTCCGACCCTGCCGCCCGGATTCCCTCCGCTGTTGCATTCACGGCTTCCAGCGTATGGCCTGTTTTTGAAAAATAGAGAATGAGTATCTTCATTTGTTTTTCTTCTTTTGATAGATGGACAGCCAACAGGGTTTAGGCGGATCCGTATAAACCGCCAACTCTTGGATTTCTGTCCGTATAACATGTCAAATAATTATTATTCGGAACCATGATAAGTCAATTGTATTAAATTAAGGTTTTTCTGGCTTTCGACATGACAAAGC
>JABXKU010000051.1 GCA_013619105.1 Desulfuromonadales bacterium
CCTGGTCTGGTCCTTGCTCGTTAAATGTTTATACCATGGGAAGTTTTTTCCATACGAGTTTTGTTAGAGAGTTTAGAAGTAATTGAAAGGATGGTTTGCGGTGAATAATCTTAGTGAAGAGTTGGTTAGTCAACTGGCCATGAGCCCCTTCTATGTGCTGTATCTTGTGGCTTCGGAGCACATTGCATCAGAACAGATTTCCGAACGACAGATCGTGCGGTCAATGGAATACGGCCTGCAATGGCAGAAACCCTTAAGCGAGGGGATTTTTGAGCTGCTGCGCTCCAATCTGCATAAGTTTTATGCAAATTTCCCTCGTGACTTCAGCGAGCAGGGCAGGGAGCTCTGGCGGGCTGAATTGCTGTCGGTAAAGGAACTTCTTGATAACGTTTCCGTTTCTGCGGCTATGGTCGAGGATTTCAAGGAGTCTCTGACTGGTTTTGCCGAGTATGTTGCCACCGGAGGAGCTTTTCGGCAAACGTTGCAGGACAGCCCTATGCGGCGGCAAGCCGAGTGGATCAAAGATCTTTTTGCCTAACACAATTTGAATCTCCAGAAGGCTCTGCTTTGCTCTCTGGCTTACCTGGTTGCTAAATGTCCTGTCGTAGTCCAGGAATTCGACAGGGAATGGGTGGCTGTGGTACAATCCAACTATCGTGATAAGTGAATGTAATTGCGGTTGGAAAGGATAGTGCTATGACCAACTTGTATGAATGTAAAAAATGTGGTGTGGTCAGTAAAGAACAGAGTCATCTTTGTTCTCCCGAGTCTGTCGAGAATATGCACGCCTATTGCGGTGCGTCGAGCGATACATCGTCTATGTGCGACAGTATTCGAGATAAGGCTCAATATACCTGTACCACTTGCGGTCGGACTGCGGAAAACCCTGAGCTGATTTGTAGCTCCATCAGGCTTCATTGATTGAATTGTTTTTGTCGGTGTAGTTGATTCTTAAAAGGGCCTGGCTTGTTGCTTGGCCCTTTTTTTTTAAATTGGATGTCAGACGATGGTTGGTAATGAGGGACGGGGCGCCGCAGAAGGAAGGATGAAAACTGCCGGGAGAATATAGGCTGTCCGGTAGAGGTGTAGGGAAGGGAGCTTTTAAAAGTTGACCAAGGGCCTGCAGCCAACTGCAGCCCCTTGGTCTTTTGTCGTTATCGTTGGATCTACTTCTGGCGCAGGTTATAGAAAACCTGGCGGCCACTGAAGCGGGCGCTTTCTGCCAGTTCATCTTCTATGCGCAGCAACTGGTTATATTTGCAAACGCGGTCGGTACGGCAAGCCGAACCGGTCTTGATCTGGCCGGCGTTGGTAGCGACCGCGAGGTCGGCAATGGTGGTGTCTTCGGTCTCACCGCTGCGGTGGGAGACAACGGCCGTATAGCCGGCCCGTTTGGCCATTTCGATGGCGTCAAGGGTTTCGCTCAAAGTACCGATCTGGTTGAGCTTGATCAGAATCGAGTTGGCGATGCCCTTGTCAATGCCTTCTTGAAGAATCTTGGTGTTGGTGACGAACAAGTCGTCGCCAACAATCTGAATGCGCTCGCCGAGCTTTTCGGTAAGCAGCTTCCAACCGTCCCAATCGTTTTCGGCCATGCCGTCTTCGATGGAGATGATCGGGTAGCGATCGACCAGGTCAGCGTAAAAATCGACCAGTTCAGCCGGGGTCTTTTTCGCTTGGGCTTCATTCTCGAGCAGGTACTGGCCGTCCTGAAAGAGTTCGGAGGCCGCTACATCGAGGGCCAGAAGCACATCTTCGCCGGGCTTGTAGCCGGCTTCTAGGATCGCTTCCATGATCACTTCCAGAGCCTCTTCATTGCTCTTTAGATCAGGGGCGAAACCTCCCTCGTCACCGACGGCAGTATTGTAGCCGCGGCCCTTGAGAACTTTTTTCAAAGCATGGAAAATTTCGGTAGACATGCGAAGGGCTTCGCGAAAGCTTTCGGCCCCGACCGGCATGATCATGAATTCCTGAATGTCGACATTGTTATCAGCATGGGCGCCGCCGTTAATAATGTTCAGCATCGGCAGGGGCAGCTCGCGAGCGTTGGTGCCACCAATATATTGGTAAAGGGACAGGCCAACCTCTTCAGCGGCGGCTCTGGCACAAGCCAGGGAAACGCCGAGCAGGGCATTTGCGCCCAGGTTACATTTGGTTTCAGTGCCGTCCAGGTTAATCAACTTCTGGTCGATGCCGACTTGGTCGGTGACTTCCCAGCCGAGCAATGCTTCAGCAATGATCTCATTGACGTTGGCAACAGCTTTCTCGACGCCTTTGCCAAGGTAGCGGGACGGATCACCATCGCGCAATTCCAGGGCTTCCCGTTCACCGGTCGATGCACCGCTCGGTACGGCTGCGCGACCCATAACGCCGCTTTCCAGGCTGACTTCGACTTCAATGGTGGGGTTTCCTCGAGAATCTAAAATTTCCCGGGCATAAATGTCGACGATTTCACTCATGACAATCCTCTTTTATTTAATGAAAAATTATTCGGGCCATTGGCCACACAAGTGCGTATATATAGCACAGGATGAGTAAATTGAAAGAAATTTTTCCCCCTTATGTGTCGGCCTATATGCAAAAAGAATTGATTTTCCACGGTGGCAGTGCTATGAAGAGGCCAGCAACTTCACCCAAAAAAGGACCCTTTTTTGAGTAACGAAATTAGCCGAGGGAGCTTCAGTGCCGATGATCAACAACTGGCCAATCTCCTGTTCGGACAAGCGAATAAACATCTTAAGCAGATCGAAAAAACCCTGGGAGTGTCCATCAACTCCAAGGGTTTCGATCTTTCTATTCAGGGCGAACCCGCCCAGGTCGAGTTGACCCAGCGTTTACTGGGGGAGTTGTACGGCCTGTTGCGTCAGGGGTATCCTCTCTATCCCACCGATATTGATTATGCGGTGCGGATTCTTAGCGCCGATTCTCGGGCGCGTCTCGGTGAGATCTTTCTCGATATCATCTGTATTTCCGCCCGCAAGAAGCGCATTGCGCCAAAAAGTTTGGCTCAGAAAAACTATATCGACGCCATTCGTGAAAAAGATGTGGTGTTCGGTATCGGCCCGGCTGGCACCGGCAAGACCTATTTAGCCATGGCCATGGCCGTCTCCTTTTTGCTCAAAAAGGAAGTGGCCCGCATCGTCTTGGTGCGGCCGGCTGTGGAGGCCGGCGAACGGCTCGGTTTTCTACCCGGCGATATCGCCGAAAAGATTAACCCTTATCTGCGGCCCCTGTACGATGCTTTGTTCGATATGATGGACTACGAAAAGGGGCAGGAACTGATCGATAAGGGAGTCATTGAGGTGGCGCCTTTGGCTTTCATGCGTGGTCGCACCCTTAACGATTCCTTTGTAATCCTCGATGAGGCACAGAATACTACTGTAGAACAGATGAAGATGTTTTTGACCCGATTAGGTTTCGGAAGTCGGGCGGTAATTACCGGAGACATTACCCAAATTGACCTGCCGGTTGCTCGGAATTCCGGCTTGATCGACGCCACCCGCGTACTGCACGGTACTGACGGGATTAGTTTTTCTCATTTTACTGATCGTGACGTGGTTCGGCATCCCATCGTCCAGGCTATCGTACAGGCCTATCAGCGTTCTTCTTCTGCCGCGGAACAGCGTCAATCCAGCGCTTCCGACTCTAGAAAGACCAATGACCAGTAACGATCGCAAACAGGAAGGTGCTTCCCGTAAGGGACGGCGTGCCTTTGTCCTGCATCCGTCTATCAAGGGCTTTTTTTCCGATCATCAGCAACGCTATCTGCTCATGGTCCTTCTGGCCCTTGTTTTGACGGTTATTATTGTCCCGAAGGGTGGATTTGTCCCAGGCTATTATTCTCCCGGCGATATCGCCTCAAGGAATATCAAAGCGCCTCGGGATATGTTGATTCCCGACCAGCCCTTAACCGAAGAGAAGCGCCAAGCCGCAGCTCAAGCCGTCTTGCCTCTGTATGATTTCGATCCGCGGACCACTGTGGAGTTGACTGAACGCCTGACGGCACTGTTGGCCGAGGCCAGCGTTGTGTTGGAAAAAGGCACGGTCGAAGGGGGGCTAACCACGGACAATGACCATGCGTTATTGGCCAACCTGAGTAGCGATCAGCTTAAGCTGATGGTCCGCCTGGCTGACCGGCCCGCTATCAGTGCCCTGTTGCACCAATTGGTGGCGCCGATCATGGCCCGTTTCACCGTGGGCAACAAGCAGGTTTTTGAGTCCGGCTGGGGCGGCGGCATTGTGGTTCGCAATCTCGTTAGCCAGAAAGAGCAAACCCTTCAGGATGCCGGACGGGTGATCGGTATCGGTGACGCTCACGATCTGTTGGCCGCTCGTATGCAACAGAGTAGTGACTGGAATAATGCCGAGAAGGATTTGTTGCTGGATCTGAATAAGGGGTTGATGCGACCAAATTTGACCTTTAACCAGAGCGAGACGGAGGCGACGCGGAGTTTCGCCCGTGAACAGGTCAAGCCGGTTCTGTTCCAGGTAAAAAAGGGCGAAATGGTCGTGCGGGAAGGGGCGCGGGTCAATGAAGATCAGATCCGCAAGCTTAAGGCCTTGCGTGGTATCAGTGGAGGTTATCGCGGTTTTCTGAACGGTGCCGGCCTGCTGATCGGTATCTTATTGTTGTTGTTTGTCGGCCATCGCTACGCCCGGTGTAATATCAGTAAATACCGACCCAACACCCGGGATCTACTCTTTCTGTTGATGGTTTTTGTTGGGCTGTTCATCTTGGTTAAACTGGCCATTTTTATCTGTGCGGCCATGGAAACAGCTTTTCCCTATATCGATTCTACCAGCTATTATTATGTTTTCCCCTTTGCCGTCGGGGCCATGCTGGTACGCATTGTGCTCAATTCTGAAGTGGCGCTGATCTTTTCCCTGATCTTTGCCACCCTGATTGGGATCATGTTCGGCAACAACCTCTATATCACTCTCTATGCTCTGATCGGCAGTTTGACTGCGGCCCATTTTGTGCGCCATTGTTTGGTGCGCAGTACCCTTTATCAGGCCGGCCTGCAATTGTCGCTGGTCAATGGGCTGCTGGTGCTGAGTATCCACCTTATGGCCGGCCATGGTCTCAACAGCCAACTGCTCTACAAGGCCGGATTCGGTCTCGCTGGCGGTTTTATCTGTGCGCTGCTCGTCACGGGCTTAGTGCCTTTAGCGGAGAGTTTGTTTAAGTACACCACCGATATTAAGCTGCTTGAGTTGGCCAACATGAATACTCCGGCGCTGCGTGAACTGATGATTCAGGCGCCGGGCACCTATCATCATTCCATTATTGTCGGTAACCTGGCCGAGGCTGCTGCCGAAACCATTAGCGCCAATCCTCTTATGGCCCGGGTGGCCGCCTATTATCACGATATCGGCAAGGTTCGTAAGCCTCTTTATTTTATCGAAAATATAGGGGCGCAGGACAATCGGCATG
The DNA here is from genome assembly GCA_013619105.1 of Desulfuromonadales bacterium. GTDB lineage: Bacteria > Desulfobacterota > Desulfuromonadia > Desulfuromonadales > Syntrophotaleaceae > Syntrophotalea_A. Next base: position 5,435 of record JABXKU010000051.1, read on the forward strand.
ATAAGTTGTCGCCGTCCATGAGTGCATTGATTCTCATGTCCCACGTCAAGGACGGTGTTGATACGGCTCGCGCAAACAAGCTCGGCGAGGATTTAGTTGATATTATTCGTCAGCATCACGGTACGGCTCTGATAAAATTCTTTTATGACAAGGCCAAGAAACAGTCCGGTTCTGGTGCGCAACAGGTCGATGAGTGCGATTATCGTTATCCTGGCCCTAAGCCTCAGACCCGTGAGGCGGCTTTGATCATGCTGGCCGATGCGGTGGAAGCGGCCAGCCGGACCCTGACCGATCCGACCCCAGCCCGCATTCAGGGGATGGTGCAAAAGATCATCAATAATATTTTTATCGATGGTCAGCTTGATGAATGTGAATTGACACTCAAGGATTTGCACAATATCGCCAAGAGTTTTAACCGCATTCTGTCTGGCATCTTTCACCACCGCATCGATTATCCGGAACCGGTGCACAAAGAGCGGGAAAAAGATTCGAGTAAAAAAGAGACCACCAAAAAAGAGCAAAGCAAAAGGAAGAGCAGTGATGATTCAACTGGAGAACCGCCAAAAGAAAAAACAGATAGAGGAAACGAGCCTAAAAAAGGTAGCACAGAAGATCTTAAACGACTTGGCATGTCCTGACGGTGAGCTTTCTGTACTCATCGTCGACGATGTGCGGATTCGCGAGATAAACCGTGACTATCTGCAACGCGACTGGCCGACCAACGTGATCTCCTTTGCGATGCGTGAAGGAGAAGGCGGTGAAGTTCATCCAGAGTTGCTGGGCGATGTGGTTATCTCCGCCGACACCGCGGCTCGCGATGCGGCCGAGGCAGGTCTTCCCTTTGAGAGTGAACTTTACTTTCTGCTGTTGCACGGTATTCTGCACCTATTCGGCTACGACCATGAGCGAGGCAGCGAGGAAGAAGCCAACCGCATGGAGGAAATGGAGCGAACCCTGTTTGCCGCTATTCAGGCCGAATTTTTAGCGTCCCACTGAGGTTAGATATGAAACCGACCGGAGTCTGGGCTAGTTTTAATTGTGCCATCGAAGGTATTCTCTGGACGGCCCGTACTCAGCGCCATTTGCGCTACCATCTGCTGGTTGCGTTGGGGGTGCTGTTGGTCGCGCTGTTTTTTCGCGTGTCCTCTCTGGAATTTATTTTGCTGGTGTTCGGCATGGTGCTGGTGTTTTTCGCCGAACTTCTTAATACCGCCATCGAGGTGGTGGTGGACATGGTTTCCCCCGAGTATCATCCCTTGGCCCGTCGGGCTAAGGATGTGGCTGCCGGCGCGGTGCTGATGGCCTGCATCGGCGCGGCGGTCATGGGTTACCTGGCCCTATCTAGTTATTTCTTTTCTCCGGAAGTCAAAGGTGTGCCCCTGTTGTCCCAGCCTCCGGGAGATCTGGAGGTAGTTTCCGTCCTGGTTGTGACTATCCTGGTGGTGTTGCTCAAGGCTCGCAGCCCGCAAGCAAGTCCCTTGCACGGTGGCATGCCCAGTGGTCATGCCGCCTTTGCCTTTTCCGTCGCCACTTCAGCCATTCTTTCCGGAGCAGGACAGCTCCTCAGCCTGTTGGTGCTGGCTATGGCAGTGATGGTCAGTCAGAGCCGGGTTTACCTGAAAATTCATAGTTTTATCGAAGTACTGGTGGGGGCGCTGCTGGGTGTGATCACTACTGCTCTGCTTTACCTCTGCTTTGGCTGATCAACAGCCCAGGGTTTTTGGTTTACTTTTTATTGAGTTTGAAAGGAGAAGAATCGTTGGATAGTGACGGTCCCGGCGCAACGGTGTCTTCCAAAAGGAACCTTATAAGTCGCCTGTTTTTCGGCAGGCCGCGGGTGCATTCCGAAGAAGAGTTACAAGAGATGATCAATGCTTCGGAACAGGAAGGCATTATCAACGAAGAGGAAGGGGAGATGCTCCACTCCATCTTCGAATTCGGTGAGACCATGGTGCGAGAAATCATGGTGCCGCGTACCGACATGGTCTGCTGCAGCACCGAAGCCACGGTTTCCGAAATTCTCAAGGCGATCATCGCATCGGGCCATTCTCGCATCCCCGTTTACCAAGGGACGACCGACCGCATTGTTGGCTTAGTCTATGCCAAGGATTTGCTTAAATTCTGGGGTGTCCCCGACGAGGAGGTTCAGGTGCAGGCGGTGATGCGTACACCATTCTTCGTTCCCGAAACGAAAAAGATTGAGGAACTGCTCAAGGAATTTCGTGCCCGGCGTGTGCATATGGCCATCGCTATCGATGAATATGGCGGTACTTCGGGCCTGGTTACCATCGAAGATCTGCTGGAAGAGATCGTCGGCGATATTCAGGATGAATACGACCTTGAGGATGAGTGGCTCACGACGAAAGAGGACGGCTGGGTGTTGGTCGACTGTCGCTTGAATATTGAGGATTTCGCCGACCACTTTGGTATTTTGATTCCCAAAGAAAAATTCGATACCGTTGGGGGGTGGTTGGTTGATTTGTCGGGCCGTGTACCTCTGCAGGATGAACAGATGACCGCTAGTGGCCTTGCCGTGACCGTAGTCGAATGTGATGAGCGCACCTTGCGTAAGGTGCGAGTCCGGCCCCTGCCGCTGAATCAAGAGACGGACCCCCAATGCTGATGAGCTGGCGGCGACTGCCCATCGATAGCAGCGACTGCTGGGCGTTCTGCTCCGGTCTGTTGCTGGCCCTGTCTTTTCCCCGTCCTGATTTGGCCAGCGTGGCCTGGTTCGGTTTACTGCCACTGTTTGTGGTCATGGAGCGGCGGCCTTTTCGCACGGGCTTTCTGGCCGGAGTCGGTTTCTTCGGCCTGGTCCTCTACTGGCTCAATATCGTTATGACCACCTATGGTCGGCTGCATCCGCTACTGTCGGGGGTAGCCTACCTGTTGCTGGTCTTCTATCTGGCGCTATTTTTCGGCGTCGCTACCTGGGCCGCCTGTCGCTGCCGCGATCGCCTGGGGCTGGCTCTGACTCTGACCCTACCGGTGTTCTGGGTAGCCCTAGAGTTTCTACGTTCCTTTCTGCTTAGTGGCTTCCCTTGGGCCACTCTCGGCTATTCCCAACAATCCCATCTGTTGCTAATTCAATCCGCAGACCTCTTCGGTCCCTATGGGCTGAGCTATTTGTTGATCCTGAGCAATACCACCCTGGCGGCTCTCTGGCAGGCACGGGGTAAGGGGTTTCGGCAGGCCTTTCCCCGTATCGCAGTGACAGCGACGGTGCTGCTGTTTCTCGCCAATCTAGGCTATGGCACCCTGCGTCTGGCCGAACAGCCAGACAAACGAGAGCAAAGCCTGTCCACGTTGCTGGGCCAAGGGTGTCTCGATCAGGCGGTGAAATGGGATCCGACCTTTCAACAGCGTACGGTCGATATTTATCGCCAACTGTCGCTTCCTACTGCTGTAGACCCGGTGCCTGAGCTGATCATCTGGCCGGAAAGCTCTATGCCTTTCTATTTTCAACAGGGCGGACCGCTGGCTGCGGCGGTGACCGAGGTTCCCCGTTCCAGCGGAGCCTATCTGCTGTTCGGCAGCCCAGCCTTCGAGATGGTCAACCGTCGGCCCCGCACCTTGAACAGCGCCTTTCTGCTCGGGCCCGATGGCGGGGTGCTGGGTCGTAGCGACAAGGTTCATTTGGTGCCCTTTGGCGAATATGTGCCTCTGGGCCGCTATTTACCCTTTATCGACAAGCTGGTGGTCGGCATCGGCGACTTCGCCCCCGGTACGGTTAGCCCCTTGCCCATGAATGGCCATAGTCTCGGCGTACTGGTCTGTTTTGAAGGGATCTTTCCTGAACTGGCACGGGACTATGTGCGCCGGGGCAGTGATCTGTTGGTTAATATCACCAACGATGCTTGGTTTGGCCGCTCCTCTGCGCCATATCAGCATCTCGCTATGTGCCGTTTTCGCGCCGTGGAAAATCGCGTTTGGCTGGCGCGGGCCGCCAATACCGGCATTTCTGCTCTGATTGCTCCCTCCGGGCGCATTACTGCCCAGTCCCCCTTGTTTGAACGACTTGCCCTGCGCGGGTCGGTCGGTCTCGGTGCTCGGCCGAGTTTGTACACCCGTTATGGCGACCTGTTGCCAGCTCTAGCCCTGATCTTATCCGCCTGGTGGCTGTGGCGAGCCCGGCGTCCGGTGCGGCCTGCGGCCTGAGTGGCTTTAAAGCACAGGGGCTCCCTATCGCGGAAAAAGGCTTGCATATAACTTTTCTCGCCAAAGTGGGAGATTTTTGGCTTGGAGAAAGTCGTTTCCACATGAACAGGTTATTTGTTTGAATAAATTTCGATGATTTCCAATTTGCCAGATAGGCTTCAGATCCAGCAGAAAGCGTAAGAAGGTAGTGGAAAGCTCGAAATTTAAACAATCTAACCTTGAAACAGGCGGGGCGATGTGGACACGTTGGCAACAGATAGGCATTTTCGTCATGCTGTTGCCCGTCTTAACTCTCGCAGGTAGCTGCACCCCTGTTCGTCCCTGGTCAGATTCCTTTGTTTACCATTCGCCCCACTACAGCATCCGCACCAACCTTAGCCCCAAAGTCGCCGCCCAGGCTGGGGATTTTTTGGAAGAGGTGCTTCCTGCCACTTGTCAAGTCCTCGGTTGCCCTCCTTCCTTTCCTCGGCTATTCGTGTATATGTATGCAAGCGTTCACCAGTATGAGAAGGTGGTTGGTCCCTTTGGCCTGACCCGAGGGACCACCGGGTTCTATAGCCCATTACCGCCCAAGGCGATTCATCTCCCCTGGCGATTTACCCGCGGTGTCGCCCCGCAGGTCACGCTGCTACACGAGGGGGTCCACCAGCTCATCGACCAGACCTTTGCTTTTTCCGTTCCAACGGCTGCCCGTAAGCTTTTGCCTGCTGCTGAGCATAGCCTGATCGCCGCACCACTGTGGCTTAACGAGGGGTTAGCTGGTTATATGGAAGGCGCTCTCAGCAGTAACGGTTCTATTGTCGTTGGTACCGTCAACTCTCAACGTCTTAGCCATTTGAAGCAGTTGATCCGCAGTGGCAAAATTCCGCCTCTGCGTAAAGTTCTCTCCCGCAGTTATGGTGAATCCTTCAACGCTGCTGATTATGCTGTTGCCTGGGGCATTGTTTATACGTTACGTCACGCAGCTACTCCGATGGAGGAGCAACGCCGACGTCAAAGGTTAGAAGACTACCTTGCTGCGGCACAGGGCGCATTTTTCAAAGAGCCTGAAAAAGAATTTATTACGGAGCTTTTAGCCGATGGTTTGGCCGGTCGTACCTTGACTTCCCGCTGGCATCGACGCCTCGCGGGCCAATCCCTCAAGGCCTTCAAGGAGATCATTCTAGGCGAGGAAACCACCCTCGATGAATGGCAACACAGCTGGCGGCACGAAATCCTTCAACTCCAACCCTGAATGCCGACCCATGCCTCCTGCTGACGCGCTCTTGGCCAATGATTCTATTTGGGGCGGATCTTAAGTAAAAGAACAGCTTTCCTCTGTAGAACTCAGTCGCGTTATATTTACCTTCCCCTCAAGTACATTTAAATGTTTTCCCTTTCTATTCTTTCCGATTTCATGGATGCAGGTTGGTCGTCTATTTCCCCAACTTTGGGGTAAATGTGTTTTGTTGATATCCCTCTTTATTGTTTACATTTGTTTGGGATTAAAATACGATGCTCGATCGTTATTGTGCTGGTTATTGCTAGGTTTTTTGTTGGGTATGCGCGGGTATTATTGTGCGGCTGTTTCCCGGTTTTTTGCCGTGGTTTTAATCAGTAACACCATGTAAATATGAAAACATTTCAGGGAGGGGAAAATGAGGAGAAAGTCTGTTTGTTTTATCGGCTTGGGAGTCTTGTTGTCAGGCTTGGTGTTCACCGTTGCACCGGTCTTGGCGGGGGGTACTGAAACACCCGCCGGGTCGGGTAACTGGGTGATCAGTATTGCCGGCGACACGGAAGTAACTGCGACGGGTGGCACTACCGTAGTTGTTGAATTAGATGCCGGTATTACTACCGTGGGGGATGGCATTACGCTTGAGAGCGACGGATACACCGTCACTAATAACGGTGTCATCGACGCTGGCATCTTTGGCATTGTCTCTGGAAACAATGGCCAAACCGTAATTAACAATGGCACTATCACAGGTGGTTCCGCCGCGGTCAGCTTTTGCGAGGATCACGGTGGAGACGGCGATGATGCCCTGACCAACAACGCTACGGGTACCATTAACGGCGATATCGAGATGGGCGACGGCGACGACACCGTTACCCTGGAGGAAGGATCGGTAGTCAACGACGACATCAGGTTCGGCTACGGCAACGATACCCTGATCGTCAATGGCGCAGCTGAGGTGAACGACTATCTTTATTTCGGCAAAGACAATGACACCCTGGTGGTTACCGAAGGGACTTTTGTCTTTACCAATGATATCTACATGGGATCGGGCAACGACACGATTACTGTCGCAGCGGGTGCCACCTTTACTTTCGATGACACCGATGATGTTATGGTCAGCGGGGACGATACCTTCAACATTTACGGCACCATCAACGGAAAACTCACTGGCTCCTTTGACGCTGATACTTTCAACTTTTTCTCGGGGGCACAGGTCAACGGAGACATCTGTGCCGGCGATGGTACGGCAGCTGAGGGCGGTGAAGATCTCGACACCCTCAACCTTGTCGGCGGCGGTACTTACAACTATGAAACTGAGTACCTCGAGTTCCTGAACAAGACCGGCGAAGGCACCTGGATTCTGACCGGCAGCGAAAACGACGGTTACATCGGTGAGATTCAGGAGGCTGTTACGATTTCGGGGGGAACCCTGCAGGTTGACGGCGAACTCGATGCCTACGCCCTGGCGATACTCTCCGATGGTACTCTTGGCGGCAGCGGTACGGTCACCGGACCGGTAACCAACGACGGCAGTGTCAACCCCGGTTCTTCCATTGGCACCTTGACCATCGACGGTGATTACACCCAGAGCGCCGACGGCGACCTTACCGTTAATGTAAATGCCGACGATGCCGACCTGCTCGATGTTACCGGTACTGCCACCATCGACGGTAGCCTGACCGTGATCCCGACCAGCGATATCGTTGATGGCTCCAGCTATACAGTCCTGACCGCCGGCACTCTTGTCGGTGAATTCGCTGAGTTGATTGAGACTTCGGCCCTGCTCAACTTTACCCTCGGCTATGATGAAACCGCTGTACAAATTTTTGTAGAGCGCAGCAACGAACTGGTTCTCTTCGCCCAGAACTCCGAGCAGGCCGAACTTGCTTCGCAGTTTGATGCTCTGCTTGAAGCAGGTACCCTCGGTGAGGCCGCAACCTTTCTATACTCTCTTTCAGAGGGTCAAATCCCTCAAGCGCTTGAAGCCGTGTCCCCAGTACAGTACTGCTCTTTGGCCGACGCCACTTCGGCGGGCAGCAGCGTCTACCGTTCGGCTCTGACTGGACGGATGAGCAACATGCATCTGGCCTTTGGCCAAACTCCTCAGACTGATGCCGTAGCTTCCAACGCGCTGACCGAATACGGTCCGGCCCTGGCGAGACTGTCCGCTTTTGAACGGGATGCCAAGAGCTGGAGTTCCTGGGTTCAGGTTCTGGGACAAACGGCAGATCAGGACGGAAGCGGTTCCAGTCAAGGTTTTGAATTTGATACCTACGGCTTGTCCCTCGGTTTGGATAACGAACTGAACGACAATCTGGTCGTCGGCTTCAGTGCCGGTATACTGGATACCGACATCGACTTTGATCGTGCCGGTCAATCGGGAGATATTGAGACCTACCATTTCGGTTTTTACGGAACCTACTCCATTCCCAAACTCTACGTCGACATGGCTCTGACCTATTCCACCAACGATTATGAGTCTAAACGTTATATCTCTCTGGCGGACGTAACGGCCAAAGGAGATACCGACGGCCACGAATATACCGCCTATGTTGGTTTGGGTTACAATTTGATAGAAGAACCCAACTGGTATTTGATTCCTACCCTCTCCCTACAATATTCCCGGGTCGATATCGACTCATTCACCGAAAAGGAAGCTGGAGCTCTGAACCTCTCCATATCCGACTACGATTCGCACTCGGTGGTCAGTACCCTCGGCGGGCGGATTGGGATGATCACCACGGTGGCCGGCATGAAACTCGAGCCTGAATTTAGCCTCGAGTGGGCTCACGAATACGGAAATACGGACCGGGACGTCAAAGCACGCTTTGCCGGGACTGCTGGTGCCTTCACCGTGGACGGAATTGAGCCGGAACGGGACAGCTTGCTGGTCGGCGTTGGTGTTAACCTCTATGCGAATGAGAAGCTCACTGTGGGCGTCGATTATAACGGCGAGTTCCGTAGCGACTTTGATGCTCACCAGGTAAATGCAAATTTGAGATTTAACTTCTAAAATAGTCCGGCTTCACGAAGTACTTCAACGGGCTGCAACCTTCGGGTTGCAGCCCGTTTAGCTTATTGGCAAAGTCCTCGCTTTCTGGTGGGGACTTTTTGTGTTTTACGGGTGCAGCTTACCTAAACAACCGCATGTTGCTCGCACGTAACAACCTGCGACTTAGCGTAAAATTCATGAATATAATAAGCCGTAGGTAAAAACCCCAGCCTGCCATTATCTGGGTGAGTTAAACGAAAACACCAACGCCGATCGTAAGGCGCTCTGCAGTTGTAAGACGGCGATCCCTAAGCATCCCTTAGCCCCGCATCATCCATTTCAATAGCAGTTTGGCGCGCTTGCCGTAGGGCGGGTAGAGCAGTGGCACGGCGCTGAATCTCGAATCATACATGACGCTCTTCTTTTTTGAGAAGGTTTCGAACCCTTCCCGGCCGTGATAATGGCCCATACCGCTTGGGCCGACACCGCCGAAGGGTACGTCTTCCTGGGCTACGTGCAGCACCGTGCCGTTGACTGATGCACCGCCTGATGTGGTGTTTTCCAGTACTATTCGGGCGCTGTCCCGGTCCTTGCCGAAATAATAGAGGGCCAGGGGACGGGGCCGGTCATTGATGTGCTGGATAGCCTCATCGAGGGTTTGGTAAGGGATGACCGGTAACAGAGGGCCGAAGATTTCCTCCTGGCGGATGCTCATCTCCTCGTTGGTATCGAGCAACAGCATCGGTGGCAGTTGCCGGCAATTTTCTAAGGAGGGTTGTTTTTCCTTTTGTAGAGGGATCAGACGGGCTCCCTTGGCGGCGGCATCCTCCAGCAGTTTTTGCAGGCGCTGGAAATGGCGCTGGTTGATGATGGCCGTGTAGTCAGGGTTGCCGCTGATGGTGGGATAAAAGGCTCGAACCACTTTTTGGGCTTCAGTAACAAAACGCTCTTGCTGGCCTTCCGGCAACAGCAGGTAGTCCGGAGCAACGCAGGTTTGACCCGCGTTCCACAGCTTGCCAATCATGATTCGTTTTACGGCTAACCGCCAGTCGGCATCTGGGGCGATGATCGCAGGTGATTTACCGCCGAGCTCCAGAGTGACCGGGGTGAGATTGCGACTGGCGGCGGCCATGACTTTTTTTCCCACCGGGATCGAGCCGGTAAAGAAAAGATGATCAAAGGGCAGGGCGGTGAAGGCCTCGGATACCTGAGCCGGTCCCTCTATGATTGCGACCTCATCCTCAGAGAAGAGATCGGCCAAAAGTCTTTTCAACACCCTTGCGGTAGCCGGGGTGAATTCTGACATTTTTATCAAGGCCCGATTACCGGCGGCTAAAGCCGCGGTCAGAGGAGCGATTGCCAGGTAGAGTGGATAGTTAAAGGGCACCACGATGCCTACCACTCCCAGCGGCTGGCAATAAACGCGATTTTTTGCCGGTTGAAACCAGAGAGAGGTTTTGCGCCGCTCGGGGCGCATCCAGGCAGTCAGGTGGCGGTTGCTATGGCGAATCCCTTCGCAACAGGTGAAGATTTCGAGAAGGCGCGTTTCAAATGCCGATCGATTGCCGAAGTCGCTGCTTACCGCTGCGGCCAGCTCTTCGCTGTTTCGGCTGAGTAACTGTTGGAGGCGCGATAGGGCGTTTCGTCTCTGTTGGAGATTCGACACAGGCTGCTGACGAAAAGCCAGCCGCTGGTCGGCAAAGAGAGTATTTAGCCGATGCATCTCTTGCTCCACATCGTTACCGTATGAGGTAGCTTCTTCAGTCATGGGCATGCCTCCTAGTCGGTTCCTTGAGTATCGTTTCATTTCAACAGGCCTAAGGACAATGTCAAGCTTTGCCTGAATCCTTGTTGCTTGGTTGACATTCAACTAAGGACGGCGAGAATTTAACTATAGCCAAAGTTGGTGGCTGTCCGTTAGGGCAGCAGATAATGGAGGTGTAGTATGGCAGATGTCTTTGCGCTAGCGGACGAATTCGGTCCGGCCAAAATTGTTCACGTTTATGAACCGGCCATCGGCCTGAAGGGGATTCTGGTGGTCGATAACGTTGCCGCCGGTCCGGCTATCGGTGGCATGCGTATGGCACCTGATGTCAGTCTTGACGAGTGTTTTCGTCTAGCACGGTCCATGACCCTGAAGAATGCTGCAGCCGGGCTGGCCCATGGCGGTGGCAAGTCGGTGCTGTTCGGTGATCCGAAGATGCCGATAGTCGATAAGGAGCGACTGATACGTGCCATGGCGTGCGCACTGCGTGACTGTCGGGATTATATTTTTGGTCCAGACATGGGCACCGACGAAACCTGTATGGCCTGGGTCAAGGATGAAATTGGCCGTGCGGTGGGGCTGCCCAAGGCCCTTGGCGGCATCCCCCTCGACCAGATTGGCGCCACCGGCTGGGGTTTGCGCCATGCGGTGGAGGCTGCTGCACCGGCGGCAGGCTTCAATTTGTCCGGCGCCCGGGTAGTGGTGCAGGGTTTCGGGGCTGTGGGCCAGCATGCGGCGCGCTTCCTCTCCGAACTTGGGACGGTGTTGGTTGGTGCCGCCGATTCCTGCGGCACCCTCTACGATCCGCAGGGTCTCGATGTCGCCAAACTGATTGAATGGAAGAATCAGGGTAAAAGTGTGGTCGATTACCCCTCAGGGCAAAAACTCGATCGGGATGCGGTCATCGGCCTCGAATGTGAAGTGTGGATTCCGGCAGCGCGCCCCGATGTGGTCACCGCCGCCAACGTCGATCAACTGCGCACCAAACTCGTCGCTCAGGGGGCCAACATCCCCCTCACCCTGGAGGCGGAACAGATCCTCCATGAGCGGGGCGTACTGTGCCTGCCCGATTTCATCGCTAATGCTGGCGGGGTGATCTGCGGTGCCATCGAATATCACGGCGGCTGGAAGGGGCTGGTCTTTGACGTGGTGGCAGAAAAGATTCGCATCAATACCCAAGAGATGCTGGTCAGGGTAGACAGGGAAAGGGTTTTGCCAAGGGAGGCCGCGACCGCCATGGCGGTGGCCGTGCTGCGCAGAGCCATGGCCACCCGGCGCTGGACGATCTATTAAACAAAGGAGGCGATCCGTGTACCGTATTCGTTTGCACGGCCGTGACGGGCAGGGCATTAAGACCGCCGCATTCTCGGCAGCGCACTGCACCGAGTGGGGTTTGAGGTGCAGGATGCGCCTGGCTGAGTCGCTGCCGGTAAAGGTCGGCATGTTAGCAGTGGACGACTGGGGCACAGAGTAGCCTTCCTAACCCCAAACACTACCCGATAGAGGAGGGCAGGTCATGGAACAGAGCTACTATCATATGGGCTCGACAGCGCCCCTGCTGGGTTCCACCATTCCGCAGCACTTTGCCGCCGTGGCCCATCGTTTCCCTGACCGGGAGGCGATCGTATCCCGCCATCAGCAGCGGCGCCTGAGTTACGCTGAGCTGGCGGCTTCTGTCGATCTGCTGGCCAGGGGGCTGCTTGGTCTCGGTTTTGTCCGGGGCGAACGGGTCGGCGTCTGGGCCACCAACCACATCGAATGGCTGCTGCTGCAGCTGGCTACGGCCCGCATCGGCGTCGCCCTGGTGGCTATCAATCCCGGCTACCGACAACAGGAGCTGGCCCACGCCCTGGCCCGCTCGGAACTGCACGGGTTGTTCACCATTCCTGGGTTTCGCTCCAGCGACTATCCGGCTATGCTTTGCGAGCTGATCCCCGAGCTGATGGATGGTTCTCCGCAGCTCAATAGTTCGGCTTTCCCCCTGCTGCGGCGGGTGGTGCTGTTCGATCCTGCAGATGCCGCCGCGACGCAGCGCCCTATGAGCGGCCTGACGCTCTGGCAGGAAGTCTTGCAGGCGGCTGAGTTGATCTCTGAGGATCAGCTCGAAGCGGTTACGGTTGCCCTCGATAGGGACGACGCCATCGCTCTTCTCTATACTTCTGGCAGCCGCGGATTTCCTAAGACCGCGGTCCTGTCCCATCATAATCTGCTCAACAACGCCTGGTTCTCCGCACAGCGCATGCACTTCAGCGAGATTGACCGCCTCTGCGTTCCGGTGCCTTTCTATCACTGTTTCGGCATGGTGCTGGCTAACCTGCTTAGCCTCTCGGTGGGGGCTTGCATCGTGCTGCCCGGGGAATACTTCGACCCGCTGTCGGCCCTGCAGGCCGTGCAGGAGGAAGCCTGTACAGCCATCTACGGTGTGCCGACCATGTTCGTCGCCGAGCTGGAGCATGCCAACTTCGCCGAATTCGATCTGACCAGTCTGCGCACCGGCATCATGGGCGGCGCCCCCTGTCCGCCGGAACTGGTGCGGCAGGTCATGGAACAGATGCACTGTCCCGAGTTGCTCATCGGCTACGGTATGACCGAGGCCTCGCCCATCACCCATCTCACCGCAGCAGAAGATCCGCTGTCGGTGCGCCTGGAAACTGTCGGTCGTAACCTGCCTTACCAGGAGGTCAAGATCATCGATCCGGACAGCAGACGCACCTTGCCCTTGGGCGAAGTAGGGGAGGTCTGCTTCCGCGGCTACCATATCGCCAAGGGGGGCTATTATGGAGAGCCGGAGGCTACCGCCGAGGCTATCGATAGCGACCACTGGCTCCATTCCGGTGACCTTGGCACCATGGACGAAAATGGCTATGTGCGCATTACTGGCCGGCGCAAGGAAATCATCATCCGCGGCGGGGAGAACATCTCCCCCTGGCAGATCGAGCAGCGTCTGCTCGACCACCCCGCGGTCGCGGAAGTGGCGGTATTCGGCATTCCGGATGACTTTTATGGTGAGCAAATCATGGCTTGGGTACGGCTTCACGAAAGCGAATCGATCAGCGAGCAGGATCTACGGGCCTATTGTAAAGAGGGGCTGGCTCATTTCAAGGTGCCGAAATATATCTGGCTGGTGGAGCGTTTTCCTATGACCGGTAGCGGCAAGCTGCAGAAGGTGCGGATGCTGGAAGAAACACTGGCCCGAATGGATGGTAACCGCCGGCCATCATCCGATTGATGGGTAGATTAGGGGACGCGGTCCCCTGGGTCGCAGGTATTCTTTGATTGCTCAATCAGACTCAAAATCCAACGGCCTTCGCTTTGCGGAGGCCGTTGGATTTTGAGGGGCTGTAGGTTGGCCGATAGTGTGGCGTAGCAAGTGTGGCATGCCACATAAGTGGGGCGGAGCTGTCGGGATATGCCACAGAAATCAGGGGGGGGGACAAAAGAGGCTAAGTGCTAGAGATTGTTGCCGGTCCATGTTAGCTTGCCGAGTTATGGCAGTTGGTCTTGTATGCTAAGTGGTTTAAGGGGGGCGATAACTCATCGACCAATCTGCAGACGTAAAACGCTAGTTTTTAAGTATTAGTCTGGAATAGAGACTATCCCATATAATCTATTGAGCCCGTTTGCGTGCGCCCTTCAAAGGGGTTGGCATACTAATGGGCTTGTCAATAAAGCAGGGTCGAATTGTTCTGGTATGGGTTTTGCTTAGATGATCATAATCATTTTATTGTTATTTTTGGTGCTGCTGATTTTTTGCATGCGAACTAACAAGGAGGCAGGGTTGTTCTTGGATCGTGCAATTTTCACCTTTCTGTTCAGTTGCTGGCTGGTACTGCTGCCAGCTGCGGCGCAGGCCTTTTCAGATAAACAACTGATGAATCTGAGCCTGGAAGAACTGATGGATGTTGAAGTCAGTTCGGTCGGCCGTAAACTGCAGAAGGTCAGTGAGTCTGCCGCAGCGGTATTTGTCATCAGCCAAGATGATATCCGCCGTTCCGGGGTGACCAGTATTCCGGAA
>JABXKU010000132.1 GCA_013619105.1 Desulfuromonadales bacterium
TGCCGAGGATGCCGATGGTGGAGAAGTGGTTGCGCAGGGTCCCCAGATAGCGCTTGGTGTAGGGGAAAAGCCCGGCCTCCATGTGCCGTTGGATTACCTTACGCTTGTTCTCCAGGCTGTTGCGGGCCAGTTCCAGCAGGACCCGGTCCTTTGAGACCTCCAGCCGGCAGGAACGCTCTTTCATCGCCTTGCCAATGGCCTCTGCCACCTTAACATTTATCAACAGCCTACTGGCCTGAGCAGCGGCCGTACGCGGGCTGTAACCAGCTCGCACCGCTGCCTGGGTGGCGTTGAGATCCAGCAAGTATTCGTCTACGAACTGCTGCTGGCGCGGCGTCAGGACTCCCTGTACAGCCAGAGCCAGGTCCTGCTTTCTGCTCTTCATTGACTCGCCCTCCTTTTACAAACCTGCCAATAATGTAAGGACCAGAGTTCACCGACTCTTCCTCACACTTTTCTTGGTGTTCCTGGTGTTCAAGGTGTTACTGTCCGCTCAAGCTACTGATAGTACAGTCATTTTTCTCATCAGGAACCGGAACACCTTCTGCCTGCAAGGGTGTTCCAGGTGTGCAATCTGTCTCGTTGCATCTGCGCTCGGAACACCCGTACACATCGCTCTCGACGTGGTGTTCCGAGCGATACGGTCCATAACCTATTGTTTCAGCATAATTAATCTCGGTTGGAACACGGGGAACACCAGGAACACCGTTATTTAACACGCTCCCAGAGCGCAGGCCTGGAAACAGTCAATCACCGTCTCCTCCATTACTGACCACCATGGAGCTGAAGTGGTAAAGCCTTTTCCTTTTGGTGCCTGGCGGAGCTATTGCTTTTGAAGCCTTGCCGTTTTTGTCTGGCATCAGCATTTCACGCTGGATCAACTCGGCAGCCAACATCCTCGAATCAAATCCGCGGCAGATATCGTTCTTGAAGACCAAGGGAAAAACATAGTACTCCCATTCATCCATGTCATTTTTCCGACGGAAACCTGCGCGATTAATCACCTTGTTATCGGACAAATTCCCCCAACTCTCGAAGCGGCTGGCACCATTTATTTCAAAAAAGGCGACCACTTGATCTATACCTGCTTGAACCTCGGCTGCCCCGGTTCCACCACGCTGTACCAACCACGCTTTAAAACAAGTTACCGCTGCGCGATTGGCCTCACCTTGAGGCCAAGGCAGTACACCAAATTCCCGGCCCAGCTCTCCCGCCGCAGCGACCAACCCAAACCGTGCGCACACTCGTCGAACCTGCCCGTCGGCGTTTCCCGGACAATTTTCTTCGATGAATTGTTTTACAAACGCTGCGACCAGGGGGATAGCATCATCCAAGCGCAAGGACAGCTGCTGCAGGAAAGCCCTCAGTGGGGTTCCATATGTTTTTTCTGTGGCTTCGCCAAGCATGCGGGCAAACTTATCGCCATTTTCAGCGCCATGCAGATCCTCGAAAAGGCCTAACCCGGCTCCGGCGTCAGCGGGAATATCCACCACCCGCACCGCCTGCCCTGCCGTGACCTTTTTCCGCCCGTCCTCGGCTACCTTGTCCGCAAGGCCTACCTCGCCAGTGGACAGGAACAAGGTGCGCCACTCTTGAGGTGCCCTGCTCTTGCCATCCCGCCTTGCCCTGGCCTTACCTTGGCCATTGGCCAGCATATAGGCCACCTCACCTGCTGTGTGCCCATCCACCTGACTCATTTCGTCCAGGCAAAGCAGTGTATCGCAGTGAGCCGTCGCCACAGCCTCAAGGCCGTTGTCCGTCGCACGCCATTGCCTGATATAGCCCCGAAGGCCACCTCCGCCACAAACGCTTCCAGAAACGCGCAGCGCCGTGGTTTTGCCCACTGAACTTCCGCCGATTAGGTGAAACCCACCACTTTCGATACTGGCGAGATTTAACAGGGGGGCGGCCAAGGCCGAGCATACCGAAAAAATAAGACGAGAGTTACCAACACATAACCGGCCGATACGTACCTGCCAATCCTCTAAGGTGCCAGCTATGGCAAATTTATGCTCGCCGGTACCGCCCTGCAACAGAACTGGTTCCTCTTCAGCTTCTCCGAACACTTCATCGGGTAATACGAACCGCCGTCCATGCCAGCCGATGCGCGAAACACAACGCACTCTGCTGCTTGGCTTGGACATGGCAAGAAGGTTATGCAGCCGCTGTCCCCCTTTGCCGGCTGCGATCCGAAGCCCTCGCGACAACAACTCTCGTCGGTACTCCTCCCCAGCCCCGGCCATCATTCCCATAGGCATCGGCCACAAGTGCTCAATGCCGTCAGCGTCGCTAATAGCCACCAATCTGCCCCAGTCCTCTCCTTCGGCACTACGGGTCATGGCTCGGACCTCGATGGGAGAGCAAACCCATTCAAAGTCGGTATCACCGTCTCTCTTTTCGACCTCGACATAGATGCCGTCCGGCCGCAAGGCATACTTTGCCGGAAGTACTTCCTGCTCTTCTGTTGCAACGCTAGCCTCTAGGTCTGGAGACCCCAGGACCTGGGCACGGAAATCTTCAAGTGACAGGCCGGCGCACAGCCGCTCCTGCACCTGGTCCCGAGTCCAGCCTTCGGTCTCAGCATCCGCCAGATCCCAGCCCATAGCAACATCCTCAGGCGGCACCACGATCTTGACGGAAACAGCCCCTGCCGCAAGAGCGGCCTCGGCTACTGCCAATGCGGCCTTATGACCGGGTAGATCGGCGTCAGGCCAGATGGTAATAGTTTTGCCTGCCAACGGTTGCCAATTAGCCTTGTCGG
This sequence comes from Desulfuromonadales bacterium, assembly GCA_013619105.1. Lineage (GTDB taxonomy): Bacteria > Desulfobacterota > Desulfuromonadia > Desulfuromonadales > Syntrophotaleaceae > Syntrophotalea_A. Next base: position 2,762 of record JABXKU010000132.1, read on the forward strand.
CGGCGTTGCATCCCCCAGACCAACTAATCACCGGCCTTTGAGGTCCCAGCAGACGCCGACCGGCGTCTGCTGGTTTTTCACCCTCAACAACGACAATCTGTTCCTGGTTTTCAATCAGGTCCAAACCATAAAGCGGACGGGGTGCCGCCAGCGCTTTCCATCGCCATTCCCGGTGACCATCAGTAGACTTGCAGAAGGTTAAGGGCAAGACTTGCTTTTTTTGCCCTGGCGGATCAAAGCGGTAGGAAAGCTGGAGTAAATTGCCTGTGGCATCGCGGTACTCCCAGATTATGGACGGCTTCCCGAGCCAATGGTGTGTTTGAGGTGGCGGTGGGGCGTCAGTTGGTATCGGCTGTAAAGGAATCCAAGTCTCACCAGTGATCTGCTTGTTTTCTATCGACTGCGCAAAACCGGTAAGCTCTGGCCATAAATCGCGTGATTTTAAGGCCTGGACAACCTCTTTCTGGCTGCACCCGGCAAAACATTTAACCAGGAGATTGCCGTCTTTCTCATCCAGCGATAGCGAGGGATTATGGTCTTCATGGACCGGACAACAGGCCATGAAGCCACCATTTGCCTTTTTTGAATACCGCCCAAGGGCGGCGGCTATTGGTTCAAGACTCACGGCCACCTCCTCCCTGCCAACCGTTTTCGATGAGGTTCTGGGTAACTCGGTCATCGAAATTAATATTACCGAACCGCAAGGTGGCGGCATGACCTCTAAGTAGGTCGAACAACAACCAACCCATTTGCAGCCGTTGCGATCGCTTGTTGATCGTGGTATATTCTTGGAGAAATATGAAATTTATCTCATGGTGGGCCCCCGTTGCAGCGGGGGTTTTGTCGTTTTTAGCCATTTTCCCCTCCCCTTAACTTTCGGCTTGATTAAGATAGGTCCGGACTACTCGAACGTCCCATGCGGTTACACGGGGACCAAGTTTTACCGGGGCAGGAAATTTACCGGCCTTTACCCAAAGCCATAGAGTACTTTTGCTAACAGGAATGATAGGAGGGATTCCTGTCTTACGGTCGCCGATAATCTGCTTGATTCGCAAAAAGCCTTGTTCTGGGAGACGGATACTGTTTTCCATGTTTAGTATTTCCTTTCAAAAAGGTTCAATAACGTTGAAAGGAAGCCTAACTCATGAATTTAAGGTGGGATAGATCCTGACTGCGTGCAAAGGTTAACCCTTGCGTGCAGAGTATGACCTATTAAAGGGATTTTTTTTGACCACTAATCAGATCTGGACGTTGTAATTCCCTGGCAACATCTTTAAGATTTTTGAGAACGGTTTTCTCAGGAAGGCTTACGAAGGGGAGACGACCAGCCTGGTCGGCATAATCGTTTAAAAGAAAATCTTTCATTTGGTGGTGAAGCAAGGTCGAGCCATTTTTCCACAATTTACCTGCCACAATGGCCAGTTCTTTTAGAAGCTCTCGTCGCTCCTGATACCTGCCATCATGTGCTTTTTTTGAAGCTTTTTTTGGGGCTTTGACTCTATCTTCATATGCTTTACATTTTTCCATTATTAAACTATGAGCATACTTAAGCGTAGATGATTCACGCATTGAATTATGATAACTTAGCGACGTAAGTTTAATCGTAAGATCAAACATATAT
>JABXKU010000133.1 GCA_013619105.1 Desulfuromonadales bacterium
GTCGAGTCTGGCACCACTACCAATCGGCACCTCGACGTAGATTTTAAAACGGTCCGTAGCTCCCTCATGACGTACCCCGAGCCAGGCGCCATAGGTGAGAGGCCCTGACCTTTGGGCTGCAGCAAGTCTGGATAGCAGATTCTCATCCGGGCACGGTATCTCCCGGGCGACTAAGAACTGTTCAATGTGTGCAAGTCGCTTCTCAGGATTTATACCGGGGTGAGCGATTTCTGTGGTGTAGCGAAGGCCATCCCCTACTTGGGTAAACCCAAACTCAACGGGCACCCCGGTCGGGGTCAGCCGACTGGAGCACCCGCCATGCGTAAACAGGCCAAGGTCCTGCATCAGCGCCTTGGCCCTTTGGCCTTCCGCACCGAACCTCTCAAGATAGCGAAACATTGGAGCGAAGACCGAACAAGGGGATGTGTTTTTGTCCAGCAGGGACATACGGCACCTCCATTGCCGGGCGCTCTTTCATCAGTGCGCCTCAGCGTCTTCCTATGCCTATTTTGCTGGGGAAGACGGCTGGCCAGGGAGGGTCAACTGGGCCGTAGCCGACAACTTGGTCTCTTCAATCTTTGCAGGCACGGGCTTATCCTTGATCCAGTATTCAGCCTTATAGTAACACTCGGGCGTTTTGTCGACTTCGATATAGTAGGAATAAAGCTGCTGCAGGCTGTTCTCTTTGTGGAAGGCCGTCAGGGTATTCACATTCGTTTTGTTCTCACCGTCCTTGGTATAAAGCGTTACCACGACCTGCGTGTATTTCCCGTTACCCCATTCGATCTGCGAGGGATCGACCGTGACCGAGAAGAGAGGCTTGTCGGGCTTCAGAACAAACATCGAGTTTGATGTTTTGGCCGGATAAAGTTCGACGGGCATCCCATCGAGAACATACGTCCCACTGAAGCTAACGATTTGGCCATTCTGATTCGCCGGCGCGAAGAAAGCCCACGCCTTCGGTGGAACCTTGAAGGCGGTGAGGTTCCAGTCGTTTTGTTCGTTCAGGTTATTCATGCTGTCGGAGTACTCCGCATGAATTGACATCATATCGAAATGCTTGCCTTCAGGCGGCAACGGAAACAGGCTTATCGTTTTGGCTTGAAAAGGCGAGCTGAGCGATAACACCGGCACAGTTGACGTGCCCGCCGCGACGGGAGCGGCCAGCATCGTGGTCTGCCAGTCAATCATCACTTGTTGGGCAGTGGTGAGCACATAAGTGAGCCGATAGCTACATGGGTTGCTGAAGGGTTCGTGGGTCTGGCTTTGGAAGGTATGCGATTTGTTTGTCGCGTCCAGCTTGGCCTGCTGCATCTGAATCGGCTGCCCAGTCGCCTGGTTTACAAAAAACAGATCAACCAAAAGGTAGTCCACCAGATCGGTCCCGGTCGCATCCACCGCCTTGAACGGCACATTTTCCGAGGTGAATTCGATCCGTAGAATGTTCAAGTCATTGGCTGTGATGTGAACCTCAGACTGGTCGCTACTGATCTCGTTTGACTTGAAAGGTGCAGATCCATCGGCATAGTTAACGACGTAGTGATAGGTATAATCGCCGTTGAATACCCCGCCGGAACTCTGACCGGGGACCTCAAAAATCCAACTACTCTTGGTGGCCGGGCTGAATTGATAGGTGTTGTTCACGGGGGCCACCTCGGACCCCACCGGATAATTCACCACCAGATCAATCGAAGCCACGCCATTACACTCAAGGTCCTGAACCGTGAAGGCGATCTTCATGGGCCGGATCGAGACGGATTTAGAGACTTTCTCCCAGACACCCTTTGAAAATGCCGGGATTGAGGCATGGGGCGAGATGATCCACGGCACTATCTGCCCTTCGGTATAGACATTGTGAAAGGACGAGATCTCAGTCATGTTAAAGGTCGGAGCAGTATTACTGTCCATCATCTGCGTTACAGTGGCAACGGCCTGCTCGACATCCTTTTGCAAGGTTGCATTGCCCCAATCCATCAGCCGCTTTTTGGTATCGGCATCCAAAGGCTGACCACCGGGGTCTACCGTAATCGTGCCCGCCTTGGATTGTTGAAGATGCTCGGTGATCGACACCGTTTTACTAGTCACATGACCCCAGGTATTCTTTTTAATTTTCACTTTTCGCTGATAATCGTAAGCGGTTTGCGAGTTGAAATCAACCGTCACGGTGGCGGGCGGCAGCCGTGTGAGAACGGACACATCATACTCCAGCATAAACGTACCGGCGGCGCTCCCGTCAGGACCGAAGGCGGCTTCAAAAACCTTGTAGGTCGCATTATCGGGTAGATGGATAATAAACGAGCCCCGGTTAGCCCCATACATCGACGGCGTAGCGATTAGCATCATGGCCGAATGGGTGGCCGTCGCAAAATGAAAGATCAGCTTGACCGACTGCCAATCGAACTGAGCGATTTTGATCCCCCCCCCCAACCGGTCCTTAACCGCCGCCAGCGCATCGGCGCTGATCTGCAATTCGGCCTGGAATGAACAGGTACCCGTCACCTCGCTCCCGGTGGTGTAGGATAAGAGCGCAAACTCCGGCAGCCCCTCATCATTCAGAGGGATCACCGGCTCGGGCACAATGTAATAGATGTTGGTGTCGCTAAAATCCTGATATACCGTAACATTTTGATTGTTGCCATAGATGATAACTTGACTGGCCTCGATATTGATCATTTTGAGCATCCTTATCATTTAAAAAAATGAAAATACCTAATATAGGGCCTTACATAAACGTCTTGGCAATATTGGAGAGTTGATCCCAAACGTTCCTTGCGGCCGAAAATTCGGCTCGTTTTAGGATCGGCAAAAGATCTTTATCGGCAGCAGCCGAGACATCAGCCATGGCTGCATCCACCAAACCCTCCATCAGAGACCAGGTGGCCCGGACCTTGGATATGGCCTCGCTTGCCTGCACATTGTCAACAAGCGCGTTGTCGATAAGCTTTTGGGCGATGACATAGGGAAGGAGTTCGGGGTGGGATCTGCTGGTTTGAGTGATCTTGATCATCACATCCGACTTAATCGCCAACGACACCATGCAGGGACCATTCGGAGTGATGGTCAAGAAGTCATTACCCAGGTCGGCATGGATCTCCTTGCTGATCGTTCCGCCGTCGGGGATATTGTGCGCAACGATGCCAGCGGCATCGGCAAAGGCATCGTGATCCGCCTGCATCAATTTCGTCAGACTAAGCAAACGGACATCTATGGCAGCGATATCGGCATTGGCCTTGGCAATGGCACCCTTCAACGTGGTCAGAGTGTCAATCGATTGCTGCTTTTGTTCCGGTGTCGCGGTGCCCGATGACATCATGATTTCAGTCTCAATATTATTGATCGTATCACTGGCCGTGTCGAACGTGCCAGCAAACGAAATGATAGATTGAGGAATAACGCTGGTGACGTCTATACACAGAGCATCCATCCAATGGATGCCGTTGGTGATCGCAGTCACAATACTATATTTTACCGGGTCGAACCAACCCGGCATCGAGGCTTGCAAAAGCGGCGACACGGCATAGCGAAGAGCTCCAGCATAGACAGTAATAACCGCTGAAGCGCTGATCGATAACCGCAGGGTATGTTCGGCAATCGTCTTATCGGGTGCAAGCATGAATATTACCGCCTTAAAAAAAGAAGAACAGACTCGGTGGCCGAAAATCAGGCAGCTTTCGGAACAGTAACGTCCATCGGCAGCGTCACGGCACCCGCACTTGCAGGGGGTGCGAGCAATTGCTGAGCCAACTGAGCCGCGAAACCCCACTCCTCGGCCGCGCCATTCACGAAGGCCTCGTTGACGATGAGCGCAAGGCCGGTATCGGCCATATTGAGTTGATCGATAACGCCTTGAAGTTCGCCTCCAAAGAGTTTCCACATGGCGCGCACATCCGACAATGCACTTGTTGCTCTATCGATTGAGGATACCGTCTGGTTAGTCGCCAACTCAAGCCCTTTAAGAGCGATCAGTTGCTGGCTATCGATTTTCTTCTGCTTTTGATCGGAAGCAATATCATCGTATTGTTTATTGATCTTAGCCTGCATAATACCCCAGGTGACAGCACCACCAACAACAGCGGCAGCCCCGATGCCAGCAACAATTCCACCCGCAAGCTGCGCGCCGGGCACACACATCAGAGCCACACCGATAACCGCAACAAAGACACCAACACCCACGGCGATGGCGGCTGCGGCAATCGCCTTGTTCTCCCCTTCAATCAACGCTTGAAGCCGCGAAATATCGGCATTTATTTTACCAATATCCGAAGCCAGATCAGCCTCTGCCGCCTGAATACTCGACACACCACCAGCAAGATTATCGTGGGCTTTTTGCATGCGAGTCCCCCAATCGACCAACTTGCTGTCCTCGGCGAGGATATCG
>JABXKU010000134.1 GCA_013619105.1 Desulfuromonadales bacterium
GTAAAAGAGCGCGCTCATCATAGGACAATCGGCAGCCTCAGGCAAGAGGGAGTCCTTTTTACTTAAAAATTCACCAGAATTCATTATTCACAACTAATAATATTTGTGCTATAAACATCCCGCATAGCGGGGACGAAAAGGAGTTTTTTCATGGACGATCAGTTTTACGACGTGATCATCATTGGTGGTGGCCCAGCCGGTCTGACCGCCGGTCTCTATACTTCCCGCGCCAAACTGAACACCCTGCTAGTGGAACAGATGATGGTTGGCGGCCAAGTCATGACCACCACCAAAGTAGAAAACTACCCCGGCTTTCCCGGCGGTATCGACGGACCGGACCTGGTAGGACGGTTTCAAGAACACTGCCAGGAATTCGGTCTGCAGATCAGCACCGGCGAAGCGCAGAAGCTGGTCGACGCTGGCGACCACAAGGTTGTCACCGTGGACGGCAAAGATCTGCGCGCCAAAGCGGTCATCATCACTACCGGTGCCGAACCCCGCAAACTTGGCATCCCCGGCGAGGAAAAACTCACTGGCCGAGGCGTCTCTTATTGTGCCACCTGCGATGGCGCGTTCTTTCGCGAGGTACCGATAGCGGTGATTGGTGGTGGCGACACGGCCGCCGAAGAAGCATTATTTTTAACCCGTTTTGCTAGTAAGGTTTACCTGATCCATCGCCGCGACCAGCTGCGGGCCACCAAAACCCTGCAAGATCGGGTGCTGGCCAACGATAAAATCGAGGTGCTCTGGGATACGGTCCCGGAGGAAGTGCTAGCCAACCAGCGCGGAGTCAACGAACTACGGCTTGCCAACAAGCTAACCGGCGAAAAAAGCTCCCTGGCAGTAGAAGGCGTTTTCTTCGCCATCGGTGTCATTCCCAAAGCCCGTTTCCTAGCAGAAGTATTGCAGCTCAACGATGAGGGTTATATCCTCACCGATACGGAATGCCGTACCTCTATGCCCGGCGTTTTTGCCGCCGGTGATGTCCGCAGCAAGATCCTCAAGCAGATCGCCACTGCTGTCGGCGACGGCGCTGTGGCCGCTATCGCCACTGAAAAATATCTCGACGAAGTTTAGCTGGCGGGGGGGCAGTTAAAAGGACAACTCCGCCGCATCAGGAGAAACCATGCTGGCCAAAGTATTGTCCGGAGCACTGATCGGCATCGACGCCTATCCGGTAGAGGTTGAAGTCGATATCGCCCAGGGGCTGCCCCAGTTCGCCACCGTCGGCCTCGCCGAAGGTGCAGTCAAAGAAAGCAAGGACCGGGTCAAGTCGGCCATCAAGAACTCGGGCTACGACTTTCCGGTACGGCGCATTACCATCAATCTGGCACCAGCTGACATCAAAAAGGATGGTGCCGCTTTTGATTTGCCCATGGCCATCGGCATTCTTGCCGCTACCGGGGTGATCAAAAACCATCAACCCCGCACTTACGCCTTTATGGGCGAACTGAGCCTCGACGGCCTGATCAAGCCGGTGCGCGGCACCCTGCCGGTGGCCGTAGCAGCTCGCCAATGGGGCGCCACGGCTCTAATCCTACCCTTGGATAACGCCCGCGAGGGGGCTATCGCCGGCGACCTGCCGGTCTATGGCGTCTCCGACCTCGGCCAACTGGTTGACTTTCTCAACGGCGAGAGAACCCTGGAGCCCTGCCCCGTGGACAGGGAAGAGTTGTTCAGCCAACCGTCCCGACATGAAGTGGATTTTGCCGAAGTCCGAGGCCAGGAGCATGTCAAGAGGGCCCTCGAAGTCGCGGCCAGCGGCGGCCATAATCTGATGATGGTCGGTCCTCCCGGCAGTGGTAAAACCATGCTCGCCCGGAGACTGTCGACCATTTTGCCCGCCCTCTGCTTTGAAGAAGCGCTGGTCACCACCAAGATCCATTCCATCGTCGGTCTGCTGCCCCGCCAGGACGCCCTGGTCCGCAGCCGACCCTTTCGCAGCCCCCATCACAGCATCTCCGACGCCGGCCTGATCGGCGGTGGCTCGGTACCCAAACCGGGCGAAGTGTCCCTAGCGCACAACGGCGTGTTATTCCTCGATGAGTTGCCCGAATTCAAGAAGAATGTACTGGAAATGTTACGCCAGCCCCTAGAAGACGGCGCTGTCACCATTAGTCGAGCGGCTTCGACCCTTACCTATCCTTCCGATTTCATGCTGGTGGCCGCCATGAACCCCTGCCCCTGTGGCTACCTTGGCGACGCCTTGCACGAATGCACCTGCACGCCTCCGATGACCCGCCGCTACCGCAACCGCCTATCCGGTCCGCTGCTCGATCGCATCGACCTGCACATCGAAGTGCCGCGCATCAGCCATAAAGAACTTTCGGCGACCGGCGAAGCTGAGAACAGCGCTACTATTCGCGATCGGGTAAAAGAAGCCCGGCTACAACAACAGCAGCGCTTTGCCAGCAGCCCCACAGTATGCAATGCGGCCATGACACCTAGCCAGCTACGGCGCTTCTGTTCTCTCGACGAAGCAGGCCAAAAGTTGATGGAAAAGGTTACCGACCGGCTCGGTTTTTCAGCTCGGACCTACACCCGCATCCTCAAAGTGGCCCGCACCATCGCCGATCTTGCCGGCGAGGAGCAGATTCTCCAAGCACATCTGGCCGAAGCCATTCAGTACCGGTCATTAGACCGCAAATCCTCTTAAGTCTCCTCCCCAAAAGAGCCCATCCGTCATCTTCGAGTCCTTTAGGACCGATATCCGTTCCTATCCATCAATACCCTCTAGAAATTTACTATTTAAGCCGTGAACCCATAATATACGCCGGTACCATCTCAAGATATTTAATCCACTGACTGTAATGGCGACTACAGTCTCCTAAACGCTTCAAGCCTATCCTTATAAGTAAGATAAGAGGCCTCTACAGCTGCAAAACAAGATTGGGAAAGGGACCAGTGAAAGAAAAACTAACTCAGCTGATAGCTTTCCATTGTCGAGGTGGCGTAAAATGTAAGAAAGGCAAGCAAGTTCCGAGGAGGAAGATATGTCAAAGTTTCTAGTTCTCGCAATATTGGTTTCGGCTTTTGTCGTTTTCGGCTCCAAAGGGGCACTAATGGCGTCCCCCCATACCGAGGACTCCAGCACGCTAATCAAGTGTTCGACCTGCGGAGTGGAATTCACGTCCAGCTCTGCAACAGAGCAGCACATGAAGGGGCATTCAGGCCATAAAGACACCACAGTGACGCAACCGCTGATCCAATGCACCACCTGCGGCGTGGAATTCACCTCACAGGTAGCTCTGAAAAAACACCTACTGGAAAACCCCGCTCACAAGGAAGGTCCGTTAGTCAAATGTTCTACCTGTGGAGTGGAGTTTACCTCCCCAGGTCTATGGAAGGAACACCTTAAAAAGCACTCTGATCATCAGGCTCTTTGATGGTCCGATAAAGCTATCTGAGTCGCCCTCTCCAAAAGGCCTCTCTTCATCACCCCCTACATCATAGTTGGGACGCCGCCTGCCAAACACACGGTCAATGTTTGAAGGCGGCGTCCCTTAATGGGTGCACAAACCTATGCCCTGAGCGATCCAGCAATCTATCTAATTATGAAGAGAAAGGTAAAACTCACCCGGCCCAGCCCTGAAGGGCGTCCAACCATTTTAGATATTTTCGGACCCGGGGAAATTTTCGGGGAACTGGCCCTGACCGGAGAGAAAGTCCGCTCACACGGTGCGGAAGCACTCCAGGATGCCCTGGTCTGCATCATCCCTCGCCTGGTTTTTGAAGACCTTCTGCAACGCCATCCGGAAATGACCCTGCGGGTTCTCAAGCTCGTCGGCCTGCGCCGCCGGGAATTGGAAATGCGCCTCGAGGACCTGGTGTTTCAGCCGGTGGCTGGTAGGCTGGCCCTGGCTCTGCTCGGGCAGTCCGAGCGCCACGGGAAGGCTCAGGCGGATGGCAGCATCCGCATTCCGATTACGCAGAGCGACCTTGCGCAGCTCATCGGAGCGTCACGGGAGGCCGTGGCCGAGCAACTGGCCGGTCTGAAACGCCAAGGGCTGATCAAAACTTCTTACAGGGCCATCTTCCTGACCGACCCCAAGGGGCTGAAGACATTCAGCGCCACTCAGGCGACCTAAACACCACAAACCATGCGCATTCCAATTCCTGCGATCTCTCCACAAAGACAGGGAAAGCTGGGTTACGACTAATCAACAAGGGGCTTTCCCTTGGCCGACACTGTTTCTGCTGCACCTGCGCTCTGCTAGCCTGAAACCCTCCTGCAAGGGCGGCCTGTTGTCGGCAGCCTTTTCGGGTGGATAAAAACCGGGTTTTCGTAAAGGATGATTGATCCGACATGGTACACCCATTGATGTCTGCCGGATTTACCACAGGGGATAAAGCGGACTGAAAGCCCGCAGACCAC
>JABXKU010000135.1 GCA_013619105.1 Desulfuromonadales bacterium
ATCCGTCTCAAACTGCAGATCAAATAGTGTATCCGCTCGAGCAAGGGCAGCATCATCCAGCCAGCCCGTCGAACTACAGGTGTCAGTTCCATCATCGCGGGCAATGCCTAGTTTGAATATTTTAGTGCCATTCGCACAATCACCATCGTAGACATCAGGGTTCCAGGAGGTTTTGCTAAACGCTGTATAACTTTGATCGTCAACGTTCAGATAAAAGACTATCTCTGAACCGGCAGCAAATGTCCCCAGCGAAACCCGACTGTCGAGAGCGTCAACCGTGCCGTCCCCGTTGGAGTCGATGCCTTCACGGCCCTTGAGAACACCATCGCCGCCCTCATCTTCAACGTTTTCATAGACTAGATTACGGGGGCCGCCACTGCCCCCACTGAACAGCATCCAACCAAAGTCACTGCCAGTGAAGCCAGCCCCTTCGTGGAGGAAAGTAACCGCTACCTCCTGCTCAAAAGGAATAATGATGTTGTTCGGATCGATGGCATCGGTACCGGTCTGCAACTGCAGATAACCATCAGCCGAGACGCCAACGTTGTTCAAGTCAAAATGAGTCGCGTCAAAACCGCTATCGTAATCGGTAAAGGTGCTGGATCCACAGCCGGGCACGGTGGTGTCCGCAGACACCGCAAAGCTGACCTCGCAACTGGTATCCTCGGTGACAATGAAAGAACCAGGATTCTCCGTATTGTTCGGACCACCGGTCCAGCTGGTGAATTCGGAGCCGATATCGGCGTTGGCGCGGAAGCTAACAAGTTCTCCGATGAGGAAGGTGCATGGCCCATCACCAGACAAGGTGCAGCCATTGTCCGTGTCTGAAAAGCTGCTCAAGGTAACGCTGCCGCTTCCTTGGCCACTGAATGTCAAATGCAAAGTGATCTCTTCGCCAAGAGGGTCCGGCTCGGATTCTGTGTCGCTAAAGGTAGCCGTAACGGTCATGTTATCTGACATGGAAAGGGAGGTACCATTGTAGCCCTCCCAGCCGTCGAATTCAGCGCCCGAATCGGGTGTTGCCGTAAGGGTGACCACCTCGTCCAGATCAAAGGAAAAACTGCCGCTCTCATGTGCCGTCTCATTTTGCTCATCGCCCCAAGACAGCGCCACCGCACCGTTGCCCTCAATGACCAGGGCCAGAGTGACCTGCTGAGGCGTCTCAGGCTCAATGGTGGTGAAATTGGCTACAACAGTTTGCGCGCTATTGCCCATGCTAAAGATTAAAGGGTTAGCGTCCCCCGGATGATCTTCCGACCAGTGGCTGAATTCGCTACTAGCACCAGGGATAACCGTAAGTGTGATCTGTGCCCAGTTCCCGACATTATATTCCGTATCGCTATCGATTGTGACGGGACCATATTGGTTGCCGCCCCACGTTCCTACAGCCTGAATCATATCTCCGTCACTTTGACCCTCGAATTGGATATCGAGTTTTTTATCGGCCCAGGCTGCGGCAGAAAAAAGACCCGCCTGCCCCACCAATAACAGCAACAAGCAAACTGCAACGCGCATAAGATGTTTAAGATAAGCGTTCATAAGCCCCTCTCCCGGTTATGAAACTTAATTGATTTGAGTGCTAAAATTGGTAATCGCACCGGTATCATTGGAATTGTAATTTTTCCCGGCACCGGCCCCTTCCTGGGCACCGTAACCGGTTACGGCAGAACCTTCATTGTTGTTACCATAGAGGCTGATTTCGATACTGGCTATCCCACCGTTGGGCACCTGGGCATCAGCGCGGACCATAATCACCCCATCTGTATCGTCTATTGCGCCGCCGCCATCGTCGTTGTTCCAAGCAGTTACGTTGTAGAGATATGCCGAACCGAGATCACCGTCGGCGATCCAGAGAGCCCCGCCTTCATAGGTACTATCCGTCGCCGCATCGACATGGGATTGGGATCCATTGAGAACAAAGTCCCAGTCCGGATCGGCAGTGCTCGCGCCGGTGAGTTTAAGGGTTATTTTCAGCGCATTATTATCGACAAACAGACTTTTAAGGTTACGCCGCGCGTGTTCAATCCCAGCCTCGGCTGCATAAAGGGCCTCAGTGCGGGATCGTTCAGAGGAGGAAATCATCGTCTCCAGCGTCGAGGTGTTGGTCGCGGCAATCCCGATCAGGGTCAATAAGGTCAAGATAATCAAGGCAGTTATCAACGCTGCCCCGCGCTCGCGGTGTCTGTGTATGGCTGCCATGGGATGAACCTTTCTCAAAAATCGCATTTCAAAGCCCCAAGTTCCGTACCTTGATCGTCACGGAAAGCTGTCTTCTGCGAAAGCCGTCAGCCGCTCCGGCTGCGTGATCTTCTAGAGCCGGCCTCTGGCCGCTGAAGTTTTGGTGAGAATGAGGCGAGCGCCCAACTAGATTAAGGGTAACCGTGCGAACATCCTCTATCGGCTCTGCCGACGCCGCGTTCAGATCGGCGCTGTTTACGGTGGTATCGATGGCCCCATCACCAGTGGTATCTAAACCGAATGAGAGCTGCAAATCTTCGATATACTCAGCGATCACCTGACCACCACCCCCTATATCCCGCACCAAGCAGGGAATACCCGACTGATTTTCTATGTAATAAAGCGCAGTGTAAACCCCATCCGCTGCAAAGAACTTAATCGTGCTGCCATCAGGAAAAGTATTCAAAAGTTTGTTGGGATAGGTAATATCACCAAATTCGAAATTTGGAGCATTACCAATCCTATCCGAATTTGGCAGGGTGCTGGTGTGGAATAGAACAGCCGACTGCAAACCGTCCGGCGAAGTAACGATAAAAGGCATACCTGGCTGAGGCTGCGCATAGGTATCCCCATTATGATAACAATCACCATCCCAACCAGTACCCGAGGTTATATCTTCCAGGACATCCGCCACTGTCGCTGTGTCCGGCATAGACGCGGCCAGGGTCAACGCTGGCAAATCTTCGCAAGACGGAGCGGCGCCTGTACCACCGTCAGCGGGATCATAGTTAAAATAACGCACCACCAACAGGTCGGTACCAGCAACAATATTGGGAATCGAGGCCGCCTCCCCTGCAGAACCGTCCACATTGTTTTCAAATTCAAAGGGATCGAGGACCAATCCTCCATAAGAAAAACTAGTGGCCCCCGGCGCCGTCGAGTTGGTGATTCCCGCCCCGGCCATGCGAATATCCCGTTCCAAAAACATCTTTGCAATACGGACATTCTGTTGAGTTTCTGCTACTTCTTCCTGAACCACATAAGACTTCTGGCTGCTTTCAAAGAGTTGCAGAACGGCGAAAAGAACTATCAGGGAGATAGCCATGGCCACCAGGAGTTCGATCAAGGTGAATCCCGCTCGACTTGTCAATCGGTCATTGCTTTTCATCTTCAGCCCTCGTCAGATACGATAGTGCGCAGTACAACCTGATGCTGATTTAACTTGCGCCAGGAGACAGTTATCGTGACGCGCTTGAGCCCAGGGAGCGACGTAATGTCCTCAACCAGGATCGTCCGGTTGAAATTGTCGACCGTTGCAGAAGCAGGAAGGTCTGTATTGGTCGCCGTGTCGATATCATCGTAAGCAGTGTTTTGTATCAGCTCTATCGTATTCTGAGCCAGTACCGTAGCCCGACTGATCATGTTACCGTGGTGGTTGCCATTTATGGCTGTACCCTGTAGGCCGGCCAGACCAAGCAAGCCAATGGCCAGAATCACCATGGCGATCATTAGCTCGATCAGTGAAAATCCTTTTTCATTCATCTTCGTGGACACCTCCATCAGTTCACCCAACCGGTACCATAATTGCGCCAGATCTTAACTCGCCCGGTGGTAGCCATGCTGCTAACAGCAAAGGTATCCCCCGCATCAGATTTCAGATAAACAGTTCCTGATTCACTGGTACCATTACGATTAAACACCACCCTATCTGCCGAAAAGCTGACACCATCTGCCGGCAGACTTGTGGCATCCGTGCGCTTACCTTGAGCACTACCGTAAGACACACGACCATTCAGACTAACTGTTCGGTAAATACTTTCATCACCATCCGCCCAATCCTCTGACCCGACTGCTTCACCAGAGTTGTTATAGACTAGGTAGCGCTCGTTAGCCTGGTCGAACTGAATAGCCCAGGGCCGCGAATCGCGAATTGCCCCGGTACGAGCTAGCTTCATGTGACTTGCAATATCCCGCGAATTGCTCTTCAGCTGCGCTCGCCCATCTTTGCCGCCCATCATGAAAAGGGCGATGCCCATCACAATTCCCATAATACTAATGACGATCAGGCTTTCGATCAGAGTGAAGCCCTTATTGTTCAACTTGTCGATCATTGACAATGCTCCCTTTCAGGCAGTTTCAAGAGTCACCAATACATCCGCTACAAAAAAAACAACAATTTATGAAG
>JABXKU010000052.1:2500-19152 GCA_013619105.1 Desulfuromonadales bacterium
ATCATAACCCTGCACCAACGGATAAAGAAACTCATGGATCGCGATAGGCAGCTGCCCCGTAAAGCGCTTGTGAAAATCGTCTCGTTCCAGCATACGCGCGACCGTATAGCGCGATGCCAGGGCGATAAGGTCAGCGGCGGACTTTTCTCCCATCCAGGTATTATTAAATACGACCTTGGTCTTTTCCCGGTCAAGAATCTTAAATACCTGATCCTTGTAGGTTTCAGCGTTCTGCAGTACCTCCTGACGGGTCAAGGATTTACGCGTTTCACTTTTGCCGGTAGGATCGCCAATCATGGCCGTAAAATCGCCGATCAGAAAAAGCACCTCATGGCCCAAATCCTGAAACTGCTTCAGTTTCTGTATAAGCACAGTATGCCCCAGATGAAGATCGGGGGCTGTCGGATCGAACCCAGCCTTGATCTTCAAAGGCACGCCGCTGGCAATAGACTTCTTGAGCTTTTCTTCTAGCTCGGTCTCGACCAATACTTCAACAGCCCCACGCCCGATGATGGACATCTGTTCCTGCACCGATTTCACAACCATATTTTTGTTCACCATTTTAATATATTTATAGTCATCGGCCCATGTCGCCGTTAGTTACCTTAGGCAGCCCAAACGGCTAGCACTGAGCCTTTTCCTGAATACGCTGCACTTCTAGAGCACGACCTGTCTTTTCATCAACTGTGATCAGAATACCGCAAACAACGGGATCTTTTTTAGCTACTTCAAAGCGCACAGGCACCTGATTGAGAAACTTCTCGATCGCCTGCTCTTTGCGCATACCGATCACCGCATCGCGGCTGCCGGTCATCCCTGCATCGGACATATAGGCCGTACCCCCGGGAAGAACCCGTTCGTCTGCGGTCTGCACATGGGTATGGGTGCAGATGACAGCGGAAACCCGGCCGTCCAAGTAACAGCCAAGGGCCATCTTTTCGCTGGTCGCCTCGGCATGAAAGTCGATAAATATAATGGGGGTCTGTTGCCGCAACTCTTCAATCAGAGCGTCCGCCGCGCGAAAGGGGCAATCAAGATTGTTCATAAAGACCCGCCCCTCCAGGTTTATCACCCCAACCTTAAGGCCGGCGTTGGTGCTAAAGATACCGGCACCGCGCCCCGGCAAGCCGGGCGGGTAGTTTGCCGGTCGCAATACCCGCTCTTCCCGATCGAGATAGTCGTAAACTTCGCGCTTGTCCCAGATATGGTTTCCGGAGGTAATGACATCGACCCCCAAGTCAAACAACTCCATGGCAATAGGGGCGGTCAGCCCAAAACCGGCGGCAGCATTCTCACCGTTAACCACCACCAGGTCGACCTGATGCTCGTCGACCAGCCGATGAAGGCGGTCGGACAGAGCGCGCCGACCGGTGCGCCCGATCACATCTCCAATAAACAAAATTTTCAAAAAAACTTCTCCAGAACCCTTTTCGCTAACGGCGAAAAGACTATTTAGCGTAATCGACGGCCCGAGTCTCACGAATCACGTTAACTTTGATCTGACCGGGATAGGTCATTTCAACCTCGACCTTGCGAGCGATATCTTTGGCCAAAACGTGGGAATCGACATCGGACACCTTATCGCTGGCGACCATGACTCGAATTTCCCGACCGGCCTGAATAGCAAAACAACTGGTGACTCCTTTAAAAGAAGTACCGATGCGCTCCAGGTCCGCGAGGCGCTTGACATAAGTCTCCAACATCTCCCGCCGGGCGCCGGGCCGAGCACCGGACAGAGCATCAGCAGCCTGCACCAGGACAGCCAGCACAGTAGAGGGCTTTTCATCCTCATGATGAGCGGCCAGAGCGTGAATGATCTTAGGCGATTCGCCGTACTTGCGGGCAAGATCGGCGCCGATGACCGCATGGGAGCCTTCGACTTCATGGTCGACGGCTTTGCCGATATCGTGCAACAGGCCGGCCCGCTTGGCCTGCTTAACGTTGATGCCAAGCTCGGCCGCCATAATGCCGCACAAAAAGGCCACCTCAATGGAATGCTGTAGCACATTCTGACCATAGGAGGTCCGGTATTTGAGGCGACCGACCAACTTGATTATCTCGGGATGGATGCCGTGCACGCCAACGTCGAAGGTGGCCTGTTCACCCGCCTCGCGAATTGAGTTGTCCACCTCCTCGGCGGCTTTTTCAACGACTTCTTCGATGCGTGCAGGATGAATGCGGCCATCGGCGATCAGACGCTCCAGAGAGATCCGCGCCACCTCGCGCCGCACCGGATTAAACCCAGAGATAATGACCGCCTCGGGGGTATCGTCAATAATAAGATCGATGCCCGTTGCTGCTTCAATAGCGCGGATGTTGCGGCCTTCGCGGCCAATGATACGGCCCTTCATCTCGTCCGATGGCAGCGGCACCACACTGACCGCCCTTTCGGCCACGTAGTCACCGGCGTAACGCTGTATGGCCAGGGCTAGAATTTCCTTGGCTTTCTTATCAGCGGTCTCCCGAGCTTCATCTTCGATTTGCTTGATGCCCTTGGCACAATCGTGACGGGCCTGACTCTCCATATTGGCCATGAGTTGCTGCCTGGCCTCCTCGGCACTGAGACCGGAGATGCTCTCGAGTCGCGCGCCCTGTTCGGCGATCAGTTTATCGATTTCCGACTCCCTTTGCTTGAGCCGATCTTCAAGACCACCAAAGTGCTTCTCCCGCCGGCCCAGATCATCTTCCCGTTCTTCCAATTGGGTCAATTTCCGATCCTGGTTCTCTTCACGCTGCAGCAGCCTTTTCTCCTGAGACTGCAGCTCGCGCCGCATCTCCTTGGCTTCACTTTCCCGCTCAGCTTTGGCCCCAAGAAGAGCATCCTTGGCCTGAATGGCCGCTTCCTTGCGGGTGATATCCGCCTCTTTTCCGGCCTCGGCCAGAATCTGGTTTGCCGACTGCTTTGCCGCAGCGACCTGAGAACCGGAAATCTTGTTGCGTAGCACTGTTCCTATCACGGCTCCCGCTACCAGGGCGACACCGATCAACAACCATACAATCTCTATACTCAAAGCATTGCCTCCTCAGATTAATGAAAACTGCGAAACCGATGGGGGACAGGACTCGAAATCGTAACGTCCCTTTTCGGTGATAATGATATCCATGTGAACATCGTGACTCTCTGCCGGCAATCGCTCAAGTAACTGCAGTTCAAAGCACAAACCGACCAGACTCCCAGGGCGCTGCGAAGAATGCAGCCCCCGATCGTAAAAGCCTTTACCGTAGCCCAAGCGCCCCCCCTGGCGATCGAACCCCACCCCGGGGACCACCACCAGATCAAGGGCCGCCGGAGAAAGCAGCTGATCACCGGTCGGCTCCAACACGCCAAAAGAACCTGGAACCAGATCAGCAGCCTTTGCGACACGCACAAACTCCAGGTCAGCACCCCGCACCCGCGGGTAGGCGATCACCTTGCCGGCAGCGTACGCCGCACAAAACAGTTGTTCGGTAAAGACCTCGTTCAAGACCGGGCTGTAGAGAGCAATAGCCGTCGCAGATTGGAACTCGACGGACTGCAACAATCGCTGCTGAATCTGCAGGCTGTGACTCAGGCAGGTTTCAGCCGCCAGATGCTTACGCCGGGCGAGCAGGTCGGATCTAATCGATCTCTTGGGCATAGGTGAAGAATCTCCGTTGGTCTTCGGAGATCTCTGCAGAGAAGCATTAAGACAGGAACACAGGTGGGTCTAATCCGGGTTGGGTTAAAAACCAGCAAGGCCTATTGCAAAGAGCGTTTGCGCCAGCAGTTCGAAACGACCGATCAGGGTCGGTTCAAAACATTGCCGCTGAAAACAAATCTTAAGATACTATGCAATCTATAACGGCCAACGCCCTTACAGGCAGACGCGAAAACTTTATACCGAATCAAGGCTGTTCAACCGGATTAACAAAAGCGCTTGTTTAAATTACAACGCATTCGGGCTACCAATCTGTCGATCTATCTTGAATTCTTTCCGCAGAGAACACTAAGGCCGTGATACGGCCTATCAGCCAACGCATCAGAAGGAACTCAGAGCGTAGCAACTTCAGGAATGCCCTTCGTCGGGACAGGCTTGTTCGAGACGCTGCAGCAATTCCTGCAAGCGTTCTTCTACCTGCTGTCGCTCCGCGACGGCATCTTGAAGGCGCAAATACGCTCCGCCAATATTCATCAGTGTCAGAATCGCAGAGTTGAGAGTATCGACTGACTTACTGGCCGCCACCTCCGCAACCTGGCAATTCACGAAGTCCGCCACGCGCTGAACCTCTTCCGGCAACGCGGCACTCTTCACCGTATATTGCTGGCCAAGAATAGTGACTTGCACGGCATGCTTCAAGGCATTTCCTGATCCAGACCGTCCAGCTTAGCAAGAATCCTGTCCAGCTCAATGCCGAACTGTTGCTTTTCCTGCAGCAGAGCCGCCTTTTCAGCCGCCAATTGTCGACACTGTTCCTCAAGGCCCTGCTTACGAGCCAGAAGCTGGTCGATCTTTTCTTCGAGTCGAAGAACGATACTTAAATCCACGATATTCCTTCACTGTTGAGTTGAAAAATCTTATGTAAACAACAACTAAAAGTCAAGGAGTTATCCCTGTTGTTCAAACAGGGCCTCGACAAAAAGGTCCGGATCAAAGGGCCGCAGATCCTCCAGGCCTTCACCCATACCGACGTAACGCACCGGCAAACCGAGCTCGTTGCCGATAGCCACCAGCATACCGCCCCTTGCCGTTCCGTCAAGTTTGGTCAAAGCCAGGCCCGATACCGCCACAGTCTCCTGAA
This sequence comes from Desulfuromonadales bacterium, assembly GCA_013619105.1. Taxonomy (GTDB): domain Bacteria; phylum Desulfobacterota; class Desulfuromonadia; order Desulfuromonadales; family Syntrophotaleaceae; genus Syntrophotalea_A. Next base: position 7,259 of record JABXKU010000052.1, read on the forward strand.
AGAGCCGCGCCTGAACCAGGGCATTCTGACCGGTGGTGGCATCGACCACCAACAGGGTTTCGTGAGGCGCACCGGGGATCTCTCGGTCAAGCACCCGGCGGATCTTCTTCAGTTCCTCCATCAGATTAACCTTGGTATGCAGACGGCCGGCGGTATCAAGTATAAGTACATCGACCTTGCGTGCCACCGCGGCCTTTGCCGCGTCAAAGGCAACGGCGGCAGGGTCTGAACCGGACTCCTGTCGAATCACCTCCACTCCCGCTCTCTCCCCCCACACGGTTAGCTGCTCTGCGGCGGCGGCCCGAAAAGTATCGCCGGCACCGAGCAACACCTTTTTGCCCTGGCTGACGAACTGATGGGCTAGCTTGCCGATGGTGGTGGTTTTTCCCACACCGTTGACTCCGACCACCATGATGACAAAAGGCGACGCTCCTGCAAAGTCCAGAGGTGTAGCTTCCAGGCGCAACCGCTGGCGGATTTCATCTTTCAACAAGCCGCGCAGCGCCTGAGGGTCGGCGGCCTGACCAGCGGCAATGCGCTTTTCCAGTGATTGCATCAGGTCCATGGTGGTTTGCATGCCGAAATCGGCGCCCACCAGCACCTCTTCCAACTCTTCAAGCAGATCTTCATCAATGCTTTGGGAGCTGCTTAGCAAGGCATCGATGCGCCCCACCAATGAAGCCTGAGTTTTGGCCAAACCAACCCGCATGCGGTCAAAGAGGCTGATTTTGACCGGCGGTTCCGGTTCCGGAACGACAGTCACCTCAACTGGGGCAATCTCTTCAACAACGGCAGTAACGATTTCTTCTGTAGCAGCCGCAACCTCTACTTCTGCCAGCAAAGTTGCTTCTTCAGCAACAGAATCGGCTTGCACGTCGGAGCTGGCCGGAGCTTCCTCTGCTGGTGGCGCTTCCTTCGGCTCTGCTGCCACGGAAACCGCAACGACAGCTTCAACCGTCTCTCTAACCGGTTCGGTTAGAGGTTCCGGTAGAGTCGCGTCCGGTTCAGCGACTACCTGCTCCACAACAGGCGGTTCTATTGTCTCTTCTGCCGCCGGGGCCAGGGAAGGTTTTCTAAGCAGACGCACCGCGAGCCAGCCGGACAGCAACAGGCCCACAACCACCAAAGAAGCAAACAAAGCCAAAGCGATGGTCGCCCGCTGCTCTTCCGGAACACCGGCCTGGGCCAGCCACTCAATAACAACTAATTTCCAACGGAAAAACCATTCCATTTATTCTCAAGCTCCTTGACTTAAATTTATATTACCGGGCCCGCCTGGACGGATCAGGCAATTTCTTTTTTCAGTTCCTCCACACAGCAGCGTGAAGCATACAGAGCGCGACCGAGTACCGCGTCACGCTGGGTGACCAGCAGTAAAAAATAGTCCTGAGTTACCGGAAGAATCAAAACCTGTGCGTTACTGGTAGCGATCACTACCTCTTGCAAATGATCCTCCTGCAGGCGACTCATCACCTGGCGCAAATTGCCCAGAAGGATGCCTTTATGAGCGCCTATCACCCGCAATTCAAAGTCGTCCATTCGGGCAACGTGGTCTACGGCCTCCCCTTCCCAGTCAGCAATAATCGCTCCGGAAGCCCCGGGAACACTATCGATTAATTCATCCAACAATTGTTTGAAAGGCATCGCAGCTCCTAAAAGTGATGCTTTCACAAGAAAGCAAAACAGTATAAATGGCTAAGCAAAAAACGCCAAATGCAAAGCGTGCAACTATTGGGTAATAAGGCACACTCAGGTACGCCGCAGTACCGAGGATAATTGCAGCAGCGCAGCAATTGGTGCGTTTTTACGACGCCATCAAAAGTCGTTGATACACACCGAGACCAGCTTCGAAACTCCGGGCGTCTCCATGGTCACACCATACAAGGTATTGGCGACCGCCATGGTCCTTTTATTGTGAGTAATGATAATAAATTGGGACTTGCTCGACATTTCCTTCACCATATCGTTAAAACGGCTGATATTGGCATCATCCAGAGGGGCATCGACCTCGTCAAGAATACAAAAGGGCGAAGGCTTGATGAGAAAGATGGCGAAAATCAGCGCGACCGCGGTCAGGGCCTTTTCCCCACCGGAAAGCAGGTTAACGCTCTGCAGCTTCTTACCCGGCGGTTGCACCGAAATATCGATGCCTGTCTCCAGCAAGTCCTGTTCATCGGTAAGTTTCAACTCAGCCTGGCCGCCGAGAAAAAGGCGCGGAAAGACCTGCTGAAAGCGCTCGTTAACCTGTTCAAAGGTCTCACGAAAGCGTTTTCGCGTGGTCCGATCAATTTTGCTGATGGCTGATTGCAACCCCTCCATGGAGGTCTGCAGATCTTGTTCTTGCTCGGTCAAGAAGGTCCAGCGTTCTTCCAGCTCCTGAAACTCTTCAATCGCCATCAGGTTGACCTCCCCCATCTCATCCAACAGGCGACGCAGCTCTGTTAAACGCCGTTGGGCCTGAACTTCATTCGGGGGTTGAACTTCCCCTTGGTCCTGTGACAGATCAACGCGATAGCGGTCGAGTACCGTTTGCCGCAAATGCTCCATTTCCAGCTCTATTTCGCGCAACAGGACCTGGCTTCGGGTCAATTCATCCTGCAGGACAGCCTGCTGCTTGCGCAGATCTTTGAGTTCGGCTTCTCGCTCTCGCAGACCCTGGGCACCCTCATCGAAACGGTCCTTGACAGCATTCTGGCGCGTCGACTCCTCATCCCGCCGCCGCAATAAGACATCCATTTCGATGCGGTCGCGCTCCACGGCCTGCTGCAACTGCTCCGATTCCTGAACGGCTTCTTGCTGCTGTTGCCGCAAACCGAGCAGACGCCGTTGCGTTTCCTCACGTAATTTGCCCAATCGATGCAGATTGCGGCGGTTGCCTTCGCCCCGCTCCCGCAATCCGGCCAGCTCAACTTTAAGAGAGGTTACTTCATCCCGTGCTCTAGCCAGGGTCTGACGCCGCTTTTGAAGTTCCTCCTGGTGCGCGGCCAGCGACCGCTCCAGTTCACTTTTCCGCCCTATCCGTTCGCTACTGCCGCTCTGTGCCGCAGTCAACTCTTGCTGCAAGGCATCCGCTTCTTCGACCAGCTGTTCTTCCTCAAACGCCAGCAATTCGGCCCGCTCCTTAACCCGGCGAGCATCGTCGAACAAACGGCTCAGATCTTTTTCGCCGTCGGCCAGGCGCAGCTCCTTGGCATGCAAGGAACTCGCGAGCTCCTGTAGAGCTCCTTCGGCCTCAGCCAGTAAATCTTTTTGCTGCTGTCGCTGTCGGTACAGCTCCGCTAGCTCTTGATCCAGGCTCTCCACCTCGGTAGCCAGTTCCTTCATCTCCCGCCGCTTATGCAACAATCCAGCATTAAGAGCGCTATTGGCACCGCCCTGCAGTAAACCCCGATGGGAAAGACAATCCCCGTCAGGAGTTACCAGGGTCACGCCTTTGGGCAGCGGCATCTGCAGATAGGGGCTAAGAGCCTCCACCAGAAACAGCCCTTCCAGTAAAGCGGCAACAGTCTGTTCAGCGCCCGCTTTGGCGCTGACCAAGGTATCGAGGGCGATCCCGCCCTCCACGGCCAAGGCAATTCCCTGAGCAACGTCGCTAGTTGGCAGCAGAAAGGCGCTACGCCCGCCCTTGCTGCGCAAAAGCTCCAGAGCCGGCCAGACATCCTCACTGCAGTTTGGCAGCAGGGCCTGCAGCTGGTCTCCCAAAACCGCCTCCAGGGCCACTTCGTAGTCCGCCGGCACCTCCAGCAGATCGGCGACCAGGCCGTCGCAGCACTCGCGCCAATCGCTATCCGCCAAAAGGGTCTGGACCCCTTCCTGATAACCCTCAAGGTTGCTCTCCAGATCATGCAGGGACTCCAAACGGGAGCGCCGGCGACTCAATACTTCCTGATGCTCCAAGAGCAGCATTTCGCCCTCTTCCATCTGCTGGCGAACGCGCTGAATCTGCTTTTGTGCCGACGCCAGTTTCTGTTGCAGATCGGCACGGCCCTGCCGCCACTCGTCCAGAGCTCCTTGCTGATCGACGATTCGCTTCTGCAGCTGGCCCCGCTGCCCCTCGATCAGCTTCTGTTCCTGACCGTTGCGGGAATGCTTTTCCGTTAAGTCCAGTTGGCGGCGCTGCACTTCTTCGCGGCGGTTATCCAGTCGCGACAGCTCGCCGCTAAGGACAAATAGCGCTTGACGATCCTCTTCCAATGATTTGAGTGCCACTTCGTCGGCAGCGGCCAAGACCTCCAGGGATCTCTCTCCGGTTGCCAACCGATCCGTTTCTCGAGCGAGTTCGGCTTCAAAACTCGAATCACTGGAGCGCAGCACAGTTTCTTCTTGTTCGGTCTCGGCCATCTGTCGGCCAAGGCTTTCGAGCTCAGATGACAGGCGATCCTGCTGGCGCTGCAGGCTGGCCGTCGCCTTCTGATCAAAGTCGATACGCGATTCAACCTTCTGAATCGCGGCCATCAAATGGTAGAACTGCTCCTGCTTTTGTGCCAGCTCTTTTTCTGCCTCGGCCTGCAATAAACGTAGTTTTTCAAACTCCAACTCTTCTTTTTGCAAGCGCATGTCCAGCGTGTCCCGCCTGCGACTTCGCTCGTTCAGGGCGGCATCCTCTACCACCTGCTGAGCGCCCAGTTCTCGATAGCGTTCTGCGGCCAGCCCCACTTCGATAGACTTGAACTCTTCACGGTAATCTCGGTACTGCTCCGCCTTGCGCGATTGCCGTTTGAGTGCATTGAGCTGCCGGCGCACCTCACTGATAATATCCCGCAAGCGCAACAGGTTCTGCCGAGTCGCTTCAATTTTGCGTAAGGCCGCCAGCTTACGAGCCTTGAACTTGCTGATGCCGGCGGCCTCCTCGATCAGAAAGCGCCTGTCTTGGGGCTTGGCATTGAGAATCATGCCAATCTTGCCCTGTTCGATGATCGAATAGGCTCGCGCTCCGACCCCGGTATCCATGAACAACTCGGTGATATCAAGCAGCCGGCAGGGAGTCTTATTCAGTCGGTATTCACTGTCCCCGTTGCGATAGAGCCGGCGGGTCACCATGATTTCCGGGTAATCGCGAATGGCCGGAGGGCCAAGGCCCCGTTCGTTGGAAAAGATCATCGATACTTCGGCCATGCCCACCGGCTTGCGTGTCTCGCTGCCGCCGAAGATAACGTCTTCCATGGAGCGACCGCGGAGGTTTTTGGCGCTCTGCTCTCCCATGACCCAACGAATAGCGTCGAGAAGATTGCTCTTGCCGCATCCGTTGGGACCAACGACCGCAGCAATGCCTTCGCTAAAATCGAGAGTGACTCGATCGACGAAAGACTTGAAGCCAACAATTTCCAGGCGCTTGATTTGCATCTATTCCGATACCTTAGCAAGCAAAATGACGGGCCATCGTAGCAAGCTCCCAAAACCATGTAAAGTACATATACGAGGCCACAAAATGCTGCTTTATCTCTACGAAGACTTTGCGCGAGCCCCTTGCCCTAAGAGGGGCGTCAGCGTATCATAGCTGCATGACTAAATTAACCGTAAACGACAGTAGTTCAGGCCAATCCGTATTGACTTTTTTACAGGAGCAGATTCCGGCAGCTCCGACCGGCTACCTGCAGCAATTGGCCCGCAAAGGCCGGCTGCTTGTGAACCAACAGACCACTACGGGACAAGCGCTGCTGCAATCGGGCGATGTGCTGAGTCTGCCAGACAGCAAACGCCTGATGCAACTGCTGCAAGAATCACAACGGGAGAACATCGAAGTGCTGCTGGAAGGCCCCGACTTCCTGGCGGTTTACAAACCGGCCGGGCTGGCGGTGCACCGCGGAGTCGGCCACGAAACAGATAATCTGGCCGACCGGGTTGGCCAGTGGCTGAAACGCCGCCGGCACCCCTTCAGCGCCTTTCCGGTACACCGTCTCGATGTCGGCACCTCGGGGCCGGTCCTGTTTGCCAAGGGGCGCCGCGCGGCCAGCATTCTTGGCGGCTACTTTATGGCCGGCCAGGTAGAAAAACACTACATTGCCCTGGTGGCCGGGCAGGTGGACGACGATGGTGAGTTGCACACGCCGGTACCAGCCAAGGGCAAGCTGCGCTCGGCTGTCACCCGCTATCGACGGGTGGCAGGCAATCGACACTATTCGCTGCTGCAACTGGAACTGGTCAGCGGCCGCAAACATCAGATCCGCCGTCAGCTGGCCGATGCCGGTCACCCCCTGATTGGCGACCGGCGCTACGGTGGCCCAAGTATTCGCAACCACCAGCAGCCCTTTCTCCATTGCAGCACCCTGGCCTGGCCCAACTCGACTGACGGGCAGCGACTTACCGTCTCCTGTCCGTTACCCCAGGATCTGCAACATCTCTTGTTGGCAGCCGGACTATGCCTACCCGATACTTGATTTGGCCAGCATGTCATGCGCCGCAGCTAATTTACAGTTGCCCCACCGCGCCTGATAACGCACAATAGCCGGGCAAGATCAACTCGAACAAAGGATCTCCATGTTTCGCCGCCATCCTATTTTGACCTCTCTGGGCCTGCTGGGCGTCGCAGGCTTGTTGTGCGCGGCCTATTTGCTAGCCACCTTCGATCTCAATCGCTACCGGGAAGAGCTGCAAAACCGCCTCAGCAGTAGTCTATCCCAACCGGTCCGCCTCGGCGCAGCCCGCCTGACTCTGCGACCCGGCCCGACGTTCGAATTTACCGCCATCCAAATCGGCAAGACAGAGGCGCCCTTACTGCAAGCCGACAGACTGTCCCTGCAAACCAAACTGCTGCCGCTATTCATTGGCAAACTCAGCTTCGAGAAGATCGTTCTTCACCACCCTCAAATGCGCCTTACGCTGCCCCCGGGCGCAGAGCAAACCTCGACCCAACCTCACCCTACAATGCTGCTTCACAAGCTGATAAACACGGTGAGGGTCCATTCCCTGCAAATTGAGCAAGGAACGGTATACCTCAACGACCTGCGTCGTCAAAACGCTCCCTTTGAACTGCAAGTGACGAACATTAATCTGCGCGCCCGCGACATCTATTCCCACAACAAGGGCCGCCTGCAGTTCAGCGGCCAACTAACAGATGAACCAACCAGCCTCCTGCAAGCCTCAGGACATATGGCCTTACCGACCGACCCAGCCAACTGGCGCCAGCTCTGGCTAGATCTGTCAATCCATCTCAAAGGTATCGATCCGAATAGCCTTGGTAGCCATTACGCCGCTCAAGCAGGCTGCAAGGGAAGTAGCGGACGCCTCGACATGGAGTGGGTTCTCCGTGGTTCGCCGCTGGAAGGCCTCGCCTTTAAAGCCAACCTGCAAAGCGATCAACTGCTATTGAAATTGCCCGAGCACTACTCCCAACCGCTCCCCCTACAAAACTTTGAACTTTCCGGACACTGGACCGCAGACACCGGTCTGAACAAATTCGATGACCTGACGCTAAAATGGAACGATCTTCAGCTGGCCGGCCACTTTTCCCTGCAACAGGGGGAAGCAGACCCCTGGCTGGAGGGCGGCCTGTCCACACCCGAACTATCCCTTGCTGCCATAGCCGGTCTACTGCCTACCGGCCGGCAGCCCTTCAGCCATCTGCTACAGGGCCAAACGCTCGGCGGCACGCTACGCCTCGACTACAGCCGTTTTGCCGGCCCCCTGTCTCATTTTCATAGACAAGCACTACCCGAAACGATTAAAGAGGCCACCCTCTATCTACAGGACGGACAGTTCCGTTTCGGCAAAAACCCTCTCTTTTCAAAGGTAAGTGCCACCGCCACCTGGAAGCAGCAAAAACTGTCTCTCAGCGATGGTAAAGCCCAGGTTCTGGAAGCCCCCCTGCAGTTTTCCGGCACCATCGAACAGCCCTTTCAGCCTACAGCGTCGGCTACCTTCGGCGCAGGCTGGGTATTGCCGGGTCGAAACCTGGCACAACTCTCTGAAAATCCCAAACTGCAACCGCTGGCCGCTGAAGGGCCGATTTCGGTCAGCTTCAACATGAACGGCCAACTTACCCAACTGCAATGGACCCTACAGGCCGACCTACAGGCCTGTAACCTGCGCTACCAGCAACTGCTAGCCAAACCGGCGGGCCTGCCGAGCGGTCTCAAACTTCGGGGGCAGCTCTCCCCCGACGAACTGCAACTGACAGACGGAAAGCTGCAGTTAGGGCCACTCAACCTCTCTGTTACCGGCCATTATAAACGTCAACAAGAAGAAGCTTATCTCCTGCAATTGGCCTTGGCTGACACCGACCTTACCGATTGGCTGCCATTGATGCCGGCCCTTAAGAAATTTCAACTGGGGGGAAACCTGTCTGGCGAATACCGTCTGCTGGGCAGCGGAGGTTCTGCTCCAACGGGTCATGGATTCCTCCAACTAACCAAATGTGGAGTACACTTTCCTGGGATCCTTGGGGGAGATTTGCAGAAATTTTCCGGCCAGCTGAAACTTTTTCCGGATCATATCGAATGGCAAGGCATGAAGGGCTTGCTGGGCAAATCGGATGTGACCCTCGGCGGACGAATTAGCAACTGGGCAAAGCCCCGCATCGAACTGAAGCTCTCCGCCAGGAAGATACGGGCTAACGAGTTAGTCTTCCCTTCCCCTAAAGCCAACTTGCATCACCTGAAGGGCCGCTTGATCTTTATGGGCAACCGGGTTGATTTCAGCGATCTGCAAGTCACCCTCGATGGCGGCACCCAAGTGGCCGTCAACGGCCAATTACGAGTCGGCAAAAATTCAATACTCGAGCTCACCGCTAAATCGGCTCAAGCCAATATTGATTCGGTTGTTGCCCTCTGGCAAGGTTCTAACAAACCGAAAAGTTCCTCTGCAAAAAGCCAACTTAAAGTGGTCGTCAAAGCCGAAATAGCCAAGGGCACTTATCAGGGGCTGAAGGTTCAGCAGGCCACGACCACCGTCACCTCAGCAGAGGGCGTGCTGCGTATCAGCCCGCTGCGGTTCACTACCGGCGGTGGCAGCTGCCTGGCTCAAATAGCCCTGCACGATGACGCACAGCAAAATCAACTGCTGACCGTTTCGGGACAGATCAAGGGAGTCGAGGCATCCACCCTGCAGCACGGCAAGATTCTTGGGGAAAAGGGCCTGCTAAGCGGCGCCCTCGACGGCGATTTCGAACTGACCGGTGAGCTGGGGAGCCATTATCTGCCGACGGTAGATGGCGGTTTTCACCTAACGATCAAGGAAGGAGTCTTGCGCAAGTTCACCTTTCTGGCCAAGGTCTTCTCGCTGCTGAACGTCTCCCAGATTCTCACCCTGAAACTGCCGGACATGGTTGAGGAAGGCATGCCCTTTTCGAGCATGGAAGGGAGCTTTATTCTGCGTGATGGGGTTTTAACGACCGAAGACCTGCTGGTAACCAGCAACGCCATGAACCTGTCGTTGGTGGGGGATGTCGACCTGGTTAAGGAAGAGCTCAACTTGCTCCTCGGCGTCAAACCCTTCGGCACCGTCGACAAAGTGATTACCCGCATCCCCATCGCCGGTTGGCTGCTCACAGGAGAGGATAAGGCTCTGATCACAGCTCATTTTGCGATCACCGGACCAAGCAAAGCACCCAAGGTCCAAGCGATTCCGGTAACCTCCGTCTCAAGCAAGGTACTGGGGATTTTCCAGCGGGTGCTGGGGCTACCAGGCAAACTGGTCACCGATCCCGGCGAGGTTATTACCGGCCAGCCAGCGGAGCAGGAGCCGTAGTGAAGGTGAGGGAAACACTACTTTGCCTTGTAAGAACCCGCGTCTTCAAAATATTGATTTATCTGTATTATCGGGGGCCGGTCTGCCGTCTTACATAGCGGACTGACTAACTGAAATTTTCATTTATTGAGGAAGGAATCACTTCTGCAGCGGGTAAACCATCAAAGGAGTATGGTGTCCCTAGCGGCAACATTTTGAATTCACAGTGACGTCGGAACCACCTCCACTTGGCAACACGAACCATATAAGGGGAAAACCCGGCTCGCTTGCATCCTTTAAGCGACGGGATGTTTTGCTCCGGGACAAAAGTGATAATATATTTCGCTCCGAAATCGCGCCCTTTTTTTGCGATCTCAGAAATGGCGTGTGGCATAATTCTCAGACCTCGATATTTTTCCAAAGTGAACCCGAATTCAAGAAGCCCCTCATCCTCACCAAGAACTGGAATCCCACAACGAAAATAAGTTTGAATCTTGTCATTTTCTGTGGCCGCCATAAGCCACTGCATAAAAGCCGGACTGCCATCTTTAGTCACTGCCACATAGCAAGTAGGAACCTTCTCAGGAAGAAAAAGTTTACGCTGGGCGCGTTCCCTGAACGCCTGACTTGGGATCCCTTCGTCGTGCACATCCAATAGATCACCCACATCTTTCTCATGCAATGGGCGAATTTCTATACCAAGCTCAGCCGCAGGCGTCTCAAAAGGAACATCGAGATCCCGGCGCAGGCACAGGGAGCGTTCTTGCGAATACAAGCGCCGCATAATTTCTCTTCCGAGCAAACTGACTTTCCCCTTGGCCATCAGGAGAAAGACCATTTTGATACGATTGATCAATGTGCTCATTGGAATTCACCCTACGGCTATTCTAAGCCATTGATATGAAAAGCCCCCCCCCTGGTCACCCGTGTCAGAAATCACCTCCTCTGTGATCCAGCCCAACGATTTACCAGGCCTCCATCTCAGAGACAAAGTGATAGCGATGAGACGTAGTTTTCTCCGGGCTCGATGCCTCCCCTTTTTGTTCGTTTCACTATACCATCCGATCACGAAAGCGAAACCTCGCAACCGGTTCAATCATGCCACACTCCAGCATCTACTTCACCCAACAGCTCAGGGCCACTGGATAGAAAGTTCTTTGTAACGCCAGCATCTGATTTGTTTATCCTTGCTGATCAGACCATTTCCAACAGCTGAAAGCGAACAGGGCTCATGGGACGAACGGAGCACAGCACCAGGGGAAAACCTGGGCGCAGGTAGGCGCACTTGTGACCGTCTTTAATGACGTGCCAAGTGATCGCTAGGATATCCATTCAATCTTTTCGTGATGGCAAAGGCAGAGGAGAGGGGGGAGGTTAATCGTGGCGCACTCCCACATAAACCGTGGCAATGCCGAAGGTCAAATCGAAATGCCGCAAGTCAGAGAAACCCGCCTCCTTCATGAGCATCGTGAAGGTCTCCTGATCGGGAAACTCCAGAACCGAATCAGGAAGGTACTGATAGGCATTGCGCTGAGAAATCAATCCGCCGAAAAACGGGAGGACACGACGGAAATAAAAGTAATAGAGGGCCTTGAAAAGACGACCTCGCGGATTGGAAAACTCGAGGACCACCACCCTGCCTCCCCGCTTGAGAACCCGACGCATTTCCCGAAGGCCTTCCAAACGGTCGACCACGTTGCGAATCCCGAAGGCGATAGTGACCCCGTCAAAGATCCGGTCGGGATGGGGTATGGCCTCGCAAGGAGCGTTCACTAGAGAAATACGGTTGCAAAACGGAGTGGCTTCGATCTTCTTCTTACCGACGGCCAGCATCCCTTGGGTAAAGTCCTCACCGACGATGCGAACCGACTCCGGGGTTCGTGAGGCAATCTCTAGAGCGACATCCCCCGTGCCGGTCGCGACATCAAGCACCTTACCCCCCTCAGGAATTTGCAACTGCTTCACGGCAAAGCTCCGCCAGCGGCGGTCGATCCCCAGAGACAGGAGACGGTTAAGGAAATCGTAACGGGGCGCAATGGTATCGAACATGTCGCGGATGCCCCGCCCTTTTTCGGATATTTTGAACATCTCTCTTTTCTCCGGGTTCTAAAGGGTTGGTGCATTCGTAAAAAATGACAGGTTGGCTGGGACCTTTAACACATCGCCCCTTCGATCGTCAGCAAAAAAGCCCTTCCTCCCTTCGAATTAGCGCGATATACTGCCTGCTGCCC
>JABXKU010000136.1 GCA_013619105.1 Desulfuromonadales bacterium
CCTGTAACCAGTGCTCTTTGTATGTTGCCGCAGCGAACCTCTTAAATAGTCCCTACTGAGGACAGCCGCAAGCAACGTTCCCGGCGACTATTTCTTCCCAATCCGCCAAAACATCGTGGCTCCAGCAATCATCGGCACCGGATGCTTCACGCATGACCAAGGCCAGGATATAGGCCAACTCCTGGACCGTTGCACCGGCATCCAGAGCGCCCTTGAAATGCTTCAACACACAGGGCTTGGAGCGGGCCTTGATGGAGACGGCAAAACAGATGTATTGATAGGTCTTCTCGTCAATAAATCGTTTCTGCTGATACAGTTCATCGGTCTGGTCCAACAGTTCTGCAAATTCAGGGAAAAACTTGGCAAGCAAACGCATACTTTCTCCTTATAACCAATACTAAACTCACCTGTTGATCGAAGGTCCGACCTTCTACAGCGAAAGCCTGTGCTTTATCTCAGCGACAAAAATGACCCCGGTGTGGCGGCCACTGAAAAGATGCATCATTTTCAAACGGACACACCGGGGCCTAAAAACTCATACTTGACGCTATTCGCAGATGTTATAAATAATATCTGCATCTAGCATGACCATGGCGCCAGAGCTGATCATACCCTTGAGCACAGGGATCAACGCTTGTAGCTTTTCTTCCGTGTCGATAAACTCAATCACCATGGGCTGACACTTGGAAATGGTCAGACTCGGTATTTGGGTTCGACAGACTTTGCAGCAAAACCCGGCCCCTTCGATACCCCTGAAAACCATGGAGCCGGCCAGCCCGTTCTGGAAGGCCTTTTCCACAATGGCTTCATAGAGGGGCTTATCGCCCAACTTCTTGGTCTCATTGAGATAAATCCTCAACAACTTGCCTTTTCCTTCAGTACCCATCTCAAACCCCCTAAGCTTTCAGATCTTTGTTAGAAAACAGCTAAAACCTTCGCTGGCCCATCCAGCACTGGAGCAGCCCCTTAGCTTCGGTACTCCTTAGCCGGACACCTGGTTTAGCTGAAAAATTTACCGAGATTCAAAAATTCAGGTTTGAAAAGAATATTCATAATGAAGGTTGAAAGGGCAATGCCGGCAGCGGGCGGGTCAAGATGGTTGCTGCCGTGGTTGTAGAACATGCGGGCCGTCAACTCTTCGACAAAAGCGCCACCGATGCCAAAGAGCATGGCCATCAGCAGAGAACCGGTCTGCAGATAACCCCAGGCACCCATAATAGCCATACAGTGGGTAACGGGAGATTTCTGAATGGTGCCCTGACCGAAGTTGAGCATGGTCAGCATCATGGCCGAAAAACCCCAGCAGAAGATCAAGGGCGCGACGAAGGCAGCAGTCTCACTGACCACGCCCTGAGCAGCCAGCGGCTCCAGGTACTCGCGAAAACCCATAGCTACGCCACCGGAGAGCAGACCCATGCCCGCGCCGATTGTCAGCAGACGGGACGGCGGCGACATCCAACCCACCCAGGAAATGGCGTAGCCATTGGTGCCCAGCCAGCCGTGTTCCCTGATCGAGTCCATGTTTCCCCAAGGCATTTCTTTCTGAAACAGAAAGCGCGCCAGCCAGATGTTGATACAGATGGACAGGGCAAGCAGGTCAAACTCCTTGACCAGAGGTACTTTGCCCAACAGCGGCACAATCACCAGACCAAACACCGCAGCAAGACCGCCCACCACCAGCACATCCCAGGAGGTATCAACCAGTGGCGACAGAATGTCCTTGGCTGCCCCCGAGGGATGATTCTTTTTGAAGCCGGCGGCGTAAGTCGACGCGACAATCCCGGCCACGAAGCCTCCGGTGTGGGGACCGAAGATCGGGCCCAGCCCGACTTGCAGTAGTAAAAAGTCGGAGCCGCCGCCCAGTACCACCAGGCAACCCAACATCGTCAGAAAACCGCACATAATGAAAGACCACAGCCCACCAAGGCAGGCACCGAAAATACCGCCACCGAAGGCCAGCAAAATGGCATTAAAACTCCAGGCGTCCATATCTACCCTCCACTCTAAGCGTCCGTTTTTTTTGTTAAATACTCAAAACTTAAACAAAATATTGACATACAACTACGCTATTCAACCTTGCCGACCTTTCAAGAACAGGCGTCAGAACCTTTCCCAATTACGGCTGGCGATGTCCATTATCAAAAACAAAGATCAACGACCTTTTCCCGCTCTATCCGGATCGAACCGCCTAACTGCTCGACGAGGCGCTGGACCTGATCGATTATTGACGTTCCGGAAAGAACCTTTACGACCAGCTGCGAACCCGCGGGCATGTCTTTCTCTTCGGGGACGCTAAAAACTTTGACCGCAACCAACCCCAGGCGATCAAGCTCTTTGACTTTTTCGACAATCAACTCATGAAGAGCTCTGTCGTTTGTTAACTCGTCACTTCGTATATAGACGTTAAGGAGCTCCGCATTTTCACCCAAGCTCACAACCCTTGCCATCCCCATCATGATAATCGATCCAAATCCCCTCAAATAGAGATGGCACCTCCGCGGTAATACGAAGGTGCCATCGAGTGAAGCTAATTACATAGCGTTCTTGAACAGTTGCACAACATCTTCGAGCTTACCGATACGCGGATTGGTGCCAGCGTTGCCGTCACGCATGGCCATTTCGGCCATCTCCTGCAGATCGGATTCCTTGACTCCCAGTTCAGCCAGACCCTGAGGAATGCCAACATCTTTGGACAGGCGCACAATGGCTTCAACTGCTTTTTCAGCAGCTGCCATCTTGCCCAGACCATCGATATTTTCACCCATAGCGACGGCGATCTCAGCAAACTTCTCGGGGTTAACCATCAGGTTATAGCGCTCAACGAAGGGCAACAGTACGGCGTTGGCGATACCGTGAGGCATGTCGAGCAAACCACCAAGCTGGTGAGCCATGGCATGCACATAACCGAGACCAGCATTGTTGAAGGCCATACCAGCCAGCAGGGAGCCGTAAGCCATACCTTCACGAGCTTCGAGGTCAGTACCGTTGGCCACAGCGCGACGCAGGAACTTGCTGATCAGCTTGATAGCATGAATCGCTACGGCGTCGGTAATAGGGTTAGGATCCTTGGTGACATAGCACTCTACGGCGTGAGTCAGTGCGTCCATGCCAGTAGCGGCGGTGAGACCGGCCGGTTTAGCGACCATCAGCAAAGGATCGTTGATGGAAACCTTAGGCAAGTTGCGCCAACTAACGATAACGAACTTCACTTTTTCTTTGGTGTTGGTGATAACGCAGTGGCGGGTAACCTCGCTGGCGGTGCCAGCGGTAGTGTTAACCGAGATAATCGGAGGCAGTTCGTTGGTCAGCATTTCGATGCCAGCATAATCTGCGTAGAGATCACCGTCGTGGGTAGCCGCGATACCGATGCCCTTACCGCAGTCGTGGGAACTGCCGCCACCTACGGTAACGATCATGTCGCATTTATCCGCCTGATAAATCTTCAGACCGGCGGCCACGTTGGTGTCCTTGGGGTTAGGCTCAACGCCATCATAAATAGCGTAGACCACACCGGAAGCGTCAAGGGATTCTTTAACCTTGGCCACCGGGCCATCTTCGAGACTAGCAAGAAAACCATCACAGACAATAAGGGCCTTGGTACCAAACATAGCAGCTCTGGGACCTGTTTCAGAAACAGTACCTGCACCAATAAAGTTTACACTAGGACACAAAAAGTCAGCCATTTTCTTCCTCCTCATATGGTTTATGTTATTTCTGGCCCCCTGGAACATTCCAGGCAACCCCTCTCCTACATCCACCTTCGGCCCAGATCCCCCTTGATCCCCCTGAGCTTGCTTGCCCCTTTCTATCTCCTACTCAGACAAAAAGAGCCGAAAGTCTTTGTTCGACACTTCATATGTTTGGCTATTTATGTTTTGCAAGAAAATAGGTTTCGATATCTCAAGGGTCCTTCCCCGAAAGGATTCAGCAGCATGCTCAATAATCGTTCTGGCCTGGAATTTCTCCGCGAACCGGCTACTTCTATGCCCATCGGAAGATACAACCACTGCCAAGCTTTGTTCCCGGCAACATTGTCTCCCTTGTGAAATTATGTATACACCCAACCGGCTCGCCTTTCAACCTATTTTTTATAATGTTTGGCTATTTTTTTTAAAAGGCCTTTTTCCAGGGGCTTTTGAATGAAGAAAACACTCTTTACTAAAACAGCTTTTCCATCCCTATAACTATTCTGTGTCGCCATCCGCTCTTTTTCCGCCCATGTGATCGCCAGCGCCGCCCTGCTGGAGAACCCTAGCACTGTCTCTTATACA
>JABXKU010000137.1 GCA_013619105.1 Desulfuromonadales bacterium
TGCATATGCATATCGCCGGACAGGGATCGTTTCCAACCACCGAAGCTCTGATACGCCATGGGAACCGGTATTGAGATATTGGCACCGGCCTGCACCTAGCAACCAAAAGTACCGGCGGTATCCCCTGCTCGAGTAAAAACTGCGGCGCCGTTACCATACTCATGAGCATTAATCATGCTGAGAGCGGTAGCAAAGTCGGGCGCCCGAACCACGCAAAGCACCGGACCAAAGATCTCCTTTTTATAGATCCGCATCTCCGTAGTGACCTGGTCAAAGAGACAGCCCCCCCAGATTAAATCCGGCAGCGGTCCCTTCCCCTACCGCCACAGCTACCGAAATGGCCACCCAGCGTTCCCCGGCCGCCCCATCAGAGCATTAACCACCTGGTCAAGATCGGCGTCGGGCATGATTACCATATGGTTTCTGGCCCTGCCCAGGGCCTGCTTGTCCTTGGCCGTTAATAAAATGATACAAAGTTCTGGTCATAAGCTATCCCCTTTTCAATCCTGGAATTTCCTCAGGCACTGTCAACCCCTGATATAAAAAGATCCCCCTGACGCAATCTAGGAGAATATTGCGGCAAGGGGACCTTTGGGGTGTGTGGCCCCAATAACAACTACAGAATACATAAACTCACCACCAAGGTCAATAATAATTATAATATATGGCTAATTATCTACATCCTACGCCTTCCGACCCCTGGACCGAATTGTTTTAGAAAAAATGGGCGATGCCACATCCCGGATAGAGTGACATCGCCCTGGCAGAGTTTTGCCCCACCGCAACCTAGGAGGGTGAAACGGCAGGGAATGCGGGGTAGGTTAAATCCCTAAAACCCTTTCAACAACAATTACAGGATAGTTGAACTTGCAGCCAAAGTCAATAAAGATTATTATGTTTGGCTATTTATTTGAGTTGCAATACTCCAACCAGATAGACTGCTGGCAATTATAAACGGTTGAGTTGTCATTAAAAAAATGGGCGAGACCACTTTCCCGAAAGCAGTCTCGCCTAAATATTCATTCTAAGGAGGCATGAGTTTCAAGAAGAGGAAAAACTCACGCAACACGGATTACTTTAAAGAGTCACCTCTTCACTAAGCAGTAGCTCGAGAACCAGGTTGGCCTGCATGGCGGCCACAAGAGCGACCCTCGGGGCAATCGGCGGGTGGGTGTCCACATCGGTCTTGCCGTCACCACAAACATAGATATTTTCAAATAGCCGTTTGGTGGAAATCAGATTATTGCCGCCGTATCCACCCATGCCGCTTCCCATAACCACTGGTGTCCCAGGGAATTTTTCGGCCCAAGTCTCCACCAGGATCAACTTGCATTCTACCTTGTCAAAGGCTTCGACCATGATGTCGACATCCGCATATATCGACGGCATATTCCCAGCGTCCAAATAGACCTGGTGTACCTCGTATTGCGAAAAGGGGTTGATGCGCTGAAGATTTTCCTTCAGAGCTACCACCTTGGGCTTTCCTATCTGATCCACGAAAAACTGCTGACGGTTCAGGTTATGAGGTTCGACCTGGTCGAAATCGGCGATTACCAGCTTTCCGACCCCGGCCCGCGCCAGGGCGACGGCAATATTTGAGCCCAGGCCACCGGCTCCGGCAATGCCCACTTTGGCCTTTTTCAAAATCGGAACAATCGCCGGCTCATGCCTTGAGAAAAATTCCTTTTCCAGGTTGTCCATGGTTAACCTTTGCCTAAAAGCAGAACCTACAACTCAAAACCGCCCTATCAGCCGCCACCAACGAAGGGATACACCTTTACCGTGGCCCCTTGGGGCACAATGAACGTTTCGTATTGCTCCCTGATGATCACTTGGCCATTTACCCGGACCATCACTAGAGACGGATTAATTTCATTGGCAATCAGAACCTCGGCTATACTTTTTTCACAGTCAAAGGCAACGCTCTCATTATCGTATACAAGTGTTGACATGCTACCTCCCCTTGGTCCGCGAATCTGTGGCGGACCGTTCCTATTGCGCTTTTGGGGTAAGCAGTCTGCCCTGCCATCAATCTGGCAGGGCAGACCACCCTTTTTCCGGCCTGTTATTTTACTGATCTAGCAACAATTACCGTTGATTTTCAGTAGTGCGCTTGCCCTTGCGGTATTCATAGCCATTAAGACCTAGACGCTCAAGGGTTTCTGGTGTGGGAATGCCCCACTCGTCCCAGCCACGGGCACGGTAGTAATCACGCAACATATAGCCCAGATCAGGCACATAGTCGCCAGAACCACCCTGGCGGGGGCTGGCGAGGATGCGAGCCGGCAGGGTATCGTCCTTACGGCTGATACCTTCGCGGGTATTGAACAGGCGCTTCATGTTGAAAATCCGTTCGCCGCATTCAATCCACTGCTCGTTGGTAAAGTCCCAGCCGGTGATATGGTTGAGGAACTGGGTCATCGGACCTACGGTCATACCGCCAAAGATGGAGAATTTGCAAAGTTTCAGCGAGTCCATCATGCTCATGAAATGCTGCTGATCGGCGACGAACTTGCCTTTGCCTTCGTTGGTGTAAGGCGGCAGCGGCGCATCGTAGCCAAGGTCAGCGATATTGAAGCAGCCTTCGCCCTCGAAGTCCTGGTTGTAGGCCTGCATATGACAGGCACCTCGGTTGGAAGTTGCATAAGCAACCCCGAGACCACCGCGACCGCGCGGGTCGTGAGCCGGGAAGTCCATGCCCTTAACGTGAATGGCAAACTCTTCACTGGCTGGACCGACCCGCTTGACAGCCTCCAGGATGCCCTGAGAACAAGGGTCCCCGATACCATCGCGTAAAGCAATTTTCTTGATCATCTCGACCATGGCTTCGCCATTACCCCAGGTCATCTCCAGGCCGTCGGTATCTTCCTTGTCGATCATGCCATGTTGCCAGGCTTCCATAAGGAAACTGATCGATGCAGAGGCCGAAATGGTATCTATGCCGTAGTCGTTGCACAATTCGTTGCCCTTGCAAATGGCTTCGACATCGTCGATCAGACAGTTGGAACCGAGCATGCCGAGTGTTTCGTACTCGGGACCTCCACCCTCCTTCATCTGGAAGGCACCCGAGGGGATCTCTACGGTACGGCCACAGCCGATCAGACAACCACCGCAATGGTAGCGTTTCTTAAGGACGGTCTTGGCCAGTTCCTGGCCAGAAACTTTGCTGGCCTTATCCCAGCTACCCCACAGCCAGTTTTTGATCGGCAGGTCGCCACAATCGTTAAAGCCTTGCACGTTACAGGAGGTGCCGTATTCCCCGAGCGGTCCGTCATGAACCTCCATAGTCTTGGCGCGAATTTCTTTGACCAGCGCATCGTAGGGTTCTTGTCTAGCAATGGTGACTTTTTTGGTCCCCTTACATGCTATGGCTTTCAGATTTTTTGAGCCCATGACTGCGCCGCCGCCACCGCGACCAGCGGTACGGCCTTCGCGCCCGTCGGTCATGATGGAGGCAAACTTAACCAGTTTTTCCCCGGCCTGGCCGATAGAGATCGCCTGAGATCCTCTGCCCAACTCTTCCTTGAGAATCACATCAATTTCAAAGGTGCCCTTGCCCCACAGATGGTCGGCTTTTTTGATCTCGATCTTGTCGTCTTCGATGGTGATATATACCGGTTGTTGGGCCTTGCCTTTGACCATAAGGCCGTCTAGACCACAAGACTTGAGGGTTGCTCCCCACTTACCACCGCAGTCCGCTTCAAGGTAACCGCCGGTCAGAGGCCCCTTGGTGATCAGCTCCCAACGGCCCGATTGAGCGACCTTGGTACCGACATAAGGGCCGGTCATGCAGATCATGACATTTTCTGGGCCTAACGGATCGATACCCGGCTTGGTATTTTCATACAGAAGCTTGGCCCCCAGGCCACTTCCGCCAATAAAATTCTTAAGATCATCTTCGCTGGGCTTGATGTAATCCACTTTTTCAGTAGTCAAATCAATCACTGCAATTTTTTGCCAATAACCACCTAACATGTGCTTCTCTCCCTTGCTCAATCGAGGTTGTACAGAGCCAAAATCTCCTTTCCGAAAGGGAGGCTTCGCCGTTTCCAACGAAACCCTGCCGGTCTTTCAGCCATAAGGTCCATCCTTTTAGGCATAAGACTCGGAGACGGGTTTGGCCGCTCTCCGAAACGGAGAGCCGAGTGGTACTTTCGGGGGGTACAAAGGGGATCTAAGGGGATACGTTGCTAATATATATATTAGGT